>CAZQYC010000138.1:0-2081 GCA_964597495.1 uncultured Steroidobacteraceae bacterium | reverse complement strand
GTGGGAGATCTATGGACACGCCGGCGCAATCATTCGGTGCGCATGCGGCGCAGCGAGCTCGACAAACTATACGCCGAGAGGCTCGTCGGCCCGCTCTACGACGGCCGAGTCCGCGTGCAGTTTGCAGGCGAGGCCCCGTCGGAATTCATTCGCCTCCAAACCGCAAACGCCGCGCAACTGCCGTCGAAGATCGCGGCCGACAAGATCGCCGCGCTCATCGACGCACGGCAATTGGCAATGGCAACCGCTTCCAGCGAGATGACCTATATCGGGCGACTGTCGCAGGCACGGATCATGGGCTGCGATGCAGCCTATGCAGACAAGGGCATCACCACACTGCGTCTCGAACTGGCCAGGGTCGAAGAAACATTCCGTACCGCCGACGCACATTTTCGCGCCGAGCAGCAAGCTCATGCGATCAATTTGCAATTGGTATTGGACGGCGATTGCGACATCGATTGCGCATCGCTCGTCGTGCATATTCCCTCGAACGTGGGATTGACCGTCTCGGACACGCACGCTTCCGCGGCGCTGTCGACGAACGCATCCGGGACAATGCACGGTAAGCCGCATGTGGAAATCACTCGCGACGTGATTCGAGTCAGCGAGAACTACGAGAAAATTCCAGCACGGCAGCGCATCACCGCCTTTCGGCAACCGCTGCAAGTGGTTGTGGATTCGACGGCGGCCGGACATAAAATTCCCGTGCACTACCGACTGCACGGCCGCAATCTTCGCTATCCGATCTCGGGAAAGCTTTACATCATCTGCGCAGCTTAGAAGCTGGCTCATCCTCGTTGCGGCTAGCGTGCAATGTCGGCGTTTAACTTGGCAGCCAGCGGCACGGCGGGATCGCCAGGAAATCGCGCTTCGAAATCCCTTAACAACTGCCTGGCTGTGGACTTGTCCCCGCCATCCCGCGCCAGCGCCACCATTTGAAGTACGTGTGCCGCCGAAGCGGGACGAAAGGTCGGATCGACTCGCAGACGCTCACGAACCAGATCGAGAGCTTCACCGTTGGCGCGCGCTTGCAGCAACGTCGGAAGACAGTGCTGCACTAGGTAACCGGCCAATCGTGGATCGGGCCACTTGGCCGCGCGCGCATACAACCAGCGAAACTCCGTGAGCGGCGTGTGCGACCCATCGATGATCTTTCGGACGCTTGCACCGGCATTCGTCAGTGCATGACCGCGGTATTCCGCGAAAATTCCGTCCATGATCTTGTCGCGTTCGCGCTCCAGTTCCGCATTACTGCGCGCTTCACTGCGCTCCGGCGATTCGTTGGGCTCATAGCCGATTTGTTCGCGGTGCTCGTAGATCAAGCCTCCTATGCATGCGCACATTGCCAACCACAAATACATCGCGAGGGCATACAACAAAAGAATCGGAATAGAAGCCGACTCGCTGACGAACGCTCCTGGCACGGCCCAAGTAATTGCATACCGAATCGAAAGATACGGAATTGACCACAGAGCGCCGATGCAGGCCAACAACGTCGCATACGCCGATGGCGCCCGTGCTACCACAGCAAACACCGCGGCGGGATTGAAAGCCGCAAAAAATCTACCGGTGATGCTCGTCACTGCAACCATTGCCGGCAAAAGGAGCAAGCCGCCGATTTGAAGCGCATGAACGGCGGCGGACCCCACCGCAGGTTCGATTCGCAATGTGAGCCAGTAGAAAGCCCCAATGGCGCATAGCATTCCGAGCGGCCGCTGCTCCACCGGATTCACCATCTCCAACGACAATACGGGTGGCTCTCTCCTCCCCTCCACGATGGAATCGAGGAGCACGAACGAATACTTGAAAAACCACGACACCACGATGATGAGCAGTGGCAGACCCAATAGGCCCGCTCGCAATCCCAGCGCCAGCAGTACCACAAAACTCCCCATCAGCAGCAGAGGCGAGGTGCGGAGCGGAATCAAGAAATAGCGAATTAGCGCCGTGGTTTGCATTGTATTTGGAGCGCAACTCCCAGATCGGTCGCTCTTGAATGCCGCTGGGCCCGGGTGACATCAGAGGTTGGAGCGGGTGATGGGAATCGAACCCACGCTAGTAGCTTGGGAAGCTACAGTTCT
>CAZQYC010000137.1:0-7860 GCA_964597495.1 uncultured Steroidobacteraceae bacterium | reverse complement strand
GTTCCAGTCCATCATCGGAGCTACGCAAATTCGGCGGTGGAGATTGTCAGGCACACCCGTCATGGGCGCGCATTGTATAGGGTCTAAGCTTGTTTAAGCTGCAATCGCGGCGTCGAGCGCGTAATACGGCTTAGCGCTTCGACAGATTCGGGATACGCCACATAATGCCCTTGTGCGTAATCGACGCCGATCGACGCCAAGCAGAGCAGCACTTCCGCCGACTCCACCCGCTCCGCAATCGTTTTGATTCCCATTGCATGGCCGATTTGCCGAATCGCTTCGACCATGCTGCGATCCACGTGGTCGGCGGTCATGTTCTGAATGAACTGCCCATCAATCTTCAGATAGTCCACCGGCAAATTCTTGAGATACATGAACGACGACAAACCGCTGCCGAAATCGTCGAGCGAGAACATGCAGCCGCGCAATTTCAGTTCACGCATGAAATGGACCACGTTGGCAAGATTCGCAATCGCGGCAGTTTCCGTAATTTCGAAACATACGGCGCTCGGGCTCAAATCATGCGTTTGTAGTTCGTTGATCAAGAAATCCAAGAACCGATCGTCGTTGAGCGAGTTACCCGATAAGTTAATCGATACCGTGTAGGCGTCAGGCGCATCGCCGTCGACTCGATAGTGCGCCAATGCGCCTAGCGCGTGCTGCACCACCCAGCGATCGATGGCGGGCATTAAGTTGTAGCGTTCGGCGGCCGGAATGAACTCGGCCGGATGAACCAGTTCGCCGTGCTCGCCGCGCATGCGCAATAGCAATTCGTAGTGACGGCGGGTATCGAAGTTGGTGCCAATAGGCACTATGGGTTGATAGTAAAGCTCCAGCCGGTTCTCTTCGACGGCGCGCATCAGTCGCGATACCCACTGCATTTCGCGATGCCGCACCGGAGCAGCTCCATGCTGATAGGTATGAATCCGATTGCGACCGGAGTCCTTGGCGGAATAGCACGCCACGTCGGCGGCACTGAGTACGCTGGTAATGCTCTCGCTGTCGCGATTGATTTCGACGATACCGATGCTCACGCCGATATTGACGACGCCGTCTTGCCAGACAAAGCGGAAATCGCGGATGGCCTGGCGCAACGACTCGGCAATGCGGCCCGCCCGCTCCGTAGAGCAGTTTTGCAACAGGACGCCGAACTCATCGCCGCCAAGGCGCGCAATCGTGTCGCTGGTGCGAATTCGCGTTTGCAAAAGCCCCGTCACTTGTTTCAACAGGCGATCGCCCGCCTGATGCCCGCACGTGTCATTGACCACCTTGAATTGATCGAGATCGAGGTAGAGCAAAACGTGGGTCAATCCGGACGGCGCCGCTCGCGCCGATAGCAACGCTTCGTTGAGCCGATTCTCAAACTCGCGGCGATTGATCAAGCCGGTCAACGCGTCGTGACTGGCTTGATAGGCCAGCGCGCGGCGCAAGCGTCGCTCCTGACTCACGTCGTGGAACACCATAACGGCGCCGATAACGTGTCCATTGCGGTCGCGGATCGGTGCGGCAGAATCCTGAATCGCGATCTCCTGTCCACGCCGGTTCACGAGAACGGTATGGTCGGTGACGGCAATGACGCGCCCTTCGCGCAAACAGCGAGATACCGGATCTTCAACGACATCGCGAGTGCTCTCGTTGAGGATCGCGAACACCTCCGCGAGCGGCCGGCCCTGGGCTTCCTGGGAATCCCACCCCGTCAAATCTTCGGCGACGGGATTGAGATACTCGATGCGCTTGTCCGCATCGGTGGTAATGACGGCATCCCCGATCGACGCCAGCGTAACCTGTGCTTTGTCCTTTTCTTCCAAGACGGCGATTTCGGCGCGTTTGCGTTCGGTAATGTCCGACAACGTTCCCTCGTACCCGACAACCTCGCCGCGCTCGTTACGCACCGCACGGGTGTTCTCAAGAACGGTGATCAAGGAACCATCGACACGGCGCAGTTGAAACTCGATATTGAGCGCTTCGCCATTGCGTTCGATGGCGTCGATGACTTTCTGGCGATCGTTCGGATTGGCGTACAACGAAACGGCAGACAAGCGCAGCGCCTCATCGACCGACTGGCAACCGATCATGCGCACCAGAGCAGGATTGACGGATACGAAGCGCCCGTCGTGAGTCGTGCTGTAGACGCCTTCGACGACGTTGTCGAACAATCGGCGATAGCGCATTTCGCTGTCGCGTAGTGCATCCTCCGCCGCTTTACGCTCCGTCGTGTCGCGCAAGCATACGATGTACATGGTCCGACCGTTCATCGTGGTCTTGCTGACGGCAACTTCGGCGCTGAATTGCATGCCGTTATTGCGAACGGCTGTCGCCTCGCGCGGCGCTAAATCCGTTTGCGTGTCGTCGCTGCGTGCAGCCCACTGATCCAATTGTTCGCGCGGATTCTTGCCGGCCAAGTGAGGCAGCAGCGTGGCCAGCGGCTGGCCGACGATATCGGACTCGATATGCCCGCAAATGCGCTGGCCCGTGGCGTTGATGGTGGCGATCTGCCCCTCTTCGTCAACGGTGAGAATCGCGTCCTTCACATGATCGAGAATGGCCTGCAACTGACTCGCCGTACTTTCCTTCAGTTCGCGAGTCAGCGCCACCGCCTCATCCGACATCAACTGCATCGAACGCACGATGCCACGCCGCTCTCCGTCCATTTGGGCGTAGGTTTGTTCGATGAGCTTGAGCAGCGCCGACCATTCCGTCCGTCCGGCCACGCTGGTCGCTGCCTTGAGCTGTGTTTCAAGGAGACGATGCATATATCGATTGCCGTCTAAATTCCCCGCATAAATCGCCTCAGAGAGCGCAACGAAGCGACAAGAAATTGAAATGCGGAACGGCCTCAGCCGCGCCAGCTCTTGTGTTGGTTGGCGAGCTTAGGGGGTTTAACTCGGGCAACGGTGTGAAGCCGTTCCCGTTTTCAGGAGGGGGCTTAGGAATAGCGCTTACGCGCTCAGGTTATGTTTAATAGCCAAGACGACCTATTCGATGCACGTTTCCTTCGTCGGCCGTCTTGAGTCTTGATGGCCGATTCAGTCGTCCACTTCCGCAGCGCGGCCGGCGCGCTTGCGCTCGTGTTCCTTTAGCGCGCGCTTCCGTAAACGAATTTCCTTAGGCGTGACCTCGACCAGTTCGTCGTCGTCGATGAACTCCATCGCCTGCTCCAGCGTGTACTTAATGGGCGGCGTCAATACGATATTTTCGTCCGTACCCGCTGCACGGATATTCGTCAGCTTCTTGCCTTTCAGCGGATTCACCACGAGGTCGTTATCGCGGCTGTGGATGCCGATGATTTGTCCCTCATACACTTCATCGGCGTGAGAAACCATCAACCGTCCACGGTCTTGGAGATTGAAGAGCGAATACGCCAACACCTTGCCTTGCGCACTGGCGATCAAGACGCCGTTTTGACGCAAACCGATATCGCGTTTCGCCATCGGTCCGTAGTGATCGAAGATGTGATAGAACAATCCCGTCCCTTGCGTCATGGTCCGGAATTGAGTTTGGAAGCCGATCAATCCACGCGACGGCATGGTGTAGTCCAGACGCACTCGGCCTTTGCCGTCCGCCTGCATTCCCGAAAGCAGCCCGCCGCGCTCGCCGAGCGCCTGCATCACGGCGCCCTGCGACGTGTCGTCGAGATCGATGGTGACCAGTTCGTACGGCTCGCATTGCTTGCCGTCGATTTCCTTGATCACGACGCGCGGTCGCGAGACGGCAAGTTCATAGCCTTCACGACGCATGTTTTCGAGCAACACGCCCAAGTGCAATTCCCCGCGCCCGTACACTTTGAATTTGTCCGGATCCTCGGTGTCTTCGACACGCAAGGCGACGTTGTGCACGATCTCGCGTTGGAGACGTTCGCGTATCTGGCGGCTGGTAACGTATTTTCCTTCCCGACCGCAAAACGGCGAATTATTGACCTCGAAAGTCATGCTGATGGTGGGCTCGTCGACGACCAAGGGAGGCAGCGCCTCGACGGCGGTCGGATCGCAGAGCGTGTCGGAAATCTGCGGGCGCTCGATACCGGCAAAGGCAACGATGTCACCGGCCGACGCTTCTTCCACCGGAGCACGATCGAGACCGAAAAAACCGAGCACCTGCGCGATTCGCTCGTTGCGCACATTGCCGTTGCGATCGACCACTGACACAGCGCTATTGCGCTTGATGCGACCGCGCTTGATGCGACCGATGCCGATCGCGCCCACGTAACTCGAATAGTCGAGTTGGCTAACTTGCAGCTGCAACGGTCCTTCGACATTCACGTCCGGCGGCGGACAGTGCTTGACGATGGCCTCGAACAACGGCGTCATGTCGTCCGTCAATTTATCCGGTTCGTTGCCGGCAAAGCCGCGCAATGCCGATGCATAGACGACCGGAAAATCCAGCTGCGCTTCGGTGGCTCCCAAGCGATCGAATAGATCGAAGGTTTGATCGAGCACCCAGCCGGGCCGCGCCTCGTCGCGATCGATCTTATTGATGACGACGATGGGACGAAGCCCGTGCGAGAACGCCTTTTGCGTCACGAATCGCGTTTGCGGCATGGGGCCGTCCACGGCATCGACCAGCAGCAGCACGCAATCGACCATCGACAGCACGCGCTCCACTTCGCCGCCGAAGTCGGCGTGTCCCGGCGTGTCGACGATATTGATGCGGTACTCCTTCCAGCGAATCGCCGTGTTCTTCGCCAGGATGGTGATGCCGCGTTCACGCTCCAACGCATTGGAGTCCATCACACGATCGGGGACGATTTTGCGCGCATCGAAGGTGCCGGATTGCTTGAGAAGCTGGTCGACCAATGTAGTTTTGCCGTGATCGACGTGCGCGATGATCGCGATATTGCGTAAATTACTGGTGGTCACGACGTTGGGTTTACCGGCGAGGGATGGGGAAAAGGGCCGCGGATTATACGGGAAGGGATGCCCGGCCAGCCTGCATTTCTCACAGGACAGCTCTGGACGATAACGGCTAAAGCGCCTTTAAAAAGTCGCCGATGAGCGGCCGGAAACGATCCATGTCCACCAAAAACGAATCGTGCCCTTGCAACGACGGCAGACGCGCAAAGTTAACTTCGCGGCCGCCGCCCTTAAGCCCGTCGGCAAGCTCTTGCTGCTGCTCGATCGGAAACAAGAGATCGGTTTCCACGCCGATAATCAACGCGCGCTGCACCTTGAAGTACGTGAGAGCCTCGCATACCGAACCGCCGCCGTGATCGGCCAGATCGAACAAGTCCATGGCTCGCGATAGATAGAGATAGGCATTCGGATCGAACTGTCCCGTGAACTTCGCGGCGTGATTCTCGAGGTATGACTCGACTTCAAAGTCGATGCCGAACGGATTGCCGGGTTTATGTTCTTGCGGGGCGCGCTCCCGGCCAAAACGAAGTTGCCACTCCTTCGCCGACCGATACGTGATCATGCCGAGCTTGCGGGCCAAACGCTGACCCGAAACCGGCCCTGCTCCCGGCTCGTAGTTTCCTTCTGCCCATGCAGGATCTCTGCGAATAATCTCTCGTTGCAACGAACGCAAGGCGATGGCGAACGGCGTGGAACGCGCGGCCGCCGAAATGGAAATCAGTCCGCGCGCCGCCGTGGGGAATAACGCAGCGAAGGCGAGGACCGTCATTCCACCCAACGACGGACCGATCACAGCCGCCAGTTGCTCAATGCCGAGTCCGCGCATCACTTCGTACCCGCCGCGCGCAATGTCCTCGATGGTGAGAATCGGGAACGTCAGTCGATACGGTTGACCGGTGCGCGGATTAATCGACGAGGGATTCGTCGAGCCGAAAACGCTTCCCAGCGAATTAACGCAAATCACGAAGAAACGATTGCTATCGATCGGCCTTCCCGGCCCTACCATGTCTTCCCACCAGCCAGGACTCGGATCCAACGGCGACGACGCCGCATGCGCCGAAGGCGATAAACCCGTGAAAATCAAAATGGCATTGGTCCGCGCGGCATTCAGCTCGCCCCAGGTTTCATAGGCAATCTCGACGCCCTCAAGCACGCCGCCGCGGCGCAGCGGCAAGGGCGCAGGAAGCGTCATGATTTTGCGAGCAACGGGCATGGGTAGACAGGCTGCGGCTAGGTCAAGAGGATGCTTGTCGTGATGGTAGCCCGCTGCCTTTTCCTTAAGCATGCCGGCTACGCATACCGAGATTCCTGGGTATCTCCTCTGGCTAACGCCCAGAAGAAAAAATGTGGCTAGAGCCTAGCTACTACCCTATTTTTTCTTCTTCGTCCGTTGAACTGCCCGCTGACGACTTCGCCGCTGCCTTGGGGTGAGTGGATTCCGCTTTCCAGCGAAGGGGTTTTCGTCGGAGCGGAACTCGATCCGCACCGGTGTTCCCTCCAAGTGAAATCGCTTGCGGTACACGCCCATCAGGTAACGCTTGTATGCACCCGGAACCTGATCGATTTGATTACCGTGAATCACGATCACGGGCGGATTCTTGCCGCCTTGATGCGCGTACCGCAATTTGATGCGGCGGCCGCGAATCAAAGGCGGTTGATGTTGGACGATGGCCTGCTCCAGCACTCGCGTAAGTTCCGGCGTCGGCATCTCGCGCATCGATGCGTCGTAGGCCGCGCTCGCCGCTCGCATCAGATCGCCGACAGCCGTACCGTGGAGCGCGGAAATGAAAAATATCGGCGCGAAATCCAGGAACGGCAGTCGGAGCGCCAATCCGTTCCGAATTTCGTCGCGCTTATCCGTAGGTATTCCATCCCATTTGTTGACGGCAATGACGAGCGCTCGCCCTCGCTCCTCGACCATGCCGAAAAGATTGGCATCTTGCTCGGCCACCGTATCGTGGGCGTCGATAACGCCGATGACGACGTGCGCCGACTCCACCGCTTGCAGCGCCTTGATGACGCTGAACTTCTCAATGGCCTCTTCGACACGGGCACGCCTCCGCACCCCGGCGGTATCGATGAGCGTATACCGGCGCTCGTCCCGCTCGAAGGGCACAAAGACCGAATCACGGGTGGTGCCTGGCGCATCGAACGTGACCAGCCGTTCCTCGCCGAGCAAGCGATTGATGAGCGTGGATTTGCCGACGTTCGGCCGTCCGATCACCGCGACGCGAATACGATCGCGATCGTCGGGATGCGCAGTGGCACCGACGTCAAACCCCTCAAGCGTCCGCTCCATGAGCGCATGCAATCCGGAACTGTGCGCGGCGGAAATCGCCTGAGGCTCGCCTAGCCCAAGTTGATGAAAGTCGTTGCCCGCCGTTCCGAAGTCGAGACCTTCGGCTTTATTCACTACGGTAAGAATGGGCTTGCCCGTGCGGCGCAGGACGTTGGCGACGAATTGATCGGCGTTCGTACATCCCTCTCGGGCATCGAGAAGAAACAGAATGCGGTCGGCTTCTTCGACCGCACGCAGCGTCTGCTCGGCCATGAGTCGTTCGACGCCTTCGGCGCCCGCAACCAAACCACCGGTATCCACGACAATGCATGGCGGAAAATCGGTTTTTGTATAGCCGTATTTTCGATCGCGGGTGAGTCCCGGAAGATCGGCCACGAGCGCATCGCGCGTACCGGTGAGCGCGTTGAACAGCGTCGATTTACCGACGTTGGGTCGGCCGACTAAGGCAATGACGGGAAGCATGTCTGAATTCGTGACGCGTGAGGCGTGATCCGGGAAGCGAAGGATCGTAACAGGAGAGCGTTTTCATGTCTGACCCATCACGCATCACGCGTGATGGGTCACGATTCAGAATTAGCTCTTCGCCACCGTCTTGTACGCAATGACGGTACCGCCGTCGGTCTGAACGAAGACGCGGCCGTCGACGACCAGCGGTGCGTTGGTAATGCGTTCGCCATCGGTCTTGGCGCGCGCGAGCATCGAACCGTCCGC
>CAZQYC010000136.1:2471-7901 GCA_964597495.1 uncultured Steroidobacteraceae bacterium | reverse complement strand
TAGAACTTGCCTTCGTGCCCTTCGGAGTCGGCGTCGAGCGTGGACCAAAATGCGCCTTCCGGCGATCGCAGGTCGCGCAGCATCCAGTCGGCCGTTTCTTGCGCGATGCGTCTGAACGTGGGGTCGCCGGTAGCAAGCGCCGCTTGCGAGTAGAGAGCGAGCAACGGGCCGTTGTCGTACAGCATTTTCTCGAAGTGCGGGATCATCCAAAAGCGGTCCACGGAGTAGCGGCAGAATCCGCCGCCTAGTTGATCGTAGAGGCCGCCTTCGGCCATGCGCGTCAACGTCAGCGTGGCCATGTAGAGGGATTGCAGATCGGGTTCGGCATCGTGCGCCGAGCCGCGCCACTGCCTTAGTAGAAACTCGATCGTAGTGGGATGCGGGAATTTCGGTGCGCCGCCGAAGCCGCCGAATTCCCGATCGAATTGTTGCGCGAGCATCGAGCGCGCCGCGGCGAACGGAGTCGCATTCAGCGTTAGATTTTCGTCGGGCGCCGGCGGCAGCGTTTCCGCGAAGACTTGCATCAGCGATGCATTTTGCTTGCGGATATCGTCGTCGTGCTGGCGATAGAAGTCGGCGACCCGGCGGAGAACGTCGGTGAACGCCGGCATGCCGTAACGGGGTTCGTTTGGAAAATACGTACCGCCGAAAAAAGGACGCTGATCGTAGGGCGTGAGGAACATGGTCAACGGCCAACCGCCGCCCCGTTGCGCGAGCACGTGATGGGCGAGCTGATAGATCTTGTCGATGTCGGGACGTTCTTCGCGGTCGACCTTGATGTTGACGAATAGCTCGTTCATCAGCGCGGCAGTGGCGTCGTCCTCGAACGATTCGTGCGCCATGACATGACACCAGTGGCACGCCGAATAGCCGATCGAGAGCAGAATCGGTTTGCCCGACGAGCGCGCCAATTCCAATGCCTCCGGCCCCCATGGATGCCAGTCGACGGGATTGCTTGCATGCTGGCGGAGATAGGGACTCGTTTCGTTCGCGAGCGCGTTGCGGTGGCCGGACGATTTATGCATGAGCGGGGGGGCGGGTTCGGTAGAATGCGCGAACTATACGTGAACGAAATGCATAACGATTAGTGCCTTTTAAGCTAGCCGCTAGCGGCTAGTAGTTAGCCACTGGCCAGAACCCAATCACCAATCACCAGTCACCGATCCCATGTCCTTTCCCATTCTCCGCCTCAAACGCAACGAAGATCGCCGTATTTCCGCCGGGCACCTGTGGGTGTTTTCGAACGAAGTCGATACGGGAGCCACGCCGCTGACGGCGTTCAAGTCCGGCGACCTGTGCGAGCTTCGCTCCGATCGCGACAAGTTCCTGGGATACGCCTACGTGAATCCCAGCACGCTCATCTGCGCTCGGGTGTTGACTCGCGATGCGGCCTATCCGCCGGACAAAGGACTGATCGTCCATCGGTTGCAAGTGGCGCTTGCCCTCCGCGAGCGGATTTATTCGACACCTTATTATCGGTTGGCATATGGCGAATCCGACGGCCTTCCAGGCCTGGTACTCGACCGATTTGGCGATGTCGTCGTCGGACAAGTCGGAACGGCAGGAATGGAAGTGCTTAAAGACGAGATCGCAACGGCGGTGCGGCAGGTCGTCAAACCTCAGGCGATGCTGTGGAAGAACGACAGCGGCGCACGCGAGTTGGAAGGTCTCGATAGCTATGTCGAGCCGGCCTTCGGGGAAGTGCCCGCGCACGTTGAGTTGGAAGAGAGCGGCGTGCGTTTTCGGGTACCGCTGATCGACGGCCAAAAGACCGGCTGGTTTTACGACCAAGCCTACAATCGGCGAGCCCTGGTGAAATACGTCGCTGGCAAGAGCGTGCTGGACGTGTTCAGTTACGTGGGAGCTTGGGGATTGACGGCTGCCAAAGCAGGTGCCACGCAAACCGTGTGCGTGGATTCTTCGGCGGCCGCGCTTGAGCTCGTAAGCCGCGCGGCATCGGACAACAGATTGAACGTGGAGGTCGAGAAGGGTGACGCCTTCCAGCAGATGGAGGCAATGATCGAATCGCGCCGGAAATTCGACGTGGTCGTCATCGATCCGCCAGCTTTCATCAAACGTAAAAAGGAGATTCCCAAAGGCGAGGCAGCCTATCGGCGGTTGAATCAACTTGCCATGCAGTTACTCCATCGCGACGGGTTACTGGTTTCGTGCTCCTGTTCTTACCACATGAGCAGCGAAGCCCTGCTGGCAGCCATACAAAAGGCGGGGCGTCACCTCAATCGCTTCGTTCAGGTGATCGAAGCGGGTGGTCAGGCGCCGGATCATCCGGTTCATCCCGGCATCGAGGAGACGCGGTACTTAAAGACTTTTGTCTGTCGAGTGACGCAGGAATGAGAAATGCGCTCAAGTCCTTGACGTCGCTGTTTCGTTTCCCGAACGTCGCGCGCGATGGCTATGCGCCCTACGGCGATTCCAAGTGCGACCAGGCTTACAACCAACTTTTCTGCGACAAGGTCAATGCCTATCGCCGTGAGTTTGCTGGATCGGCACAAACACGGTCGGCACAAACAGGATCGGCTCAGGCAGGATCGGCAGGGCCATGGTCCACGTTGATCAATAGCGAGCCTTATTTGGCGGGGTTGCGCGCGATTGCCGAGAATCCCGAAGAAGGTAGCCGCGCTCGCCTGCTGGCAAGCTTCCGATTGCGCGAATTGCAGCAGCCGCCGGTGCCCAAAGAATTGTTGGGCGTCGTCGTGGAGGTGCGGTTGTCCGAAGGGCTCGATGTGCTGGCGGCGTATCGCGACGGCACGGTGCGTTACATCCATCATCGTGGAGCGATCTTTGTCTTCGAGCCTGCCCCGCTCGAATGGCAACCGACGTTGTTACGAATACTGAGTGCTGCGCAAGCGGCGGTAGACCGTATCGGTCCCTGGCAGCCGCCGCGCGTGGCGCCGCCCACCGAAGGGATGGTTCGAATGAGCTTTTTAGCTTCCGACGGTTTGTATTTCGGACAAGGTCTTCTCACTGTGATGGCGAAGGACGAACTGGCCGGGCCCATCATTACCGCCGGTACCGAGCTGTTGAAGCTCGTTACGGACCCTAGTGGATGACGCGGAGAACCAATCCATAATAGAGTTCGTCTCCCAAGCACTCGATTTCGACAATGATTCACTATCCTGAGATCGATCCGATCATCTTCTCCGTGGGTCCGCTGGCCGTGCGATGGTATGGCTTGATGTACGTGATCGGATTCGCCGCGGCATGGTTGCTGGCTCGCAAACGCGCCGCTTTGCCGGGTTCTACGTGGCAGCCGATCGATGTCGACGATCTGATTTTCTTTTGCGCGGTAGGCGTGATCGCAGGCGGTCGCCTGGGCTGGATCTTGTTCTACGGCCTTGAAGAAGTGCTGCACGCACCCTTGCGCGCATTGCGCATTTGGGAAGGGGGCATGTCGTTTCACGGCGGGCTCCTGGGCGTCATTACGGCTGCGGCCGTATTCGCAAAACTGCGTAAGCGCTCGTTCGGCGACGTGGCCGATTTCACGGCGCCCTTGCCGGCGATCGGATTGTTCACGGGTCGCATCGGCAATTTCATCAACGGCGAACTCTGGGGTAAACCCACCGATGTGCCGTGGGCGTTCCTGGTAGACGGTCAGGCCCGTCATCCCTCGCAGCTGTACGAAGCTTTTCTGGAGGGCATCGTGACTTTCTTCATCGTGTGGTTCTATTCCTCGCGACCTCGTCCGCGTTACGCGGTGATGGGCTTGTTTCTTCTTTGCTACGGCGTATTCCGCTTCGTGGTGGAGTTCGTGCGCGTTCCGGATGCCAATCGCGGCTACCTCCTGTTGGGCTGGGTGACGGAAGGCCAATTGCTGTCCCTGCCGATGGTGATCGCGGGAACGTGGTTGCTGGTTTACGCATACTCTCGGAAAATACCGAGCGGAAACTTGGCGAGCTGACTCATGCAACAGTATCTCGACTTCATGCGGCACGTGCGGACGGCGGGTGTCAAGAAGACCGACCGAACCGGGACGGGTACGCTGTCGGTTTTCGGTTACCAGATGCGTTTCGACTTACGCGCCGGCTTTCCGCTCGTAACGACGAAAAAGCTGCACATACCCTCGATCGTTTACGAATTGCTGTGGTTTTTACGCGGCGAGACCAACACCAAGTATCTGCGCGATCACGGCGTCACCATTTGGGACGAGTGGGCCGACGAACGCGGCGAACTGGGCCCCATTTACGGCAAGCAGTGGCGCTCGTGGCCGACGACGGACGGCCGCTGCATCGATCAGATAAGCCGGGCCGTCGATTTGATTCGTCGCGATCCGCATTCGCGGCGCATCATCGTGAGCGCCTGGAATGTCGGTGAGCTCGAGCAAATGGCCCTCACTCCGTGTCATGCCCTGTTTCAATTCTGGGTCGGCGACGGCAGGCTTTCTTGCCAGCTTTATCAGCGCAGCGCGGATATTTTTTTAGGCGTACCGTTCAATATCGCGTCCTATGCGTTGCTGACGCACATGATTGCGCAACAGTGCGATTTGGAGGTGGGCGAGTTCATCTGGACCGGCGGAGATTGCCACTTGTATCTCAACCACCTCGAGCAAACCGACGTACAGCTTGCCCGCATACCGTATGGTTTGCCGAAGCTCGACCTTACCCGTCGTCCTTCCTCTATCTTTGAATACCAGTTCGCCGATTTCGCTTTTGCGAACTATCAAGCGCATCCGCTGATCAAAGCGCCCATCGCAATTTGAGCGTGATGCGTGACACGTGATTCGTGAGACGTCAGAATGCCGAGCTCATGCCCTGCGCATCTCAATTCCAATTTTCGTTTAATGCATACCATCGATCATGTCCCGTACTAAGAAACGAGCCGCTACCATTCCTTCCACCTCCCCGTTGATCACCGTCTACGATTCGCCGATTCACGGCCGAGGCGTCAAAGCCATTGCGCCGATCAAGAAGGGCTCGCGCATCATCGAGTACCTGGGCGAACGCGTGTCGCACGCGGAGGCGGATCGGCGCTACGATGAGAAAGGGCAGGACGACGGCCACACCTTCTTGTTCATCGCCAGCAATCGGACGGTGATCGACGCCGGCGTCGACGGCAACGAAGCCCGCTACATCAACCACAGCTGCGGACCCAATTGCGAAACGGTGATCGAACGCAGCCGCGTGTTCATCGAAGCGATTCGGAATATCGAACCAGGCGACGAATTGGGGTACGACTATCAGCTCACCTGGGAAAGCACCGACGACCCGAATGAATTGGCCAACTATGCATGCCGTTGCGGCGCTAAACGATGTCGCGGGACCATGTTGGACAAGCATCCGACCGATCTGAAGCCGCAGATCGAAGCCGCCGAAAGGAAGCGCAAGCGTCGGCTGGCAAGGCTGGCCAAGCAGAAGGGGGCCTCGAAATCCAAGCCGAAGTCCAAATCCAAATCAAAACCCAAGTCCAAACCCA
>CAZQYC010000136.1:0-2371 GCA_964597495.1 uncultured Steroidobacteraceae bacterium | reverse complement strand
TCGCGATAGTCGTCGCAGCCACGGATGACGGGGTGATCGGTAGGGACAACGCGCTGCCGTGGCGTTTGCCGGATGACTTGAAACGGTTTAAGCAACTCACGATGGGAAAGCCCGTCGTGATGGGCCGCAAGACCTTCGAATCGATCGGCAAGCCGCTTCCGGGTCGACTTAACATCGTGGTTACTCGCCAACCGGATTTCGAAGCGACGGGCTGTACGGTTGTGTCTTCGATCGACGAGGCGTTTCGCGTCGCCGGCAGTGTCGCTGAGATCTCAGTGATCGGTGGCGCCGACATCTATCGGCAAATATTGCCGCGAACGGACGTCATTCATCTCACGCTCGTTCACGCTCAAGTCGCCGGCGATGCGTATTTGCCGGCACTCGATGCGGCGGAGTGGCAAGAAGTAGCGCGGGAAGAACATCCCGTCGACGAGAGGCATGCCTATGCGTTTTCGTTCCAGACTCTAGAGCGAAAAAACCTCGAGCGAAGAAATGGCGCTGCCGCCTAGCAACCGAGAAAAGGTCTGATTTATTCAATCATCGTCATTCCGACGAAAGTCGGAATCCATCTGAATTACGGAGATGGACACCGGCTTGCGCCGGTGTGACGAATTAATCAGAGCTTCTCTAGTCCAATGGAGGAAGCCGAGCCTCAATCAGGCGAGCCGCATATGCGTAGTCGATAGCCGCTAAGGAGTCTACGTCGCGGGTTAGTTCGGTAAGAATTTCCGCCTGGATGCGGCCGCGCTCAAGTGCGGTCGAGTAAGGGATTTCGTGATGGAACATCACCATTGAATAGCGCGGGATAAAACGCGGATGACGTTTTTCAAGTTCGAGGGAGAGGGCCTTTTGCAGCTGAAATTTGGCATTGCGAACGGTATCGCGCATTTCAAGGTAATTCTCGAGCGCCATTGTCGCGATCGCATCGCCATTCGGCTTGCGATGCCTCTCGAATTCCGAACATCCTATTTCCCAACCGTTCGTGGCCAGTAATTCGTCGAGCGCGATACAGTCTTCGAATGCGCAATTCATGCCTTGCCCGTGAAACGGCACGATTGCGTGGGCCGCGTCGCCGATCAGGACGAGTTCCGCGCCGTACGTCCATCGGTCTACGCGAACCGTACCTATCGAGCCGGTCGGGTGCGTTGCAAATTGTTCCGGAAGATCGGTGATGACGTCGAGTGCGTCGGGAAAATACCGCCGGAAAAAACCGACGATCTCGGCCGGCGTCGTTAAGGCCGACAAGCTCTCCGGACCGTCGTGCGGTAGAAACAGCGTGGCCGTGAAGCTGCCGTCCTGATTCGGGAGCGCAATCAGCATGAATTCGCCGCGCGGCCATACGTGCAGTGCATTCGGATCTAGCTTGAATTCGCCGCTGGCTCCCGCGGCGATCGTCAATTCCTTGTAGCCGTGCGAATGCATTTCGTCGGAAGCCTTCGCGTCCGCGGCTTCGACCAGGAAGCGGCGCAGTATCGAACCTGCGCCATCGGCGCCGACGACGCGATGCAGTGGAATCGGGTATAGCTTGCCGGTCGGAATATCCTGCATGGACAGCGTTCGCTCGATGCGGTCGACCGAAATGCAGTTTTGCCGAAAGCGCAATTCGACATGCCGTTCGCGTTCGGCGAAATCCAAGAGTGCGGCGGTCAGCCGTGTGCGCGAGATCGAGTGAATGACTTCATGCGGTTCGTTGCCGTACTTCAGGAACGATTGCTGGCCGCCTTCATCGTGCAGCATGCGTCCGCGCATGGGAATCAAAAGCGGCTCGATACACTGGAAGACGCCGGCCGATTTGAGTGCATGGATGCCGCGATCGGCGAGGGCGAGGTTGATCGAGCGGCCCGCGCCGTTCTTGGCGTGACGGAGATCGGGTAAGCGCTCCAGCACCGTCACGCGGTGACCGCGCGCCGCCAGTAATATGGACATCAAGGCGCCAGCGGGTCCGGCGCCGAGCACGGTGACGGATTGTTTTGGCTGTTTCGATAGAGGTTGTTTCGATTCGGAACTAGGTGATGAATTGTTGGCAGCGGAGGAGGGAGAGTGCGCGAGGCTTGTGGCCGGATCGGTCAAGTAACTATCTCCTCAAGGACGGACGTCAGCTTCCACGCATCGTAATACGAGTTGTACAGCGGCGTCGGCGCCACGCGCAAAATATTCGGTTCCCGCCAATCGCACACGACGTCCGCTTCACGGAGCCGTTCCTCAATTCGTTTCGCGCCAGCGAGGTCGGCGTTCAATGCGAGCGATAACTGGCAGCCGCGCGCGTTGGCGCTTGAAGGAGTGACGACGCGAACTCGATTCGACAACCGCTCTGCCAGCGCTCGAGCGAGAAAGCCGGTCAATTGTTCCGATTTGGTGCGCAGTGCCGGCA
>CAZQYC010000135.1:3784-7938 GCA_964597495.1 uncultured Steroidobacteraceae bacterium | reverse complement strand
CGGGCTTGTCGGAACCGTAGCGACGGATCGCGTCGGCGTAGGTCATGCGCGGGAAAGGCTGCGGTAAATCTTCGTTGAGCACCGTTTTGAATAGCGATACAGCAAGCTTTTCGAGTAACTGCATGATCTGCTCCTCGCTCATGAACGAGGTCTCGATATCGAGTTGGGTGAATTCCGGTTGGCGCTCGGCGCGCAAGTCTTCGTCACGGAAACACTTGACGATCTGATAGTAACGGTCGAAACCGCTCATCATTAGAAGCTGCTTGAACAACTGCGGCGACTGCGGCAACGCGAAGAAGCTGCCGGGATGTGTGCGGCTCGGCACGAGATAGTCGCGCGCGCCTTCCGGCGTGGCCTTGGTCAGCATCGGCGTTTCGATATCGACGAAGCCGTGCTCGTCCATGTAATTACGCATGGCGCGCGTCACTTTGTGGCGCAACAGAATGCGCTTTTGCATGACGTCGCGGCGCAGATCGATATAGCGATACTTGAGCCGCAACTCTTCGTTGGTCGTTTCGTCGTGGTGAAACGGCGGCGTTTCGGACTTGTTCAAAATCTCAAGCTCGGTGCCGAGCATTTCGATTTGACCCGATGCAAGGTTCGGGTTGGCAGTGCCGGCCGGACGCGCGCGCACCTTCCCGGTCACGCGAATGCAGAATTCGCTGCGCAGCCGTTCGGCGTTCGTAAACACGTCTTTGCGATCAGGATCGAAAACGAGTTGCACCAGCCCCTCGCGGTCGCGCAGATCGACAAAGATCACGCCGCCGTGATCGCGGCGCCGGTGCACCCAACCGGCAACGGTCACTTCCTGACCGATAAGGGATTCGTTGACATGACCGCAGTAGTGGGAACGCATCGAAAAAGCACCTAGGCCCTAGGCGCTAGGCGCTAGGCCAAAAAAGACTCCGCAAACGTATTCTGGCTAGTGACTAGAGCCTAGTGCCTAGCGCCTATTCAGAGCGCGCGATGTTACGGAGGCTTCTTCGGCCACGCAAGCGCAGCAAAATGCGCGGCCGGACAAGACTTAAGGTCTATTTCTTTTTGGCGGGAGCCTTAACCTTGGGTTTGGGCTTGGCTTTTGCGGCGGACCGTTTAGAGACGGAATCGCTGCTCTTTTCAGCGGACTTATCCGCCTTAGTCTCTGCCGCGGGCTTCGTATCGGTCGATTTGGCGGCGGCGTCCGGTTTTGAATCGGATGACGAAGACTCCTTCTCCTCGCCGACCAGATTGCGCTTGTTCTCCTTGTCCGATTTGAAGTCCGTTTCATACCAGCCGCCCCCGGCCAATCGAAACGCCGGTGCGGATACCAGCTTCTTCAAGGTCTGCTTCTTGCAGCTCGGGCACTTCTTCATGGGAGGGTCGGAAATCTTCTGCAAGGCTTCCACATAAAACTTGCAGGCGCTGCACTCGTATTCGTAGAACGGCATTTAGGCAATCCCGGATGTTATAAACCAGTCGTTATAGACCAGCGTCGCGCATCATAGGGACCTGCCTGGATTGTTCAAGTACCGAAAGGCCGTGCCCACTTTTTACGAACCTAGCCGAGTGGCTAGGCTTTGGCAAACGTCAGTCCTCCTTCCTTACCGGCTATCTTCACTTTTGCGCCCGGACCAAACTCCCCACGGAGAATACGTTGAGCGAGCGGGTTCTCCACCTGCGATTGGATGGCCCGCTTAAGCGGCCTAGCCCCATACACGGGATCGAAACCAGCTTCGCCTAAGAGGTCGCGAGCGGCGTTATCCAGTTCGAGCTGAATGTCTCGATCCGCCAGGCGCTTGCGCAGATAGCCGAGTTGAATGTCCACAATGGAACGAAGCTGGGCCTTGCCGAGCGGATGGAATACGACAATGTCGTCCACGCGATTAATGAACTCCGGCCGGAAATGCTGCTGCACCGTCGCCATTACCGCCGCTTTCATCTTGGCGTACTGCAAAGCATCCTGTTCGTCGCCAGCTCCATTTTCATCCGACATGGCTTGAATCGCATGCGAGCCCAAATTCGACGTCATGACGATGACGGTGTTGCGGAAATCGACGGTGCGCCCTTGGCCGTCCGTCAGACGACCGTCGTCCAACACCTGCAAGAGCACGTTGAATACGTCGGGATGCGCCTTCTCGACTTCGTCGAGCAAAATGACCGAGTACGGTCTGCGGCGCACGGCTTCGGTTAAATAGCCGCCTTCTTCATAGCCTACGTATCCCGGCGGCGCACCTATTAGGCGCGCGACCGAATGCTTTTCCATGAATTCCGACATGTCGATGCGCACCATGGCTTCTTCAGTGTCGAAGAGGAATTCTGCAAGCGCCTTGCAGAGCTCAGTCTTGCCGACGCCTGTCGGCCCTAGAAACAGAAAGGAACCGTTCGGTCGGTTGGGATCGGCCAGACCGGCACGTGAACGACGGATCGCATCGGCGACAGCGGTGACGGCCTCGGTTTGACCCACTACACGTTTGGCGAGCGACTCTTCCATGCGAAGCAGTTTGTCTTTCTCGCCTTCCAACATCTTGGACACGGGAATGCCGGTCCACTTGGAAACCACTTCGGCGATTTCCTCCTCGCCGACCTTGTTGCGTAACAAGGTCTTTTCCGCTTGCTCGGCGGTCGCCGCTTCCTGCAAACGCCGCTCGAGCTCGGGGATTTTGCCGTACTGAAGTTCCGCCTGGCGGCGCAGATCCTGCGCGCGGCGCGCCGCTTCAAGCTCGATACGCACGCGCTCCAATTCTTCTTTAATCTGCGCCTCACCTTGCACGGAGGCCTTCTCGGCTTTCCACACTTCCGCGAGATCGGCAAACTCCTTCTCCAATTCCCGAATCTCTTCCTCGACCAACCCGCGGCGTTTCTTCGAAGCCTCGTCGGACTCCTTCTTCAACGCCTCGCGTTCGATCTTGAGCTGAATGATGCGGCGCTCGAGCTTGTCCATCGATTCCGGCTTGGAATCGATTTCCATGCGAATGCGCGAGGCGGCCTCGTCGATCAAGTCGATGGCTTTATCCGGCAATTGGCGATCGCTGATATAGCGATGCGACAGCGTGGCAGCTGCGACGATGGCGGGATCAGTGATGTCGACGCCGTGGTGCACTTCATAGCGCTCTTTCAAACCGCGCAAGATGGCGATGGTGTCCTCGACCGAGGGCTCGTTCACCAGCACTTTTTGGAAACGGCGTTCGAGCGCCGCGTCCTTTTCGATGTACTTGCGATATTCATCGAGCGTCGTCGCACCGACGCAGTGCAGCTCGCCGCGCGCGAGCGCGGGTTTCAACATGTTGCCGGCATCCATCGCGCCTTCGGCCTTTCCGGCACCGACCATGGTATGCAACTCGTCGATGAACAGGATGATTTGCCCTTCCTGCTTCTTGAGATCGTTGAGGACAGCCTTCAAACGCTCTTCGAATTCGCCGCGATACTTTGCGCCCGCAATGAGCGCCCCCATATCGAGCGCGAGAATGCGCTTGTTGCGCAGACCCTCCGGCACTTCCCCGTTAATGATGCGCTGGGCCAGTCCTTCGACGATGGCGGTCTTGCCCACGCCCGGTTCGCCGATGAGCACGGGATTGTTCTTCGTCCGACGTTGCAACACTTGCACTGTGCGGCGAATCTCGTCGTCGCGACCGATGACCGGATCGAGCTTTCCCTGCGATGCGCGTTCGGTGAGATCGACGGTGTATTTCTCGAGCGCCTGGCGACTTTCTTCCGCGTTCGGGTCGTCGATCTTTTCGCCGCCGCGCACCTCGTCGATGGCCTTCTCGACGGCGCCTTTCACGGCTCCGTTGTTGCGAAGCATCGTTCCTAGCTGACCTTTATCTTCCAAAGCGGCTAGCACGAAGAGTTCGCTCGATATGTATTGATCGCCGCGCTTCTGCGCCAGCTTATCGGTGAGATTGAGCAGCTTGCCGAGTTCATTCGAAACCTGCACATCGCCGCCGGTGCCCTCCACTTTCGGCAACCGGTCAAGCGCGTCGCCCAACTGCGAACGCAGCGCGTTGAGATTTACCCCAGCCTTACCGAGCAACGGGCGCACCGACCCCCCTTGGCTGTCGAGCAAGGCCGTCATAAGGTGCAACGGATCGATGAATTGATGATCGCGGCCGAGCGCCAGCGACTGCGCATCGGCGAGCGCCAATTGGAATTTGGAGGTGAGTTTGTCGGAACGCATA
>CAZQYC010000135.1:0-3684 GCA_964597495.1 uncultured Steroidobacteraceae bacterium | reverse complement strand
CCTGCGGAAATCAGGGCAAGTTGCGTAACCCCCGAGCGGGGATCGACGCGCCGATGCAGGCCCGGGATAAGGTCGGCCACGGCAATGTAAAGAAAGCTCGACGCGGCAAAGGCAAGGGCGTAGGGAAGGAATCGCAGAGCGTCGGCGAGGGCGAAATAAGCAATCGCTCCGCCGAGCACGGAGGTCAGGCTCGTGAGCAGATTCAATAAAAGCGCACGACCTCGACTCATGCCTCCCTGAAGGAGAATCGCGAGATCACCCACTTCCTGGGGAATCTCGTGAACGATGACCGCCAATGCCGTGACGACTCCGAGATGAACGTCCGTCATGAACGCCGCTGCAATGAGGACGCCGTCCAACAGGTTGTGGAATCCGTCTCCCATGAGAATTAACCGAGCAGAGGCCGCATCCCGATGCTGATCGGTCACCCGATTCGGTTCGTGATGATGATCCTCGTGACCTTCGCATACGTCGACATGGCAATGCCGCCACAGCACGAACTTCTCGAGCAGAAAGAACACCAGGATGCCGAACAATAGCGTGAGTCCAAGCGTGTGCATGCTTTCCACGCCGGCCGCTTCCACGGCATGCGGCAACAAACCGATCAAGGCAGCGCCCAGCAACGCCCCGGTCGCAAAACTCACCAGATGCGGCAAGCTACTTGCGCGCTTGCGTTCGGGCACCAATAGAAAGAGCGATGCAGCGAGCGCACTGAGCGCGCCGCCTAGAAAAGTAAAACCGATGATCCAGAGGAGCAGAGACATAAAAAGCTTCTAGCCGCTAGCAACTAGGCGCTAGCCAGAAATCGGAAAGAGATTTTTCTTCTCATCAAGAGTAGCACAGCGCGTAGCCCGTCTTTCTTGCTAGTGACTAGCAGCTAGTAGCTCTCTAGCCAAATTAACGTCGCCATCCTTCCGCACTGCCCGTCGCGACGATACGAAAAAAACCGGTGCTCATCCGTATACGTGCAGTAGTTACCGCCATAAATCCGATGGACGCCGAGTGCCGCTAAATTACGGCGCGCAAGCTCGTAGAGATCGCATTGCCACCGCCCCCGTGAGTTAGGCGCGAACGCGGCAGCAGCGCCGGCATCCTTCGCAAGAAAGGCGATGCGCACCTCGTCGCCAACTTCAAATGCAGGTTGGCTGATGGCCGGCCCAAGCCAAGCGATGAGGTCTTGGCCAGGCACTCCAAGAGCGCCAACGGTGTTATCGAGAATGCCGGCAGCCAGTCCACGCCAACCTGCGTGAGCCGCCGCCACTCGGTCACCCTCTCGACTGCAAAACAGCACGGGCAGGCAGTCCGCCGTCATGACTGCACACACGACGCCGGCTTTTCGCGCAACGCTCGCATCGGCGCGTGGCGGTCGCGAATCGGAACCCGCTTCCACTACGCTATCGGTATGGGCCTGATCGAGCCAGGCGGGCTCGCCTGGCAATCGCAGGGCCGCTCGCAAAATCCGGCGATTCTCGGCAACGGCCTCAGCCGAATCACCGACGTGACTAGCCAGGTTCAATTCGTCGAAAGGTCGCGGGCTTACGCCACCCGTACGAAATGTCGCCGCGGCGCGAACGTTCGATGGTGCCGGCCAGTCGGGAGAGACGTAGGAAAACGTGCGCATGGTCATTTCTGCCGCGCCGCGCGTCTCGTCTCCCGCGTTTCTACCGAGGCAAGATCTGCCGCCAGTGTTTTCAGCAAGCCCTGCATGTCCTTCGGTAAAGGCGCCGAAAAACTCAGCGGCTTCTCGCTCACGGGATGCGCGAACTCGAGCTGCGCGGCATGCAGCGCCTGTCGAGGAAAGTTTCGGATCGCCTCATTGAGGGAAGGCGTCGCGCCTTTCGGCAATAACAGCCGGCCACCGTACACACGATCGCCCACGATCGGATATTTGATGTGGGCCAGATGAACACGAATCTGATGCGTACGGCCGGTTTCAAGCTGCACGCGAACCTGCGTATGCGCTCGGAAGCGTTTGATGACTCGGTAGTGAGTGATCGCTTCGCGGCCGCTTTGGCGGACCGACATCTTCACGCGATCGGTAGGATGCCGATCAATAGGCGCATCGATCGTCCCACCGCCTGTCATGATGCCGACGCACACCGCCTCGTAATGACGCTTCACTTCGTGTGCTTCGATCATGCGCGTGAGCGCGGTATGCGCGGCAACCGTGCGCGCGACCACCATCAGCCCGCTAGTCTCCTTATCGAGTCGATGGACGATGCCCGCCCGGGGCAATCGTTCGAGTTTCGGATCGAGATGGAGAAGCGCGTTTTGCATCGTTCCTGCCGAATTCCCCGCACCCGGGTGCACGACCAACCCTGCCGGCTTATTCAGAACGAAGAGGTGACCGTCCTTGTGCACGACATCGAGTTCGATTCGTTCCGGCGACATCGGCACTTGGGCCGGCAATTCGGCCTGAACCCGGATTTGCTCCCCGCCGAGGAGTTTCTCCTTGGGTTTAAGCTGCCTGCCATCGACGCGCACGTGTCCGGCGTCGATCCATTCCTTGATACGGCTGCGCGAATAGTCCGGAAGAAGTCGGGCCAAAGCCAGGTCCAATCGCTGGCCGGCCAACTCGGCCGGGACGCTTAAAATTTGGGAAATTTCGTTGGGCACGTTGGCGGCGACGGGAACCTAATGGCAACCCGCCCATCTTACAGAAGCCGCAAGGTTGGCTGGCGATTTCATCCGCTATACTGCCGCCGCTTTTTCGCCTGGCTCAGCGCCCAATAAATAACCGATCTATAGTCCTTGGCTATGCCTCATTACAATCCCTCCCAGACAACCCTGCTCCAGAACCGTCTGCCCCAAAACAAACGCAACATGCCGCCGCAAGCTCTCGCGCGCATGCTCCTCGTTTGTTTGCTGCTCGGCATCACCGCGCTGACAGGCGCCTGCAGCGGCGCCAAAGCGAAGAAGCGCAAGACGCTGTCGGCGGAAAAAATTTATGAAATGGCGCACGACAACCTCGAGAGCGGCGACTTCGGCGGCGCCGTCAAACTGTACGAAGAACTGGAATCGCGCTTTCCATTCGCGAACGTTTCGCGCCAGGGTCATCTCGATCTGATGTACGCCTACTACAAAAATCGCGCACCGGAATCCGCCGAAGATCAAGCCGACCAATTTATCCGCGAGAACCCCACGCACCCCCGTACGGATTATGCGTACTACATCAAGGGGCTCTCGACCTTCGAAGGCGTGCCGAACTTCATCGAACGTTGGTTTCGCGCAGATTTGAATAAACGCCCGCCCATCGACGCACGCAAATCGTTTCAAGCGTTCCAAACACTGGTCGCGCGCTACCCGAACAGCGAGTACGCGGCGGATGCGCGGCAGCGGATGGTCTTCCTGCGCAACAAACTGGCGGACTACGAAATCGCCGTCGCCAACTATTACTTGAAACGCGGCGCTTATGTCGGAGCCATTAACCGCTGCAAGTACGTCATAGAGAACTACGACGGCGCGCCCGCCGTGCGTAATGCACTCCGCATCATGGTCGACAGCTATGCCAAGCTCGGGATGCCCGATTTGTCGGCGAATGCGAAGAGGGTGTTGGAGGAGAATTTTCCGGGTGGGGAGGTCAAGGAAAAGGGTAAGTGGTGGAAGTGGTGGGACTGATAAAGAGGCCGACTGGCTAACTGGCTAACTGGCTAACTGGCTAACTGGCTAACTGGCTAACTGGCT
>CAZQYC010000134.1:0-7968 GCA_964597495.1 uncultured Steroidobacteraceae bacterium | reverse complement strand
AACCGCCCGGTTCGGGCTCCTCCGTCTTGCCGCGCGAGAAGCGATCGAAGATAGACCCTTGTGCGGCATCCGGAACGCCCGGCCCTTCGTCCTCCACCCAAGCGATCACGGAATCGTTCTGCATCGCGCCGCCCACGCGAACGACGCTATCTTCCGGCGCGTATTTATTCGCGTTCGCCAGTAAATTCACGAACACTTGCGTAAGACGCAGACCGTCGCCCTCGATGGCGGGCAAATCGTCCGGCAGACGTACTTCCAAGCGCTGCTTGCGCAATTCGAACAGCGAACCAAGCAGTTCGCACCCATCCTCGATGAGTTCGCGCAACGTCAAGCTCTGCCGGCGAATCGCGAGCTGGCCCGATTCGATGCGCACGCTTTCGAGCAGATTGTCGATCAGTCGGGTCAACCGGTGCGTACCACGCTCGAGCGACATCACCAATTCGCGGCGCTGCGCATCGTTCATGGTTTCGAGGCCGTCGCGCAGCAACTCGATTGAAGCAAGCTGCGCGGCGAGCGGCGTTCGGAATTCGTGAGAAATGTTCGCCAGCACCGAATCACGGGCACGACGAACGCTTTCCAGTTCGGTTTCATCGCGTATGACTTGCACCTGCAAGCCGTCCACCGGCGCGGCGCTGGTGAGCACCGCGCTGCGCGGCGGCCCGTCAGTCAGCTCGAGAGATTCAACGGCGCGAACGCTGCCGCCCTCTCGCGCCTGCAAGATCGGGCAATTGGTTTCGCAGGGGCGCGCGCCGTTCACTCGGCACGGCTTAAGCACGTCGCCGCAGAATTTTCCAATCGCTTCTTCCGGCGAAATGCCGAGCAGCCGCGCGGCTTGCGGATTGAGATACGCAATATTGCGATGCTTATCGACGGCAAACACGCCTTCGACGACGCCGTTCAAAACGGCTTGCGCCTCCGCCTCACGACGACGCAGCGTGCCGGTAAGATCGACGAGATTGCGGCGCATGTCTTCCATCGTGCGCGAAAGCACGCCCACTTCGGCCGCGCCGTGCATGGGAATCGACGTCGAGAAATCTCCCTGACCCAAGCGCGTCGCGGCATCGGTCAGTTCGCGCACCGGATCCGCAACCTGTTTACCGAGCCACACGGCCGCGGCGACGGCGAGCGCACCGAGAATCAAAGCGGTAATCCAAAGGCGATGCACCAATGCGCTCACCGACGCGTCGAGTTCCGTCGCGGGAAGCTGCGTTTCGATCAATGCGATCGCTTCGCCGGTGGCGGCGAAAACAGGATAGCTGGAAGCAAACACGTCTTGATCTTTGATGCGAGAGGCCGCCGAGCGGCCGTCCGACAGCGCGGCGGAATGCAACTGCGTGAAGTCATCGGTGCTTGCGCCGGCGAAGGTTCGGTAGCTGACCAAGCGAACCTCCAAGCCGGCGCGCTCCGCCAACTTCAAGGCGAGGCGTGCATCGAACAAGCGCAGCACATACACGCGGTAGTTATCGCCGTCCAAGGACGCGGCCGCTCCTAGAAAAGGGACGGCAGGCGCAGGCGGAGCGATCATAAAGCGCTCGCCCTGTTCGGCATGTGCTGCGAATATTTCCTTCCAGCTCGCCTCGCCGGATTGCGCGACGACCGTGGTTCCTTGCGTAACCGCGCAGACGTCAGCATTCGCCGTTTGGCAAGCTCGGCGCAGAAATAACTCAACAGCGCCTGGCGATTCTTCGCCCAGCATGCGTTTGAGCGTGGGACGCCCGGCCAGGCCACGAGCCGCAGTTAAAGTATCTTCGCCTAGACGCCGCAGTTCCTCGCGGGCTGTCGCACCGGCAAGCTGCACGCGCACGAGTCCTTGGCTGTCGGCAAGCTTGCGCAATAATCCGACTGCGCTGAAGGAAATGCCGCCGATCACCAGAATCACCAAGAGAACGTTGATCGACGCCAGGAGCCAGCTCAACTTCGCCTTGCGAAAATCGAGCTGCAGTACGTTCCACAATTCTTTCAAGCGTTCGCGCATGAGAGACGGCTACTTACCTCGATAACCCTGCCACTCGATCAATGTCTTGATGATCAACGTCACGACCGCGAGCATAGTGAGCAATGAAGCGACGGCGAATGCACCGACGAACTTATACTCGTTGTACAGCACTTCGATGTGCAACGGCATGGTATTGGTAATGCCTCGAACGTGACCGGACACCACGGACACCGCGCCGAATTCACCCATCGCACGTGCGTTGCACAGTATCACGCCGTACACCAGCCCCCAGCGAATCTTCGGCAGCGTAACGCGAAAGAACGTCATGAACCCGCCGGCTCCCAAGGTGATGGCCGCTTCCTCTTCGTCGTTGCCGAGTTGCTCCATGAGCGGAATCAATTCGCGCGCGACGTACGGAAACGTGACGAACATGGTCGCCAGCACGATGCCAGGCACCGCAAAGATGATGCTGTAGTCGTGTTCGATCAGCCAGTGCCCGAACCAGCCCTGTGCGCCGAAAACCAGTACGTAAATGAGCCCGGAAATCACCGGCGACACCGCGATCGGCAGATCGATGGCAGTGATCAACATGCTTTTGCCCTTGAACTCGAACTTGGCGATGGACCATGCCGCGGCAATGCCGAAAACCGTATTGAGCGGAACGACAATCGCGGCCGTGAGCAGCGTCAAGCGAATCGCCGCATAGGTGTCGGAATCGGAAAAGCTATGCAAGTACGCTTCGATGCCTTTCTCGAACGCCATGCCGAAAACGCTGAGGAGCGGCGCAATCAACAAAGCGGCCAAGAAGAACAAAGAAAGACCGATGAAGACCCAACGCGTGACCGCCGACGAGAGCGTGTTGCGTCCCGGCCGCGACCGCAGTTCCGCAAGCAATTCTTTGCTTTGTCCTCCGGCCATGGTCAGCGTCCCGCGCGCGTGTGCCGGCGGCGGCCCCACGTCTGCAATAAATTAATGGACAACAGCATCACGAACGAGAACACGAGCATGATGAATCCGAGCGCCGCGGCTTCCTGATAGTGGTACTGCTCCAACTGCATGACGATGAGGTACGGCGTGATCTCGGTCTTGTACGCGAGATTGCCGGAAATGAAAATCACCGATCCGTATTCGCCGATGCCGCGCGCCAGCGCCATCGCAAAGCCGGTCAATAAGGCGGGCAAGACGGTGGGAACGATGATCCGCCAAAAGATCGTAAAGCGATTGGCGCCGAGGGTTTCCGCAGCGTCTTCAAGATCGCGCTGCACCTCGAGCAGCGCGGGTTGCACCGAGCGCACGACGAACGGCATGCCGATCAGCGTAAGCGCGACAACCACGCCTATCCACGTATAGGCGACTTGAATGCCCCATTGCTCCAAGTACTGGCCGAGCGGACCGTTCTTGGCGAACACCGCCGTGAGCGCAATGCCGGACACCGCTGTCGGCAGCGCGAACGGCATGTCGATCAATGCGTCGAGAAAACGGCGGCCCGGAAATTCATAGCGAACCAGCGTCCACGCAATGATGAATCCGAAAACGCCGTTGATGGCGGCAGCCAAGAGCGCGCCGCCGAACGTAAGCCGGTAGGAAGCTACGGAGCGCGGATCGAGCAAGACTTGCGTGAATTGCTCGAAGCTCAATCCCGCTGTTTTTACGACGAGCGCGGCAAGGGGAATGAGCACCAAGGTGCTCAGCGTAAACACCGTGTACCCGAACGTGAGACCGAACCCCGGAAGAACGCTTTTCTGTTTGACGGTGGCCATTGCGGAAAACCGGACTTACTTCGGCGCCTGCGGCGCGGAACGAAGCGCCATGCGATCGAAAGCGCCGTGGTCGGCAAAGTGCTGTTGTTGCGCGCGGGTCCAACCGCCGAAAGCTTGATCGATGGTGAAGGTCTTCAGCGTCGGGAACAGTTCACGACGCTCGGCGGCAACTTGCGGGTTGCGCGGACGGAAATAGTGTTTTGCGGCCAGGTCCTGTCCCGTCGGCGAATACAGAAATTGCAAATACGCTTCGGCCACTTGGCGCGTTCCTTTGCGATCGACGACGGTATCGACCAAGGCCACCGGAGGCTCGGCCAGAATGCTCACTGACGGCGCGACCAGTTGCACGCGATCCGGGCCCAGCTCCCGAATCGACAACAGTGCCTCGTTTTCCCACGCGATCAGTACATCGCCGATTTCGCGTTGCACGAAGGTATTGGTCGCAGCGCGCGCCCCGCTGTCGAACACCGGCACGTGCCGAAATAATTCGGTGACGAATTGCTCCGCGCTCGCTTGCGCCTTGTCGACCAGCTCGGCCGCCTTGGGATCTTCCAATTTACCGAAGTCGCCTCCCAATTCCTTCTGCAGTTTATAGCCCCAGGCCGCAAGATAATTCCATCGCGCGCCGCCGGAGGTTTTCGGATTCGGCGTGATCACTTGCACGCCGTCGCGAATCAAATCGTCCCAGTCGCGAATGTTCTTCGGATTGCCCTTGCGCACCAGAAAGACGATCGTGGACGTGTAAGGCGCGCTGTTGTCCGGTAACCGCCGCTGCCAATCCGCACCCAGTCGCTTGCCGGCTTGTTGAATTTTGTCGATGTCGTACGCCAGCGCCAACGTCACGACATCGGCATCCAACCCTTCGATGACCGCACGAGCCTGAGTCCCGGAACCGGCATGCGATTGCTTGATCGTGACGATCTGACCATGCTTCGCTTTCCATTCCTTCGCAAACGCCGCATTCACGTCCTGATAAAACTCGCGCGTCGGATCGTAGCTGACATTAAGGAGCTCGATGCGCTTCGCGCCCGGAGCATCCGCATCGCCCGACGGCCCACACGCGGTAAGCATGGCGAGACCAGCGATCGCTAGGGATCGCGATGCATACTGCGCCGTGCGCAATGCATAGCGAATCCTTTTCTGGCTAGCTGCTAGCGGCCAGTGGCTAGTGGCTCTCTCCTTCATCATGCCACCCTCGTCGTCAACTGCGTTACTTCGCTCGGCCGGCACACGATCAAGATCGGCGTCGCCGCAGCCAGCGTCAAGAGTTCGGCAAACTGCGCTTCCAGCTGCGCCGGATCGCTGATACCGAGAATCAACATCTGCGGAATCGGCTCCATGGATTCATCGTCGGGCGCTTGCGTCAACTGGCGCGACAACTCCTGCGCAACGTCGCCGAATCGAAGTTCGGTGCGCATGTCGAGACCGTGCACGGCTTGCGCCTCGGAGCGCGCATCGAGCAGATCGCGCATGCCGGCGGGGCGCTGCATTTCCGGGGTATTGCTCGGCAAAATGCCGAGGTACATCGCTTCGGCCGGCACATGCCGCAATACGGAGGCGGCGACCGCAAGCGTTCCCCGCCGAGCTTGCTCGTTGGTCCAGTGAATCAATACGCGCTGCGGTTGAACGCTGCGCTCCGGCAATAGAAAAACTTCCGTTGCACCGCGTGCAAAGAGCCACCGGCACTGCGCGCCGGCATTGACCGCTCCGCTGATGACCGACACGCCGGCCAACGACGGCGAGTGCGGCGACGGAGGTTGCGGCGAACCGAGCGACGGCTCCACGCGAGTGACCACGCGCGTTTTCATGCGCGTGGCAAGCTCATCGAGCAGCGGATGCGCCCGCAACGACTGCACGGCAGATTCGCTATTCGAGTACGCCGTGAAACTCGACAAAGGCGTGGGCAAGACATGAATGCGCCGTACGCCGAGCGCCACGCTTTGTCCCGGTGCGAGTTGCAACAAGCGCTGCTCATGCTGAGTGCGGCTGACATCGAGAATGGCAGCGCCGGACTGAAGGCTGTCGGTCACGTCGCAACCGCTCGACATCTGCACGCGCAAGCGTTCGGTTGCGCCGGTGAATAGCTTCGACTGCACGGTTCCGTGCCCGAGGAACGCCGTTTTGAGTTCGTCCCGGTTCGCCGCCAATTCGATTTCTTCCGGACGCAGTACGGCGACGACTTCGTACTCCCGGGCCGGCTCGACACGCTCTTGCGCGCGTCCGACGAGCGGCGTAGTGCCCACTCGTATGCCCTCGGCCGTCTGCCTCGCTAACAGAAGATTAGCCGCGCCCAAGAACGTCGCGACGAAGCGCGTCGCCGGTCGCGTGTAAAGCTCATCGGGACGGCCGACTTCGAGCAAGCGGCCGAGATTCATCACCCCGATGCGATCCGCCAGAGCGAACGCTTCTTCTTGATCGTGCGTGACGAGAATCGTCGTGATGCCGAGTTCGCGTTGCACTTGTCGAATGGTGGTGCGCAATTCTTCACGGATTTTCGCATCGAGTGCGCCGAAAGGTTCGTCGAGCAAAACGACGCTCGGCTTGTGCGCCAGTGCGCGCGCCACCGCGACGCGCTGTTGTTGGCCGCCCGACAACTGCGACGGCAAACGGCTGTCCATGCCTTCCAGTGCGACCAGCCGCAGCAGCTCTTTGCGCCGTGCAATACGCTCCGCCGCTTTAATGCGACGCACCCGCAAGGCGAATTCGATGTTGTCGGCCACGGTCATGTGGCGGAACAGCGCATAGTTTTGAAAAACAAATCCGACCTGGCGATCGCGCGGCGAAAGATGGGTCACGTCGTTGCCGTGCAACGAGATACGGCCGTGATCCACGCCGGTGAGTCCGGCGATCGCCCTTAATAAGGTGCTCTTGCCGCTGCCGCTCGGACCCAGCAAGACGAAAAACTCGCCCTCGGCGATCTCCAACGAGACGTCGTTGACGACCGGCGTGCCCTGGTAGCGTTTTGTAATTTGATCTAAAAGGATGGACATACGAGAGTCGCGAGCGCCCTACGCGCACAACGCGCATGAACTCGTATGCTACTGGGGGTGTCGTAACACTGTCAGTTACGTTCTGGTTATATCTTGGTTATGAATCGGTGTGAGCTATGAATCGGCGAGGTCTCTCACGAAATGTTGTCGCTTTCTCAATCTTTGCAGGATTGGCCCTGGCTGCCGGTTGCGGCCGGGTTGACAAGCCGATCGCGGGTACTTACCGAGCAACGCTGAAGTTGCCCGGCGGCGAACTTCCCTTTGAGTTGGAAGTGGCTCGCGAAGCCGACGCGACCGTGCTCTATTTGATAAACGGATCGGAACGCACCCGAGTGTCGGATATCGCCATTGCCGATCGCACCCTCAATGCCAAGTTTTCAGGACTCGAGAATCGCTTGCGGGCAAATCTCAAACGCAAGTCGCTCGACGGCGAAGTCACTCTGATTCGCAAGAACGGCGAAGAGCAGAGACTTCCTTTTCATGCCGAGCTCGGCAAAACCTATCGTTTCTTCGAACACGCCCTGAGCGACAACGCCGACGTCGCCGGGCGGTGGGCAGTGACCTTTACGAGCGACGACGGAAAAAGTTATCCCGCCATTGCGGAATTCACCCAGAAATACGACGAAGTCACCGGCACGTTCTTAACCGGCACCGGCGACCACCACTTCCTGGCCGGACAAGTGCGCGGCGACGAGTTGCGGCTCTCGATGTTCAACGGCGCGCATGCCTTTCTCTATAAAGCGAGCGTGGATGCGCAAGGATCGCTGGTCGGAGAATACTGGTCGGGTTCGCATGGTCACGAACGCTTCGTTGCTCATCGCAACCCCGAAGCCGTCGTGCCCCAAGAGGCGACGATTGCGCAACGCGACACCTTGAGCTTCTCGTTTCCGGATTTGGCCGGCAATAAAGTCTCCCTGTCGGACGCGCGATTCCAGGGAAAAGTCGTGCTCGTGACGCTCGGCGGCAGCTGGTGCGGCAATTGCCACGACGAAGCGGGGTTTCTAGCGCCTTTTTATAAGGAATACGCTCCGCGGGGATTCGAAGTCATCGGCTTGATGTTCGAGCGGTTCGGCGATTTTGTGCGCGCCTCCGAAGCGGCAGCGCGCTTTCAAAAGCACTTCGACATCGAGTACGCGTTGTTGATCGCGGGCATCTCGGATACGGACGAGGCGAGCGCCAAACTGCCACAACTGTCGCATGTCTATGCCTTCCCGACGTCGGTATTGCTCGACCGCCGCGGCAAAATACGTAAAATCCACACGGGCTTTTCCGGTCCCGCGAC
>CAZQYC010000133.1:0-8018 GCA_964597495.1 uncultured Steroidobacteraceae bacterium | reverse complement strand
TGTTCGGGCCAGGTGTGGATCGAGATATGCGATTCCGCCAGCAACGCCACGCCGGTGACACCTTGCTTCTCTCCGAAGTGATGCGTGTCGAGACGAAGCAATTGAACGCCACCCGCCTCGGCGGCCGACTTCAGCGCTTCCGTCACGCGCTCGAGATTGTCGAGTTCCAATGCGTCGTGAAACTCCACCAGCCAATGCTCGCCGGTGTATGAGAGGGATTCGTTCATGATGCGGATGCCTTATAAAGAACGATTCGGCGCCAATCGGGATTGTGCTTGAGCCGCCAAATAAATCCGTCCAGGATGTAGTGAGTCAATTGCGGAAGCGCGAGGAACGGGATGACGATTGACAACGTTGCGTGATCCGTCAGGGCGGGCAATCCGCTCGCCCATTGAAAGAGGGTGGAATGGTCGCGCCAGACGAGCCCATCCCAGATTCCTTCTTCGAAGTAACCGATGGCAACGGGGATCGCGACGAACAGGGGCAGCGCGGCTGCGCCGAACCACAGTTTCCGCTGCTTTTCCAGGGCCCCTTGATTGCTTCCGTAAATCCAAATCAGCGCCATGTACGGAACGCCGTGTGCGACAACGTTGGCGAGCGTAAATCCAAGGTCGCCTTGCGCGATCACGATGCCGACGTACCAGGACGCCGCCGTGCCGAAGACGAGCAAATTGCGCGGTGCATTGAGCTGTCCGCGATTCCGAAGCCGCAGTTCCTTGAAGCAATAGGCGACCAGCGATAGCAGATAGATCGGCCTTGCAATGCCATCGACGATTAAAGGCAACGCGAGAAAGTCGCCGTCGACGAACCAGTTGAAGGCTCGCGGCAAGTGCGTGTGCCAGTAGATGAGCGGATAGATCGTCGCAAGATAGATGACGAGGCGATCCAGATAGCGCATCCATGTTTTCGCTGCTCGATCGTTCCGCGAATAGAGCATCAAGAATCCGTATTGCTGGCGGACGAAGTGAAAGACGGCGAGATAGGCGAGTGCGGTCCAGAATGCGGCGGCGCTGAGGCTGTAAATCATCACTGCAATCGCGAAGCCGGCGATCGGCGCGCCGATGTAGAGAAGCGGTCGTGTGCGTACTTCCTTTGTGTCGAAGTACGTTCGGTAGAGCGTGCTGTATACGTGTGCGACGTCGATGCAAACCACGAGCAGCAGCCACACCATCGGCGAGACGTTCGCGTTCGCTGCCATGAGCTCTGGAAACGTCAACAGCGCGGCCGTAACGATCCAAGACGGACCGAGAATGAAAAAACTGTCGACCGTTTTCGAGTGCAGCCACGGTTGCTTGAAGGAAAGTGGAGCGTTCACGCGAGAGCTGCTCGTTTACCCAGGAAGGCGCGGCAACGGTCGGCTGCTGTCACGCCGTTGTGGAACGCTTCCTCGAAGATCGACACTGCGCTTTGATCCGAGTGCCCGATGAAGATCGGTCCGGTTGGCGCCGTCGGTGCTTCCTGCCAAACGGAGCCGGGCAGCGGGCGGCGCATGCCATGTCCCCACACCATGACGTCGAGATTGCGCACGTGTCCGATCAATTCAGGGTGAACGCGATAAAGATCCGCCGTGACGATCGTTTGCCAATCGAAGTGCGTGCGCGTCAGCGCCTCGCGACGAGCGGCCGGCGCATCGGTGTGCGACAACGGCCAGTAGTAGGTGATCACCGTTTCCTGTTTGTGGCGCCTGAGCGATTGGTGATTCGCCACGATGTAACCGAGCATGGCGCTGTCTTGAATCACGTTATCCCAAGCGAGATCCATTCCGCGACCTTCAGGCGGCCGGTCCAGCGTGAGATTCGCGACCATCCACGGCGAGTACTCGTGCGGCTCGATCGAACCGGCACCGTTCCAAATGCGCCGAACGACATACTGCGGCAGAGCGAGGATGACCGCACGCGCTTCGATGCGAACGCTGCGATTCTCTGTTGCATCGAAGTAATCGAGCGTCGCTCCTTGTGCGGTCGAGTTAACTGCGAAGACGAAAGCGTTTGTCTGGATGCGATCGCAAAGATTCTCCTTCCACGAGCGCACGAAGAAACCATTGCCTTCGGGCCAGGTCACCACGGAACTCGGGCTTGCATTGGCCGCGCGACCGTTTCGGGAGGCAAAGTAATGCAATCCGGCCCAAGCGGAGGTGATCGATGCGCTCGCTCCGTAGTCGTCGCGGCAACAGTAATCGACGTACCAGTGAAGCGACGCCGACGTGAATCCACGCTGCTTTAGGAAGTCGGTCATCGTGATTCGGTCCAGCGCGCGCCATTCCTCGTCGGCGGAGCTGCGTGAGATCGGAATGGCGAATAGTGGTTTGCCGTCGCGGCCCTTTGCTTGCTTGAGTTCGGCGATTAGCTTGAAGAAGTCGCGGTAATGCGAACGATCCTGAGCATTTGCGCCAAGCATGGGGACTAATCCTTCTTGCCATTGCCCGTGCAAGAAGAGTCGTTCTTGCGGATCTGCGGACAAGAAGTACTCGTTGTAGATAGGCAGGTCGCTCTCAAATCCTGAAATGATGTTCATGTCACGGAAGAGATTAATCAGCGCTTCGTCGTCTTGGCGCACGAGGGGGACGTAGTGAGCACCCCAGGGAAACGCGCTCACCGAGTTTTCGCCGCTCGATGCATTGCCGCCGACCGTTTCAGCCGCTTCCAAAATCAATAGATCGCCGACACCATCTCGGACGAGCTTTCGCGCAGCAGTCAATCCCGCGATGCCGCCGCCGGCAACCACGACATCTACGTGGCGCGTCGACGTCGGCGCCGGAAACGAACCGTCGCGAAGACGATGGCCGAGCGCGGCGGGCGCACCGACGATTCGTCCGGGAATCGATCGTTCGGCGCTCTTGCAGGCATTCAAAGAAGCGGTCACCGCCGAGATCGCGACGCCGCCGACAAAGGATCTGCGCGTCAGCATGACCTCAGCTCGAAAGGTAGTGCGACCATTCCTCGTCGAAGTATCGAACCAAGGCTTGGTTATCCAGCCGGTTCACGTCGACGGGCTCGCGATCCATGTCGGGCGGAAATAGAAATAGCGCTTCGAGTGTCGAGGGCTCGATGAAGCGCAAGCCAGCCGGCAATCGGTACGGCCGCTGGAGCGGTTTTTTAGACGCGACTACGAAACCCCATTCGCCGAACGACGGCACCATCGCGTGATAAGGTTCGGTGCTCAGTCCGGCTGCCGATAACGTGCGCTCGATGCACCAATAGGATTTCCGCGCAAAGTACGGCGAAGTGCTTTGAATCACGGCCGCGCCGTTTTCGGTCAACGCCTGCGTGAGTTGGCGATAGAAAGTTAGGCTATAAAGTTTGCCGAGCGAGAAATTGGAAGGATCGGGGAAGTCGACGACGATGGCGTCGAATCGGCGTTGATTGTTCCTCAGCCATACGAAAGCATCGTCGTGCACGACCGTTATTTTCGGCGACAGCAGCGACTTCTCGTTGAGTTTGGTCAGTGACTCGGTGTTCGAAAAGAGATCGGTCATCTCAGGGTCGAGATCGACAAGCGTGATCGACTCCACCGAGGCGTACTTTAGGACTTCGCGTGCGGCCAGCCCGTCGCCGCCGCCGAGCACTAGCACCTGGCGAGGCACATCGAGGCGTGAAAGCAGCGGGTGTACCAGCGCTTCGTGATAGCGATATTCGTCACGGGAGCTGAACTGCAGATTGCCGTTCAGGAACAAACGCGTGTCGTCATGCTGGTTCGTGAGGACGATGCGCTGATAGGGCGTCTGCTTGGCGTAAATGATTTTGCCGGGGTAGGTTTCGCCCTCGGCGGCGAGCACCAATCGATCGGCAAGCGCGAAACCTACGACGAGAATGCCGAGCGTGGCGATGGATGCCGCGCGCATCCGATTCAGCCATCGCTGCTCGGTGAGTTTGAGTACCAGCACTAGCGCAATCGCGGCGTTGGCGATACCGAACAGCAATCCGGAGCGCACGAGACCGAGGTAGGGCACGAGCAGGAGCGGGAAGAGCAGCGAGGCGAACAGCGCGCCGAGATAATCGAACGTGAACAGACGCGATACCAAGTCGCGAAACTCGAGGCGCTCCTTGAGAATGCGCAGGAGGAGAGGGATTTCGAGGCCAACCAGCGTGCCGATGACGACCACGAGCGAGTACAGCGCGATACGGAAATGCTCGATGTGCGAAAAAATCGCGAACAAGAATGCAGCCGAGTAGCCGCCGATGAGCCCGATCAATAACTCGACGCGCACGAAGACCCGAAGGAGTTCGTCGTCCTTCACGTAGCGCGACAACCACGAACCGATGCCCATCGCAAACAAGTAGGTGCCGATGACCGTGGAAAACTGCGTTACGGAATCGCCGAGCAAATAACTCGCCAGCGTGCTCGCGAGCAGCTCGTAGACGAGTCCGCACGTCGCGATGACGCCGGCGGAGATCAGCAAGAGAAGGCCCATTAGGCGTCGGTCAACCGTGAATCGCGGCGGCAATGATCAGAGCGATGCCGATCGAGATCGCGCCGACCATGATCGCGAGCGCCGTGTTCTGCTTCTCGACGATTTCTTTCCACAGTGCGTACGGCGTCAGCTTGTCGAGCACGATGAAGCCGACGGCGAATACCACGACGCCGATGCCGGCGTAGAGCAGCGTTGCCAGGATGGTCTGCGCATTGAGGAGGTTCATGGATGTTTCCTATTTGTGATAGAGAGGATTCGAATGCGACGGTGTGTGCTTGGTCGCTTGGCCGAACAAGGCATAGCCGGTTGCGTCCGCCCAGCCGAGAAATCCGACGAGCACGGCGCACACCGCTCCGTAAACCCAAGATCTGATCCCGTGGTTCATGGGAAAGCTCCGTTGATTGAAGTAAGCATCGATCTAGTCGTCGTCGCCGGAGGCAAAGGGCGTGAATTCGCTGTTTTCCCAGCGGCGCACGGCGAATCGATAGCGGCGATAGTAGACGAACGCCGGGTATATCCAAATCGCGAATGAGACGACCCAAAAGGCCGACCAGCTGTGCACGTTACGCGACAACTGAACGGAGATATCTCCCGTATAGGGCGGATACATTCCGCCGGCGCTGTTGGTCGGCGTTAACAACAGCGTATAGGTTCCTGGAGGCACGGACGCAATCATGCTCGTTGCGAAAGGTCCGCCTTCGCTCCACGATCCGTCGGAATCCGATCCCGAGTATTGCTCGATGCTCTGCGTGAAAGCGTATGAGGCCTCGGTCTGCTCGTTGACGAGTTCGGCCTGGATTTCAAGCCACGTATTGTTCACCGGCGCAAAGCTTTTGAGTTCCATCGCGCTCGACCGCCCCTTGAGTTCCACCGGGCCCAGTGCGACAGGGCCTTTGTCGACGGTGACGGACGGGATGGATTCCCTCAACACTTCGCGCGATGGCGATTCGATGGCAAAGCCGATCTGGATCAGGATCGCGAGAACAAGTGCTAAGAGCCCGATGTTCCGTGCTGTCTTCGAATGCGGTAGGTTGGGGTCGGGTTGATTCGCCCCGATGGTCATGCGCTCGGGCGGCGTTACTTTGAAGGCTTCGGCAATTTCGCTCGGCTCAATATATTCGAGACGCGACCAGGTGACTTCCTTGCCCGAAACATCGGCCGACAGCATGTACGGCGGCGCGATGAAATCGCAGGTTCGCGACGCGTCGCCGCGGCGGACGCGCCAATAGAATTCACCTTCGACATAGTGCACCGTGGCTTTGCCGATGTGATAGCGCCGATAGCGCCGCTCGTCGAATTCGAGACGTTCGGTTGTGAACAGGAGCGCCAGCGACAAAGGTTGCACTGGGATGGGGGTTACGAAATTCCAGTGACCGTGATCGTGGACGAGCCAGCGAAAGCCGATGCGCGGGTTGAAAAGCAGATACTCGTCCCATGTGTATCCGTCTTCGTTTTGAGTGATGAAGCCGATGACTTCGAACAATTGGCCGCGAAACGTGCCGCGCGACCCCATGGCGAGCAGCGGCCGCGCGCGCAATTTCACGTACTTGACGATGTTCGCGACATCCGTCCCCTCGACGTCGAGCACGCTCGCGCAGCTTTGACATACCACCGAAACCGTTTGTCCCGGCGCGCGAATGGCTACTGTGCCGCCGCAATTGGGACAGCGGAGCGTCGCCACGCCTGGTCTAAGGGTGGCGGGTTTTGGGTCCGTACTGCCAGTCATGGTCGTGATGTTTTTATCGTTGATGCAGCATGCTTCCCGTCCGCGAACTCAAGTCGCGAATCCGAAGCGTCCTCAATCGACTTCCCGCCGCGCATGATACACAACGCGTCCGTGCCTGCGACTACCATCCTGGGAGCTCCCGCAAATTGCTAAAACGGCATGCCTCGAATTCGACGAACTCCCCCAAGTACACCGTATTGGCGTCATCCGACAGCTCGAGCGTTGCGCAGAGATTCGGGGGCGCCGTGAGATCGATCGACGTGGTTCGCTCGTCGCCTCGCGCGAACTCGGGTAGCTCGCCTTCGCAGCCGGCTACATGCGTTTCCTTGATGTCGGAGACCGAGTAACTCTTGCCCGCGAAGCGGGTGGACTCGCCCACGTTCCACTGCGACGCGACGGATTTTTGGACGACCGTGTCGCTTTCGAGAAAAATCATCAGCTGGCCTTGCGCTTCGGCCAGCCATCCGCGGCGCTGATCGTCGAGCAGCAAAAACCATTCGTTCCACGATCCGTCGCTCCAGCCGCGCACGATGCGTCCGATGAGCGTGAACGGCAGAGTGCGATAGCGTCCTTGCGTGCCGAGCATGAATGGGCTGGCGTCGTCTTTGAGCGCGGCGACCTTGCCGAGCGCTTCGACATCGAAATCGCGGCGCACGACCAGCGAGCGGCAGTACTCGCACACCGCATACAGCGTGACGCTCGACTTGAAGTCGATCGGTGCCCCGCACGAGGGGCATGAGAACGATTTCATCGCTTCAGCGAATGGTCGCGAGCAGCTCGGCTTTCTTCTGATCGAATTCAGCCTGCGTCAGGATGCCTTTCGCTACCAGCGCGTGCAGTCGTTCGATCGTCGCCAGGGCATCTTCGCCACTCGCATTCGATGCCGGCTTTCCGCCGGTAAACGCAGCGGCCATTTGCTGGCCCATAGCGAGCCCGGCACCGAGTCCGACACCGGCGCCGGCGATTCCGCCGGGATTCGCAGCGGCGGTTGCGATGCTGTCGGCGGCCTGAAATTGCGTGTAGTTCTGCAAATTGCCGACGATGCGCATCGACGCCGCGCGATCGAAATACTGTTGCAGCTCTTCCGGCAACGAGAGGTTTTGGACGAAGAAGGTCGCGAGTTCCAAGCCGTAGTCGAGAAAGCTCGGCTTCAGTGTCGCGAGGAGGCGATTCGAAAACTCGTTCTGGTTTCCAGCCATATCGACGAAGCCGGTATTCGACTGCGCGAGAAAGCTCGAGATCTGCGTAATGATCATCGCGCGGAGCTGGCCTTCTACCTCTTCACTGCGATAGAGCTCCACGGTTCCGGGCAATTTTGCCCAAAATTTCGCCGCGTCGGCGATTTTGAACGAATAACTGCCGAACGCGCGGATTCGCATCGGACCGTATTCCTTGTCGCGGAACGTTATGGGGTTCGCAGTGCCCCATTTGCGGTCGATCTGTTCGCGAGTGCTGAAGAAATAGACGTCGGATTTAAAGGGCGATTGGAACAACTTGTCCCAGTTCTTGAGATACGTCAGGACCGGCAGCGTCTGCGTCGTAAGCGTATGCAATCCCGGGACGAAGACGTCCGCCGCCTTGCCTTCATTGATGAAGAGGGCGAGTTGCGACTCGCGCACCGTGAGCTGCGCGCCGTTTTGGATTTCGCGATCCCGCATCGGGAATCGATAGGCGAGTACGCCGGACTCGGTTTCGGTCCAATCGATGACGTCGACGAATTGTTTTAGGAGGAAGTCTTTCAGCGCCATGGTGCTCTCCGTAACGGGCCGGTCGAATCGATAAAAAACGCGCGTACTATACCGGCCGCTCCGCACGCGTACATAAAATCGTGCCGAACGGCACGCGCAACGACCGAATGGTCGCTTAGGGAGTCGAGCGTAA
>CAZQYC010000132.1:3401-8298 GCA_964597495.1 uncultured Steroidobacteraceae bacterium | reverse complement strand
GAGCTGAATGAGATCAAGATGCCGACCGCCGACATCGGCTTCGCGATCGCCTCGCACTATCTCTTGCTCGAAGGCGGCACGCGCACCGTCACGGTCGATATCGTTGCGTCGTCGCTGGACTCAACTCTTGAGACCAATCACGACGATCGAGTCGTATGTCAGTTCACTTCGACGGAAGGCTGGACGACGGTTGCGGCGACGACGTTAGCGAGCGGTGGCGGGTTGCCGGAGAACACGTTGCGACTGCAGTTGACGTTGAGCGGCACCGATGCGGCCGTGACCCCCTACGATGCGGCGGTGCATGGTTACAACTTCGACACCGAGTTGCCCGTGCTGCTCGTGCTCTTGAAGCAGGACGATAACACCTATTTCTATCCGGAGATCGAGAGCATCCTCGTCGAGTCGGTCGCGCTCGAAGTTGCAGTCACCGGTCTCAAAACGCTCGCCTTGTCGAACGATTTCGGTCCGATCGATGCGTCGAAACCCTTCCAGCCATTTGGCGCATCGCCCATTCAGGGCAGTTCGCTGATCGTCGGATCGAAGGAGCTTTTTCAAAAGACGCTGACGTCCGCGTCATTGCAATGGACTTGGATGAGCGCGCCCGATCCCTACAACACCACACCGACGGTGGCGATCGACTATCTCAAAGACGCTCAGTGGCAGTCCTCGGGCGGCGCCGCGACTTCGATCTCGGCCGAGACCTACTCCTTTGCGGGTGACTTGAGCGCTTCGGTGATCGACGCGCCGGAGTTCACGGCCAATGAATCGTACAGCTCCGGTGCGCGCACCGGTTTCGCGCGGTTGAAGTTGAGTGCGAGTTTCGGCCAGGTAAATTTTCAAACGGACTTGCTCAAGTACGTGCGCAAGGATTCGGGCGCGACCGATCCGGGCGCGCCGCCGGTGGGGCCAATGGCCTCCGAGCCGTCGCTCGACTACACCGCGGCCACCGAGCTTGATCTCGATTCGAGCGCGACGGCGAGCTTCGAGGAGCGCAGCGTTCAATTTCTCCATGTGCTGCCGTTCGGAAGCGCCGAACGGCATCCGGCGCTCAATTCCGGAAAGCCGGTATCGCTCGTTCCCCAATTTACGGTTGAAGACAGCGGTTCGACGTCGGCTTCCGAGGGCGAGATCTACATCGGCATCTCGGGTCTTGAGCCGCCACAGACACTCTCGCTCTTGTTCGCGGTGTCCGATGGCACTGCGAATCCACTCGTCGATAAACCCGATCCACCTGAGAGCCACCTCCACTTTAGTTACTTGGTCGACAATGTGTGGGCAGATTTCACTGTTGACGAGGTGCAGGATTCGACGAGCGGCTTATTGAAATCCGGCATCGTGACCTTGTCCGTGCCGAAGGAAGCTTCTTCCGACAACACAGCGCTGCCGTCCGGGATGCACTGGATTCGCGTTGCGGTCAGCGAAAAAAGCGATGCGGTGTGCTCGCTTTTGCAAGTTGCCACGCAGAGTTTGCAGGCGACGTTCGTCGATTCAGGGAATGACCCTGCGTTTACGGCGACGCCACTGCCGGCGGGCACGATCAGCAAGCTCGATCAACCCGACGCGGCCGTGAAGACGATCACGCAGCCATTTACTTCGTTCGGCGGCAGCGGCGCCGAGGAATCCGCCGACTACTACGTTCGCGTCAGTGAACGACTGCGGCATAAAGATCGAGGGATCACGCTATGGGACTATGAGCACCTGATCCTGTCCGCATTTCCACAAGTCTTCAAGGTCAAGTGCCTCAATCACACGCAGTACGAACCGAGCGGCAGCGGGTCGGGCATCTACCGCGAATTGGCGCCGGGACACGTCACCATTGTCACGATTCCGGATCTGCGCGCGCAAAGTCAGCTCGATCCGCTCAAGCCCTACACAAGCCTCGGCGTTCTCGAGGACATCGAAAGTTTCCTTGCCGAGCGCGCGAGTTGCTTCGTCACGTTGCACGTGCGCAATCCCCAGTTCGAGGAAGTGCGCATCACGACGAACGTGCATCTGCGCGACGGCTACGACGACACGTATTACACGAGTCTTCTGCAAACGTCGATCACGCAATTCCTGTCGCCGTGGGCGTTCGCTGATGTCGGCAGTCCGTCGTTCGGCGGGAAGATCTATAAGTCGAAGCTCATCGACTTCATCGAGGACCAGCCGTACGTCGACTATGTGACGGACTTGCGTCTCTTTCTCGATATAGGCGGAGCGGCAGGCACCGAGGACCTCGATGTAGCTGAAGCGTCGACGGCCGTGTCGGTGCTGGTGTCCGCATCTGCGGCCAAGCACGCGATTACGCTCCTCAAACCGAATGCAACGACATCCTCCACCGAAGCGTGCGAGTGCGACGCATGAGCGCCGTATCCACCACCATCGTGAAGAATCCACAGCTCGAACCGGGCGAGGACTTCTACGGCCTGCGTCGCGAAGGCGTCGGCTTCATTGCGAAACTCGGCGCCAAGCTATGGACGGATTACAACGTTCACGATCCGGGCATCACGATCTTGGAGGCGCTGTGCTTTGCCATCACAGACGTGACTTACCGCGCCGGATGGTCGATGGAAGATTTGCTGGCAGGGGCCACGCCGCCGGCGGATGCGACGAATCCGTATCCAGACCAGGCGTTCCCGACGGCGAGAACTATTTTGACGGTCAATCCCGTCACGACGGATGACTTGCGGAAGTTACTCATCGATCGGCCCGGCATTCGCAACGCCTGGCTCACCTGCAAGCAATGTGCATGCGATACGACTTACTTTGCCTGGTGCGACGATGATCAGTTGCAACTTGCATTTGCGGAGCCCGATGCAGCACTTGCGCCCGTCGAAGTGCGGCCTCTTGGACTCTACGATGTCGCGCTTGAGCTCGAGGCCGACCCTGAAGTCGGCGACTTGAACGATCGCAAGATCGAGTGGACCGTGACGGCCGTCGATGGGAGCAAGACTTATAGCGTCGTGCTCGAGCTGCGTTTTCCAGACCTCAAGCTCGTCAACGACAAGCACTGGGAACGCTTCGTGGCAGCGGCCAGCAACGCCGCCTTCGCGGGCGAAGGCGGTCAATCCTACACGGTGACGTTGCGGGCGCTCGGCGCTACCAAGATCTATGACGTGCTCGGCGATGCCACGCTCGATGCCGACGGCCGCGATGAATACCTGCGCGATCATTGGCGCGGCGTGTTCTACGCCGATATCCGCGTCGAGCTGCAACCTTCGCTCGATCGTATCGACTTCGATCATGTGAGCGTGCGCGTCTTCGCGAACTCGGCTGCCGATTTCGCCGCGTGGCTCGCGGCCAAAGGCGGGGCGAGCGGACTGTCCACCTTGTTTGCCGCGGACGGCGGCGCGAACTGCATCTTGCCGTATCGGCGTAAGGCTCGGGCGACGTTGGCCGCGATTGCCGATGCGAAGCAGACTTATCGCGCCAGCCGCAATCTCGACGAGGATGTCTGCCGCATCGGTATCGTCGGCATCGAGGAAGTCGCCGTGTGCGCCGATGTCGAGGTGAAGCCGGACGCGGATATCGAATGGGTGCAAGCGAAGATTTGGTTCGAGATCGAGCAGTATTTCAATCCACCCCTGCGCTTTTACACAGCCAAGGAGCTGCTTGTCGAGGGTCTATCGACGGAGGAGATTTTCAACGGTCCGGCGCTCGATAGCGGTTTCATCAAGCCCGGTGACTTGACGGCGTCGAGTCTCAAGTCGGTGCTCAATGTTTCCGACATCGTCAATAAGTTGATGGACATCGACGGCGTGCTTGCGGTCAATCGCGTGCTCCTCAGCAAGTACGATGACGAAGGAAATGTCGTTAAAGGCGCGGCCGATCCGGACCTTTCAACGGGAACACCGATTTTCGATGCCAACAAGTCGAGCGCGTCCTGGCAGCTCTACATGAGCGCGCAGCATCAGCCGCGACTCTATCAGCGCGTCTCGAGGTTTTTGTTCTACAAGAACGGTCTGCCGTTCAAAGCGCGACTCGATGAAGCCCGCGACACGCTCACCGAGCTACGCGGCGCCGCGGAGCGGCCGAAGATCACCGAGGAAGAGGGCGATCTGCCCATTCCGCTCGGGAGTTATCGCAATCCGGCGGAGTATTTTCCGGTGCAGTACAGCTTCCCGTTGACGTATGGCATCGGGCCGAGCGGATTGCCGTCGCACGCATCGGCGCTGCGTCGTGCACAAGCCAAGCAGCTCAAGGCGTATCTCATGGTGTTCGAGCAGATGCTGGCCGATGCAGCAGCGCAGTTGGCGCACACAGGCGACCTGTTTTCATTGGACCCGACCGTCACACGTACCTACTTCGTGAAGGGCTTCGATGCGAATTCGATCGACGGATTCGCCGACATCGAGAACGGCCTGACTCAATCCGCCGTTGAAGCCATTGCCGAGTCGCAGACGGAATTCCACGAGCGGCGCAATCGTTTCCTCGATCACCTGCTTGCGCGGTTCGGCGAGCAATTCAATGAGTACACGCTGCTCCTCAACGACGTGGCCGGACGTCAAGTTGCCCAGGAAAAACTGATCGACGACAAGATCTCGCTCCTGAGCGCCTATCCCGAAGTGAGTCACGATCGCGGCAAGGCCTTCGACTACACGCGTCCGCCCGATGCGCCCGACAATCAATCGGGGCTCAAGCGTCGCTTCAGTTTGCTGCTCGGCTTTCCGATCCTGCGTTTGACGTTCGCCCCGCCGACCAATCTCGGCGCGAATACTTTTAAGTTCGATTTCACATTGCTGGATCGAAGCGGCGCATCGTGGATGACGGGCAGCACGACGCAAACCGCGCCGAGTCCCGCAGAGGCGCGCATTCTCGCGTATCGGCTCATCCTCGAATCCATGAGCGAACCGGAAAACTACACCGTGGCGCCGACGAGCGGAAAATTCGAATTGCAGCTCGTGGACAAGTCCTCGGC
>CAZQYC010000132.1:0-3301 GCA_964597495.1 uncultured Steroidobacteraceae bacterium | reverse complement strand
CAAGTGTGCGATCTTCTCATCGACAAGGGCGTGACGGGAGGCGGCACGAGTCCGACCGAAGAGGGTGCGTGTGCTTGCGCCAACAGCATCTACACCCTCTTCGCGACCGTGTTTGAAGCGTGGTTCGAGGACAAGATTCTCGATTACCTGCCGGCCGATGTCTTGAAGACGCAACTCGCGGCCGAATTTACCGCACAGATCGAAGCGGCGGATGTGAGTTGCACCACGGTGTTCAGCGACGAGCTCTGGACCGAAGTGCAGTCGCTCATGGTGGAGCGCTTCGCCACGATTGCACAAACGGGCTGGCAGTTCGAGCGCTTCGAAACGGCGTTTCTGCGCTGGCGTAAGCTCGATGCGAGTTTCGATTGGACGGAAGAGCGCTTGCACGAGCGCGTTCAGGCGATTATCGAAACCAAGCTGCTCGACAACACCGGCGATGCGGATCTCTGCGACTGCGCCTCAGCAATCCTCGCGACGTATGGATCGGCGTATCACGAGTGGATGCAGGGCAACCTCAATGACGGCCTCAAGCTCGATGCGTTTTCCGCTTTCGTGCCGCCGACCATCGGACTCTGCGCCGGTGCAACGTTCGCATCCGGAACCGCGAATGCCATCGCGGCGCTGCTGAATGAGCGGTACGAGCAGTATCGCGAGGTTTCCTATTCGTTACACATCCTTGTGACTCTGCTTGCTGGTTTACGCAGCGTCTATCCCGCCGCCACGCTGCATGACTGCGACGACGGCAGCGATCACAACCCGGTTCGGCTCGACAACACGGCGCTCGGTACGCATCGATTGCGCAGTTCCCTTTAGACCAGGCGCTTTAGATCAGACAGGACAGACCCATGGATCCCACAAAAGATCTCTATCCGGTTTACGAAGCCAATCAGGTGTTGACTAGCGAACACCTGAACAACGCTTTCGACTGGCTCGATGAGCAAGGCCGGCTCACGCGCGCGAATCTCATCGGCATCGGCATCGTCTGCGGGCTCGAATTGAGCTACACGTCGGGGGCCAGCCCAGTCGTACGCATCACCAAGGGATGCGGCGTCACCTCGCTCGGCTATCTGGCCGTGGTCAGCGACGACCTCGAACTCGTGGCCTACCGCGAGTACAAGCTTCCCGATGCGGTCAGTTATCCGACGTTCATCGACTCGGGCACGAGCGCGCAATATGAGCTTTGGGAGTTGTTCGACGACGGCGAACCTGAAACGACCGCGCTGGCCGACGATCTAACGTTCGTTAACGATAAGGCGGTGGTGTTGTTCCTGGAATTGAATCAGGAGGGCCTCCGTAACTGCAGCCCGAACAACTGCGACGACAAGGGCACGCAGGTCACGGTGAGCGTCAAGCCGCTGCTCGTCAAGAAAACCGATCTCAACAAGATCATCGCCGCCGCGAACGACTTGGACGCGGACGCAACCGCGAGCGACATCGAAAGCGTTTTGCTCGCGAAGTTGAATTTGCCGGATCTGCGTGTACCGCGGTTCGATGTGCCGAATACCGCGCCCGTCACGTCGGAAGACATCTACGACGCCTTCCTCGAAGTCTTTTCCTCTGTCGATCTCGCTGCGAATACAGAGGCGGCGCTGCACTCCGCCTATGAAACGTTCAAGCCGCTCCTGGTCGCGCGTTATGCGACCGATCCGTTTTCGAACTTCACGACGAAATTTGGATTCCTCGATGCAACACCCGCGACCGCGGCGCAAGTACGTTTTCTTCCTTACTACTATGCATGCTTTTCCGATCTCCTGGCTGCCTACGAAGAATTCCGCTGGGCCGCCGCCGAACTCGCGTGCGCCTGCTGTCCAGACGAGAACCTTTTTCCGCGCCACTTGCTGTTGGGCGGATTGCCGAACCCCACTGTGCATGCCGACGCCTATCGTCAGGATTTTCTTGCATCCGCGGCGGTCGGCGCATGCACCGAAGAAAAGCGCGCGGTGTTGCAGTTGTTCGACCGACTCGTGGAGATGACGAAGAGCTTCACGAACAACCCCTCGCTCCCGGCAGCGGATGCTGCCGCGGCGATCGATCCGCAGATTCGCGTTACGCCGAGCAAGCCCGATGCCGCAACCTTAGGCGAACAGGCGATTCCCTATTACTACGCTCAGACGGGAACGCCGCCACTCTACAAGCTGTGGAATCGCGACAAGACGCGGCGGGGACGTGCTAACCAAAACCTGAGCTATCGCTACGATGCCTACTCGCCGACGGCGCCCGACTTCGTGAGCGATCCTTTGAGTTACAAGCTCGAACCCAATAACTTCCTGCGCATCGAAGGCCACTTGGGCAAGAAGTTTGCGCATGTCGCATCGAGCCTGCTGCTGCTCAAGGAAACCTACCGATTGCCCGTCGATGTGATCGCTGTTCGAACCGGCGCATTCGATGCCACGCAAGAAGTCGATTTGGAGAAGGAGGCCGCGCGCTTCGAGGACTTGGAAGCGCTCTACGATTCGCTACGCACCGAGCTTTTGCGCTCGCTCACCGAAGGGATGATGTATTGCTACGATCTAGCGGCCACTGCCCTCGTGCTGCCGGCGGGCACGCCGCAGCATCCCTTGCTGAAAAAATACGCGCCCAACTATCGTTATCCCGCGAACAGCGTCGGCGCATGGTATGAGAAATATCTCACTCAGCTCACGGCCAGACCCTATATCGACGTCGATCAGAATCATATCGATGCGACTGCCTTGTTCGTGGTCTATTGCCAGCTTTTCACGGGAACGGTCGGTCTGCCGTCCGACCGCTACGCACACGCCGTGTCGATCTATTATTTCTCGAAGCTTGCCGAAGTGCTTCCCGATGCACTCGATGCGCTCGCCTTCGCCGACTTCCAAAACAAATACGAGGACTTGCTCGGGCTCACACGCTACTTGCGGACCGAAGAGGCGAAGACAGTGCCGTCCACGCTCACCGCTTTCGTGCCGGAGGAAGAGTTCATCGATCACTGCGACGCTGTGCTGTTTTCCTGCAAGCTCGATCCGATCAAAGCGATGCATGACGAGTACGTACGGCGTCTCAACGATCTCAAATCGCGTCAGTTTCTCGAGCGATTTCTCGGCGATCATCCGGGTGCGGAGCCGAAGGCTGGCGTGCCGCTCGGCGGGACCTTCGTCATTGTTTACCATCAAGACATTGCTGCCGGATCTGCGTCGGGCAAAGGCGGAGGGCTGCTTTCCGCGAAATCGGATGCGCCGTCGTTCGCGAAATCAAAGGGCCAGAAAATCCTCGGCGCGCTGAAGAGTCTCAAGAATTCCGCGAGCGCCGCGTCTGACCCGAATTTGAATATCGTGCTCGACGC
>CAZQYC010000131.1:0-8300 GCA_964597495.1 uncultured Steroidobacteraceae bacterium | reverse complement strand
TTTATCCGACGGCAGCGGGTCAATCGCACACGCTCGGCATTCGCGACCTTGGGTCCTCCGTGACTAGGAACGTGACGATGGTGTCGGCCAATGTCACTGGCACACCGGTGCAAAATGTAAAGACGATTGCCACGGCAAGCGGCACCGTGGGCTATATGTTGTTTAACGATCACATTGCGGCGGCGGAATCGCAGTTGGCCGCGGCGGTGCAAAGTCTCAAAACTGCCGGCATCGTCGATCTGATTCTCGACATTCGCTATAACGGCGGGGGCTATTTGTACATCGCCAGCGAATTGTCCTACATGATTGCCGGTGCAGCGGCGACGAACGGCCGAACCTTCGAGCTTTCGCAATTCAACAGCAGGTACACGACGACTAATCCGATCACGCGTGATCCTTTGAAGCCCATGTCGTTCCTGAGCCGCACCCAAAGCAATGCCGTGTTGCCGACGTTGAATCTGCCGAAGGTATTCGTGCTGACTGGCTCTGGTACCTGTTCAGCCAGCGAGTCGGTCATCAACGGGCTGCGAGGAATCGGCGTGCAAGTCATTCAAATCGGTTCGACGACGTGCGGTAAGCCGTACGGTTACTATCCGCAAGACAACTGCGGCACGACCTACTTCACGATCGAGTTCAAGGGAGTGAATGAGGTGGGGTTTGGCGATTACACCGACGGATTTTCGCCGGCGAATACCACGGCGGCTCGTGGCGAGCCGTTACCGGGTTGTTCGGTCGCGGACGATTTCGCGAAGCCCTTGGGTGACTCGCAGGAAGGCCGATTGGCTGCCGCCTTGAACTACCGCAGCACAGGTCTGTGTCCGGCGCCGTCGGGTTTGGTGCCGGGAAGGGCGACGATCCAAAGCGTGCATGACCACTCTGGCGAAGACATTCGCACCAAGCCGCCATTTCGCGAAATACGATGGTAAGGCTTTTTGGACCGAGCGCGACCATTGTGTTCTGGGGCATGTCTGCATGCGGCACGATGCCGCACGCCGACGAAGTTCCGGCTATCGTCGTCAATGCGACCGCCGAAACCCGCTTGATCTTGCGACGTGCTTTGGGTTCGCTGCTTGAGCGGGATAGCGTGCTGCTGGCCGACGACGCTTTCCTTCGAGAAAGTACCGTAACGCTGGAGCCGGCTCGGCTTCGCGACCGCCAAGGCAACCTTCTACAAGGCAGGGAGCAACGCGCTCCAGGGCGATTTCGTTTAGTAAAAGAGGGAGGCGCCTGTGTCTTAGTCCACGAGAACAGCGGTCGACGTTCCACCTTGGATGGTATCGAGTGCATTGCCAATAAATAGCCGCGGCTATTGCTCACGGACTCTTGCTAATGCACCCTGCAGCAGCCGAGAATCCGGGTCCTTCTTTACAAGTCAAACCGGAGCCAGCATGAGCGCCATCAATGCCGTAACCGATCTAACCCTGCGCGACGACGTTGCGGTGATTACCTTGGATTCTCCGCCGGTCAATGCGCTGTCGCATCAAGTGCGCGCGGGCATTCTCGAAGCAGTGACGAAAGCCGTGGCGGATTCCGCTGCGAAGGCCATCGTGCTCACCTGCAAGGGCAAGACCTTCATTGCCGGTGCCGACATCACTGAGTTCAGCAAGCCGCCGCAAGCGCCGACTTTTTTCGAGGTGCTGGATTCGATTGAGAACTCGACGAAGCCGGTAGTCGCGGCCATTCACGGCACGGCGCTGGGCGGCGGACTCGAGGTCGCGTTGACTTGCCACTACCGCGTTGCGGTCGCCTCCGCGAAATGCGGCCTTCCCGAAGTGAACATCGGAATACTGCCGGGTGGCGGCGGAACGCAGCGACTGCCGCGCGTAGTCGGTCCGGAAAAAGCCCTTGAGATGGTTACCTCTGGCCAGCATGTCGACGCGAAGGAATGCCTGGCGATGGGGCTGTTGGATGACATCGTCGACGAATCCGATTTGACCGGCGGCGCGGTGGCTTTTGCGAAGAAAGTGGTCGCCGAGAAACGCCCTTTGAGAAAAGTGCGCGACCAAAACGCGAAGGTCGAAGCCGCGCGCGGGAATACGGAGTTGTTCGCCAATTTCCGCAAAGCCAACGCGCGTAAGTTTCGCGGGTTCCTGGCGCCCGAGCACAACATTCGCTGCATCGAAGCCGCGGTCAATCTGCCGTTCGAGGAAGGGCTCAAGACGGAAGCCAAGTTGTTCATGGAACTCCTGACCGGCCCGCAATCGGCGGCTCAGCGTTACGCGTTCTTCGCCCAGCGCGAAGCGTGGAAAATTCCCGATATCGGCGGGCACACGCCGATCATCCCAGTGAACAAAGTCGGCATCATCGGCGCCGGGACCATGGGCGGCGGCATTGCGATGAATTTTTTGAACGCCGGCATCCCGGTGACCATCGTCGAAGCTAAACAGGAAGCGCTGGATCGCGGCGTCGCGACGATTCGCAAGAATTACGAGAACACGGCAAAGCGCGGCCGTTTGACGATGGACGATGTCGAAAAGCGCATGAAGCTTTTGACGCCGACAATGCGTTTCGAAGACCTGGCGCAAGTCGACCTCGTGATCGAAGCCGTCTTCGAAGAGATGGCGATCAAGAAAGACATATTCGGCAAGCTCGATCGCATTTGCAAAGCCGGCGCCATTCTCGCCACCAACACCTCGGGATTGAACATCGATGAGATTGCGACCGCCGTCAAGCGGCCGGACGCGGTCATCGGATTGCATTTCTTCTCGCCTGCAAACGTGATGCGCTTGATCGAAGTCGTACGCGCCAAGGAAACGTCGAAGGCGGTGATTGCGACGTCCATGCAGCTCGCCAAGCGTCTTGGCAAGGTGGCCGCGTTGGTAGGCGTTTGCCCGGGCTTTGTCGGCAACCGTATGCTGTACTACCGCGGAGTCGCCACTCAGTCCTTGCTCATGGACGGCGTGATGCCCTGGGATATCGATCGCGTGCTGTACTCCTTCGGCATGCCCATGGGTCCCTTCGCGATGTCGGATCTTGCCGGGTTGGACATCGGTTGGTCGAAGGAAACCTCGAAGGGCGAAACCATCCGCGACCTGTTGTGCGAAATGGACCGGCGCGGCCAAAAGACGAACGCCGGGTTTTACGACTACGACGAGAATCGCACTGCCAAGCCTTCGCCGGTCACCGAAAAGATCGTGAAGGACTTCGTCGCGAAACACGGCGGAAACAAGTCGACTTCTGGGCGCTCCGTATCGGACGAGGAAATTTTAGAGCGCTGCACGTATCCGATGATCAACGAAGGCGCGAAGATTTTGGAAGAAGGCAAGGCGATTCGCGCTTCGGACATCGACGTCGTGTGGATCAACGGCTACGGTTGGCCGGTGTATCGCGGCGGTCCGATGTGGTATGCCGATCACATCGGGCTCGATAAAGTGCTCGCGAAGCTCAAGCAATACCAAGGTCCGGATTTCAAGCCATCTGCTCTGCTCGAGCGGCTGGTTAAAGAAGGGAAGAAGTTCAGCGATCTCGAAGCGCAGGCTTTGAAGACCTAAAAGAAGAGCGTGACCGACTGGGGGGTGCGATCACGCTCTGTTGAGGAATTACACCTCGAAAGCGCCTCGAAAGCGATGTGTCATTCAAACGGGCGGAGGCACCGGAACGTGGATGGGCCGCGGGGGCTTCCCGGGTTCGGGCGGCGAATGCGGAGGCATGGGAGGACGCGGCCCATGTTCTCCGCTTTCCGGAACCGTGATGGCGAGCGCCATCTTTTTGCGTTGACGCAAAATATTTAACGTCAGCTTTTCGCCGGGTTGATACGAACCGAGAATGCGGAATGCGTGGCCGGGGTGGGTCGGAGTGCGGCCGTCGATATCGACCAATACGTCGCCGTCTTCCAGTTTCACGTCTTTGCCTTGCGGCGCACGCACCACCAGCAAACCTTTGTCTGTCCCGAAGTACTGCGCCAGTTTCGGCGTCAACGGCACGAGTTCCATGCCGCCGAACGAGCGCGCATGCATCATGCCCGCGGCGTGCGGCCAATCGAAATCGCCGAAATCGAAGCGATGCATGTCGCCCGGATAAGGACGTATTCGAAAGTCGCGGCGGGCAAACGCCGGCAGTTTGTCCACTTTGAGTTTAGCGATCGACGCGTTCCCCTCGCGCGTGTACTTGAGCGTCACTTCATCGCCCGGCGAAAGCTTGCTTAGGGAGTCGAGCAGCTTTTCTTTGGGAGAGTTGTCCTTCTCTCGCTGCAGCGATTTACCGTTGAGTTCGACGACGACGTCGCCTGCTTTAAGCCCTGCGCCCGCCGCCGGTCCGCCCGGGCTCACGCTCATCACCACCACGCCGTCGTCGACTTCGGTCTCATGCGAGCCGCCGATGCCGATGCCCAGCATGGCGCGATTCGGGTTGCGATTGAGGAAGATGAGGTTGTCGGGAAGGCGGTCTCTCGCCAACTTGCCGCTCAACTCCGCCACTTCGCGAGCGGCTTGTTCGAGGCGTGCTTGCGCTTCTTCCAGGCGTTGCTCTGCCGCTTTCGTTTCGGTCTCGTTGGAAGTCAGGGTTCGTGTCTTCGTGTCGGCCGCGTAGGCGGCCGAACCCATCGTTAAGATAAGCGCGCCGACGACGGCAATAGCGGATTTCATAGAGAACCTCTCGATACGTCATTTAGGGCAACGGCGGTGCGTTGAGCTTCGGCGTAACGCACCTTTAAAAGTGAATCCATCAATTGAATCCGGTTCTGCCAAAGCTCCGCCGCTTGACGCTCCGTCATGCCGGCGTCGTCCGAAAGCGAAAGCTGGTAGTCGACCCATTGAATGTGGCTTTGCAGCGCATCGATGGTGGCCGATGTGCTGGCACGTTCGATTTGCGGGCGACGCGGCAGGCGCCGCAATCGCGATTCCAATTCTTGCGAACGAATCACCAGTGAGAGTTTCTCCGGCATCGGATCAATCGATGCAGTTGCTACCGAGGTTTCCTGCGGTGCCGAGGTCGCTTCGGTTGCATCGCGCGGACGAACGACATAGATGCTCGTAATGAGCGCCACAGCGAGTGCGCAGATTCCTGCCGCCGCGGCAATTCTGGTCTTGCGATAGGCGCGAATGCGCTGCAGCCGTTCTTGCAGCGCCGCGCCGTCGTAGGGCGGCGGCACCAGTGCCGGCAAAGCGTGGAGTGCGGACTGAACAGACCGGAGCCGCGAAATTTCACGCGAGCAAAGCGAGCAGCGTTCCGCGTGCGATTTCGCTTGGGCGTCGGCAGGATCGCCGTCGCGCAAGCTTAGGAGCTGGTCGAGAGTGAGGGTGTGGCAGGCGTGCATGGCAAGGGCCCATCGTGTTGAACGAGCAGCTCGCGCAAGCGTGTATGCGCTCGAGCGAGTTGCGATTTGGAAAAACTGGGAGTGCGTCCGAGTGCTCGGGCGATTTCACCGTGGGTATAGCCTTCGACGTCGTGCAGCCACACCACGGCACGTGAAATGGGGGCGAGCTGTCCTAGTGCCGACTCGAGTTCGGATTGCGCCGCCAGCGTGGCATCTAACGAAGGGGTTTCGTTTGCATCCGCTTCGGGGAATGGGGTCAGCGAATCGTCGAACCACGAGAGGCTGCGGTGCCAGGGAGAGCGCAGAAGCGTAAGGCATTTATTGACGGCAATACTTCGAAGCCAGCCTTCGAACGAGCCTACGCCCGAGAAGCTGCCGATGCTGCGCAGAACCTCGACGAACGTATCGTGCAGCAAATCCTCCGCTTGAGACCGACGTGGAACTAGCCGGTAGATCAACGTGTAAAGTCGGCCGGCATAACGCGAATAAATGGCGGCATGAGCTTGGTCGTCGCCGCTCGACGCCGCTTTTATTATGTCTGCGTCGATCTCAGTCTGGGGCGTTTCGGTTGTCGGTTCACTGGCCATAGCCTATAGATGCGCCGACTGCCGAAAAGGTCGCGCGGCTGGCGGAGGGTTCAGCGAAAAGATTTGTCGGTTTCTTACTCGAGCCTATCTCAAAATTGAATGGCGCTTAGTTAAGCTTGCTTTCGCGGTATTTCCTGTTCCCTCTCCCCTTGAGGGAGAGGGTTAGGGAGAGGGGGCTGAGACGAGAGTGTTCGCGCATCACGTATATTTTCACACCCTCTCCCCATCCCTCTCCCTTCAAGGGAGAGGGGGCCGAAAACATTGTCATGCTTAGCTGAATACCATTCATTTTGAGATAGGTTCTAGTCGATCTCTCAACTCGCGCTTCAGCACCTTGCCGATCGCGCTGCGGGGAAGTTGGTCGATGAATTTGAGCGCGGCCAGGCGCTGTATTTTACCCACTTGCCCGTTGAACCACTCGAGGAGCGCTGCCGAATCGATCTTCGTGTCGGGTTTGATTACCACGAACGCCACCGGCGTTTCGCCCCATTTTTCGGAAGGCACGCCCACGACGGCTGCGTCGGCGACGGCGGGATGTGTGCGGAGCACGGCTTCCAGATCACTGGGATATACGTTGAAGCCGCCGGTGATGATCATGTCTTTCTTACGGTCCATTAACTGTAGAAAGCCGTCGCTATCGAAACGGCCGACGTCGCCGGTGCGAATGAAACATTTTCCGGTGCTGTCGAACCACTGTGCTTCGACGGTCTTCTGCGGTTGATTGTGGTAACCGTTCATCATCGCAGGAGAGTGTCCGACCACTTCGCCGATTTCACCTGGCGCAACTTCTTTGCCGTCTTCGCCGATCAGCCGGATATCGTGGCCGGGCGCTGGTCTGCCCACGGTGTGCAGCTTGTGGGGGAATTCGTGCGCGCGCAGGGTGAAGGTGCCGCCGCCTTCGGTCATGCCGTAGACGTCGACCAGCCCGCCGGGCCAGCGCGCGAGAATATCCGCTTTCAACGCGGCGGCAAACGGCGCGCTGGTGCACTGCTTCATCTTGAAAGCGGACAAATCGAAGTCGCCGAAATTCGCCAATGCCATGATGCGTTGATACTGAACGGGCACCAGCATCGTATGCGTGACGCGATGCTTCTGCGCCAGCGCGAGATAGCCTTGCGCATCGAATTTCGCCATCAACACCACCGTACCACCACGCGCCAACGTCGGAAAGAAAGCAACGAGCGTCGTGTTGGAGTAAAGCGGTGTCGCGATCAAAGTGACTGCCGCCGTATCGTAAAAATTGGCCGCTGCACGCTGCACGTGAATCCAGCGCATGAAGTGCGATTGCACGATGCCTTTCGGCGTGCCGGTGGTGCCGGAGGAATAAATGATGTTGAACGGCAGCTCGCGAGCGAGCTCAACAGGTGTCGGTTTCGCTCCGACGGGGGCAAGCCACTTCGAGAAGGATGCACCGGCAGGGGAGTCGTCCAGCGTGTGGAATGTTCCCTGGATGCGAGAACGAGTGCTGGCAAATAAATCGGCCGTTGAAGCATCGATGAAAATAGGACGAGCGCCGCAATCGGCAATCATCGTAGCCAAGCTTTCCGGAGTCGACGACGGTGCCAGCGGCGCAACCACGATACCGGCGCGCAATGCGCCTAAGTAGAGCGCCGAATACTCGATCGAGCTGGACGCACAGACGGCAATCGACTCGCCGGCTTTCACCCCATCGCGCTGCAGCGACGCGGCGATGCGATCCATCAGCGCATCGAGATCGGCATAGTCCAACGCGCGTTCGTTATGAATGATCGCCCGATGCGAAGGCTGCTCCGCCGCGAATGCACGAATCGTTTGCGGCACGGTGGCGAAGGGCAGGTTGAGAAGTTCGCTGGCTTTCATATCGGATGGCAGCAAGTCTTTCTTGAGCAGTGCAGTTTATAACTGGAGACAGTTTCTATGCATGGACTTTCTCCGTGCGGACGTACCTAGATGCGCGCTAGCATTGGGCTTCGTCTTTCTAGACGCGGTCAAGGAGGTATGCATGCGTTTCACGCTGCCATCGTTCGGTTTACCAGCGACGCGAACCATCCGTTCTTAGTCCTTGCCTGGCCAATGAATTTCGAAAATGCGTGGCGAACCTTAGGGCATGTCCGACGGTAAATGAGTTTCGTTTGAAAAATAAAATAGACAATTTCTTGACGGACTCGGGAAAGTAACTTAGCTTAACGCGCGCAATTAACGCCGCTATTCTGTATAGATAGCGAGCGGCAACAACGATAACGATGAGCATGGACAAGGAGCGCACGGGTATGTGCGGAAGAATTAAAAAATGGCGAACGCGATTCGTTTCCTAATGGTCGCGCCGTCACTCACGGTCGACCCATCCTGCGCTCGCACTGTTTCCTGCACACGCCGCGTGCGGAGCGGTTGTGCGTTTGCGGCTCTTTATCTACAGCGATTTGGCCGTGGCCATTGCACTCGCTCGGTCCAACCGACTCCATTGAAGTTCATCCGGTCTG
>CAZQYC010000130.1:0-8327 GCA_964597495.1 uncultured Steroidobacteraceae bacterium | reverse complement strand
GCGTCCGGCTGCTTAAATCGTCGTTACCCTGACTCAATTCGCGCGCCGCGCTTCCCACCGCACCCGCCGTCATGCGCGCACTGCCGACTATTTCCACCAATTTCGCATCCATCGTGCGAAGCGACGTCAGCAACCGCCCCAACTCATCGCTGCCCTCGACACGAATTTCATTGTCGAGCTTGCCGCTCGCAATGCGGTCCGCCACTTTCACGGCGGAAAGCAACGCGATGATGATCGACCGAATCAGTATCGTTCCCACCAACAAAGCCAGCACCACGCCGCCGAGCACCGCGATCAGCATCCAGACGCTCCGTCGTTTAAATTGCGCTTCCGATTCCACCCACTCGGCCTGCGCCGTTTCGATTTGCGCCGCTTGCACCGCGTCGCCGGTATTGTTGAGTTCCTCGTACTTCGGCCGCCCTTGCGAGAGAATGATCTTCTCGGCGTCGCCGAATTTCCCGCCCTGCATGGCAGCGACACCGTTGTCGAGCAGCGTCGTCAATTCTTTATTTTGTTCGCCGAAGCGGGCAATGAACTCCTTCTCTCTCTGGGTGACGTTGACTCCCTTAATGCGCTCCGACAGTTCGGCGATTTTTCCGCGATTCGATCCAACCACGGCCGCCGCTTCGGCCACGCCGGCGCTATCTTGCTTGATGGTCGCGAGCTCGACCGCCTCGAGACTTTTGCGCTGCCGTACGGCGACTTCGTGCATCCACGATGCGGGTAGCATGCGCCCTTTGAACATCGTGTCGAAATTTTGATTCGCCGTTCGCGTGCCGGAAAAGCCGATCACGCCGACGAGGATCAATAGCGCCGCTTGCAACGCCAGTGTCGCGCGTAGTTTGGAGCGAATGCTAAGAGTGTTGAGATTCATAAACGCTTTTCCGTGAATTTAAGAGTGTGAGCTATACGCGTGCAGCGACCGGCCGTCATGCCGCCATCCGCTGTAGAGACGCGACGCGGATAATTCCCGACACGTCCAAGATCAATGCAACCGAACCGTCGCCTAGAATGGTGGCGCCCGATACGCCGTCGACACGGCGATAGTTGGTCTCGAGCGATTTGATGACGACTTGTTGCTGGCCGTGCAAGTCGTCCACGAACAATCCGACGCGGCGTCCGTCACCTTCGACGATCATCAGCAGTCCGTCTTCCAAACTTTTACTGCGCGGCTCGACGCCGAATAATTCGTGCAAGCGTACGATCGGGATATAGTCGCCGCGAAACGAAAACACTTCGCCGCTGCCGACGACGCGATTGACCATGGACGCCGTAAGCTCCAAGGATTCGACGATGGCGATGAGCGGAACGATGTAAGTTTCGCTGCCGACCGAGACGGATTGCCCGTCGACGATGGCCAAGGTGAGCGGCAGGGTAATCACGAATCGCGAGCCCTTGCCGAGCGTCGAACGCAATTCGATGCTGCCGCCGAGTTCCTTCACGTTGCGCCGGACCACGTCCATGCCGACGCCGCGGCCGGAAATGTCGGTGGTTACGTCGGTCGTCGAAAATCCGGCGACGAAAATCAATTCATGAATCTGTTCGTCGGTGAGCACATCGTTCGGACCGACCAGGCCGCGCGAACGCGCTTTCTCCAGAATCCGATCCTTGTTTAGGCCTGCGCCGTCGTCGCCGACTTCGATCGTAATCGCACCGCCCTTATGGTACGCATCGAGGAAGACCGTTCCGATCGCGGGCTTGCCGGCCGCCTTGCGCACCTCGGGCTTTTCGATGCCATGATCGACGCAATTTCGGACCAAGTGCATCATAGGATCGCCGATGCGTTCGAGCACCGTTTTGTCGAGCTCGGTTTGGTCGCCGGTGACTTTCAATTCCACTTGCTTGCCGAGACGCTGACTCAAGTCGCGCACCATGCGCGGAAAGCGGCTGAAGACGAAGCTCACCGGCAACATGCGAACACGCATGACACTGTCTTGCAATTCACGCACATTGCGCTCGAGCTGCGTGAGTCCCGACAGGAATCGACCGCCCGCTGCGCTACCGAGCTGCGCCCCGAGCTGCGTCAGCATCGATTGCGTAATGACGAGCTCGCCGACCGTGTTCATCAGTTCGTCGATCTTTTCGATGCTGACGCGGATCGAACTTGCGTCGCCGGAATGACGCGCGGCCTCGGGCGCCGCTTCCATTTTTTCCGCCGCCACGACCGGCGCCGCAACGCCCGACGGCATTGCTTGAGCATTCCAAGAAGTCGTCAAAGAACCCACTGGAGCGGGAGCGGCGAGATCAACAATCTTCAGCTGACAATCGCCCTCCGCCCAATCGAACACCTGTTCGACCACCGGTTGCGTGACTTCGCTGTGCAAACTCAGCTGCCACGCCATGTAACAACTTTCCGGATCGAGGTCTTCCAGGCGGGGCATGTTTTCGATATCGATGGAGAGCTCGAGAACGCCGAGGTCGCGCAGCTCGCGCAACATGCGCAGCGGATCGTTGCCGTTCAGAAACAACTGCGGCATCGGACGAAAATCGATCAACCAGTGATGCTCGGTCTGGCTTCCCGAAGCCGCCGATTGGGCAGGGAGTTCGACGACTATCTTGGCCGGCGACGAATTGGTCGGTGCCGGCTCTGCGGCGGGCGCCGCAGCGCTCGGCGACGCGCTCAATACCGTCGGCGGCGGCTTGCGCTGCGGTTGCGCGATCGTCAATTCCAAGTCGAGCTGCAAATCCGCGACACGCTGAGCGTCGACGGGCGTTTTCTGCTGCGTGCACCTCAGCATCTCGCGCATCACGTCGACGGACTTGAGCAATAAGTCCGAAATGTTCGAGGTTACTTGTAACTTCCCGCCACGCAGCTCGTCGAGCAAGGTCTCCAGCGTATGCGTAAACGAAGCGACTTCGGCGAAACCGAAGGTGGCCGAGCCGCCTTTGATGGAATGCGCCACACGGAATATCGTATTGACAAGCTCCTTGTCCGCCGCACCGTCCTTAAGTTTCAGGAGCGACCCTTCCATGGTGTCGAGCGCTTCGAAGCTCTCTTCGAAGAATGCGTCGTGAAACTGTGCAAGATCGATTGTCATGGCCGTTGCGTCGCGAAGTTATATGCAATGGTTGAGGTTATTTAAGGCCTGCTTCTGATTCACTGCGCCTGATTCACTGTGGTTCGAAGCTCGCTATTTAGGCTGATAACCGAGCGCGGACGTGAGGCCTAGAATTTCCACGGCTTCGGAAAACGCTTGCGTGCGTCCCACCCAGCGTGTCGATACGCGGCGCGCGCGGCGATCGCGAACGAAGGCGCACAGCAATTGCATCGCCGACGTATCGATTCGCTCCACTGCACTGACATCCAGCAACACCGTTTTCCTGACACTCAGAAATTTCATCAACTCGCCCTTGAGCAGCGCGACCTCCCGCATCGTGCAACTTGCCGATAATGCGAACGAAGGTTCCGCCGCATCGACGGCCACATCGACAGGCAGTGACGGCGGAATCGCTGTCTCCGATTGCGCCGGGGGCACAGCGACGTCGAGCTCCGGCGTTTGCTTAGCCGGTGCCGATTTCTGCTTGCGCTTGCTGTTTTTCATTGCGACTCGTTTAAGGCATTGGCTTACATTGCAAGCCATAGTTGAAGAACCCAAGACATAAAGGCGATTCGCGCATTCGCGGTACTCCACCGATATCGGCAATCTCCTCAAGCCCTTTAGGCGGATTGCGTCGTCACCCCGCCAATGCGAACTGCGGGTTTTCCCGAGTAAATTGCGGTCGCTTTCGATGTGTAAAAATTGCGACATATTCAAGTACTCGCGGCTCCGTGCCGATAAAACGAAGACACGGATCACACTTAATTTCCTATGCGACTCGAACTCTCCACGATGAGCACTGCGGCGACGCCCAGAGCCGACAGCGGCTTGATGTCGCAATGGCGTGTGGGCGCCATCGTCGAAGCCATCGCGGTGCGGAGCGACGACGGGCAACTTTGGCTGAACATCGGGGCGACGCGCGTGCCGGCGCGTATCGCCTCGGGCGACGCAGCCGGCCCCGCTAACGGCGAGCGGCTGCAATTGCGTGTCCTGCGCGACAGCCCAGTCGTCGCTTTGGAATCGCTACTGGCCGACGATGCGGAGGCCACCGCGGTCAGCGAAGGACTGCGCCGCTTTCTGCCGAGACAATCGAGCGCAGCACCGCTGTTCGCCAATCTCTCTTGGCTCAACGAGCGCAGCAACGGCGCCTTGGGAAAGACAATTACCGATGCAGCTTTGCGAGTGTTGAATGCGCTTCCGGATGCAACCGATCTCGCCACGCCGGAAGGCTTGGCGCGGGCGGTAAAAGATTCGGGCGTCTTCTTGGAGAATCATCTCGCGAACGGCAGTCCCGCCGAAGTACGCCAAGCGGTCGCCAACGATTTGAAAGCACTGCTGAGCACGCTCAAACAAACACTGACACGCGCCGGCGCAACAGCGCATCCGGTCGGCACTTCCGTTTCCGAACCTCTACCCAGTTTGCGCGGAACCCTCGCACCGATTGAGCGTGCAACGGCCACGCTTGCGAACATCGACACGATCGGACGGGCTGTCAACGAATTGGCCGGACAAACGGAGGGCGCTCTCGCGCGCATCAATACCTTGCAATTGGTCAATACGGAACCCAGTGGACTCGGCTCCGCGTGGTTGTTGGAGCTTCCGTTGCGCCGCGACGGCGATTCGGAAACGATTCGGTTTCGTTTCGAACGAAATAGGCAAGACCCTCGAAGCGGCGAACAAGATTGGACCGTAGAAGCGGCCATCGATCTTGGAGTGGCCGGCGCGTTGCACGCCCGCGTCGCGCTGAATGGCACTCGCGTGGGAGTGCAACTCCGAGCGGAATCCGCCGAACTGCTCGCCGAGTTGCAAGCGAATGCGAACGAGCTGATTGCGGTGCTCGAAGAATCGGGCCTACAAATCGACCGTGTGCAGTGCATGCGCGGCGCGCCCGCCGAGCAGCGCGATCTTGGCGACTCGCCGTTCGCCACGCCGCTGCTGGATATCCGCGTATGAGCAACGAGCTGCCGAAGAGCTATAAGCCGCGCCCGGCATTAGCGGTGGCGCTGCACTACGGAGGCCGCGGCGCACCGCGAGTCGTCGCCAAAGGCGGCGGCGACGTCGCCAACAAGATCGTCGAGACGGCACGCAAACACAACGTGCCGCTCGAAGAAGACGCAGCGCTCGCGAGCGCGCTTTCCCGCGTCGACCTCAACAAAGAAATTCCGCGCGAACTCTGGATCGCCGTCGCACACGTGCTCGCCTTTGCATGGAGCGTGGCGGGAAGGAAGAAAACCTAGGACAGGACGAACCGCTAAGTCGATACCAACCAGACAGCCTCGGCGATAAACATTCCAGGAAAAGGTTGACCCTACCGAGGACCGCTCGAAATCTCGGCTAAAACGCCGCTTGCGCAAAACCCAGCAGCGATTCGTTGTCGCGTACCGCGCGTCCGCTGGCGTCGTAGTCGAGCGTACCGCCGTTAAAGCGCTTATAGGTGATGTAGCGTAGCCCAAAACGGAAATTGATATGTCGATAGACTGGCGATGTCGTTTTGCCGAACGGAACGTATTCCAATTGCACGGAATAGCCGCGTGTATCGGGATCGCCGTTGGCGCTCCCTGTGTACGGAGCCGCAGGCCACTGCAGCATATCGGCACGCCCTCTAACATCAAACCATCCTGCGCTGGCGACCACGGTTCGGTCGTACGCATAGACGGCATCGACGCGACGAGTATATAAATCGTTGTAGATTGACTCCGCTTTGCCGGCATCCACGCTGGCGGTGAGATTCCGATGCTCGCGGAATACCGATACGTTTACGGTCAGCGCATCGTCGTTACGGTCGATAAATTCGTACGTCGCATCCACGCCTTGGTCGGTGTAGCGGTCAGTTCCGGGCATGGCGAGATCCGGGCGTATATCGACCGTCAGCCCCGTCAAACCCATTGAGAAATGATGACGACCAAACGCCCGCGTGGCGACAGCGCGCCAATATGGCTGCCAACCGTCGTCTACGCGCAAGCCAACGGCAGGGTCCATTCCCAACTTATCAAGCCATTTGTCGGACACTCGATGGTAGGCACCGATCTCGACGTAATAGTGGCTATTCAACATTGCATACGCCGTCGTGCCCAACACCTTTTGAGCCAAGGCACCCTCGATCAGCGGCCTAGCCGCTGGCCTCGGAAGCCATGCCGAATCGACGAATGGGTATCGGTGTGCTGGTGCGGTGTTCCACAGATCTTGTACGGTCGGATTATTGTTGAGATCGACCCCGGTAACTAAAACATTCTCGCTCCATGTCCAAGGCATCGTGTACCTGATGTCGACGTTTCCCCAACGCGTATGTTCGGCATAGCGATCGTAAGTCGCTTGCATATACCCGCCGGAACGATCGGTGAAACGGCTAGCGGCAAACACACTCGCCTCATTGAACATCGCCACGTCATTCGCGTCGAGCTCCGGATTCGGCGAGACGGCAGGATCCTCCTTGACATGAGCAAACGTGCCCAGCGCAGTCGCCGAGAGCGGCACGAAATTGTATTTGCCTTGCGAATAACCGTTTAATTTGAATTCGCGTCCGTAGGCGGTAAGAGCCGGACCGAACGCGGAGGTGTGACAACGCGCGCATGTTTCGTCAGTCTGCACGGAGAAAGATGGCATGGAATAGGCCGGGAACAATGCCCCAGCCGCGCAAAAAACCAATGCGATCCAAATAGATCGTAAATACCATTGGTACCGTGTGAAGTTAAACAACTTTTGTCTTGCCTCTTCGACTTAGGGCACCATCGATCTGAGTGTCGTCAAATACAATGGGTGGTGAGCCACATATTTGTTCACTGTCATTCTGAAGTGCTGACATGACGATGGCGCTATTAATTCCCATGAGACGCCCTCGCAGTAGTACGTGCGCGCATCGCCATGAGAGTAGTATTTAGTGGACAGCACCCGTTGGCAATTCCGAGAACGGAATCTTACCAAAAGCTCCCCGTCGGATTAGCTTGTCATTCTTCCATTCGTCATACAGATAGTAGGTAAATTGATCAGAGATCTGTTCTTGCGTAATAAAGAACTCCCTTCCATCTATAACCAAATGCTTGGTCAATGTCCTCGAAACTCCACCTTCCGATTCCGTGGAGCAATAGTAGTTTGCATTGTGGACAGATAACTGACCGTCTGACTGCTCGACGAGCCAGGCACTGAACGAAGCAGTTGTACAGTGCCAATTCGGATCTTCGATACTCGCATTCATCTCCCCCACGTTGGTCGAAATTTCGTATCGAGGGCGCGTGTTCGCGTTGACAAACTTTGAAATACGATACTTCATTGGCTGTCCTGTCGACATATATTCTGCAAGCGCTTTCCTCACATCGTGCGTAATAAAGCCATTGTTTCTGTAGGTATCGTAGCGGCTCATCGCTTTCACCCACTGCTTCCTGAGTTCGCCGTCAACACTCTTCGAAATCAAATCTGCGACAACAAGTTTCTCTGTCTTTGACCCGAAGACTAGAACATTCTTCGTGGATGCCATCTCAGTAGCCGTCGGAGTACTTGGAGGATTCGGACTGCCAATGGCTTCTGGAACCATGAACCCAAATCCCTCATCATTAACCCAACGGACGGAATTAATCGTGAAGAGCTTCCCAGCCGCAAACCATACCTCAACATTATGCGGAGACTTAAAGAGCGCGGGGCCCTTTCCAAATGGGCAAATCCATACGTTATCCGGCGACTCTACCCGGCAACCGTTGAATTTTGCCAGTGATTCGCTGCTTAATTTTCCATCGATTCCAAATTTCAAATTCCATTGTTCGACAGGTTCGATTCCCTGCGGATCAAGCAAGAAGGGAACCCAAACATGCCCAGATTTTTTAGCGTTATCAAAAGAAAACATCCCAACCGCAAAAACGCCATTTTCCCTTGATGCGACAGGAACAGTTTCAGCCGCAGCACCAGACGAAACAACTGCAGCAGCACCCGAAGAAGCCGCTAAAAAGCTTGCATACATCAGCATCTGGGCAAATATCAGCTTCCTTAGGATCATATTTAGCCTCACTCACATACCAAACGATCGTTGCTACTCAGATAGCGCACCGTACCGCGTCTCGTATTCTTTCATCAACTGCTGCAGCAATGCCGACAATCGCTTGGCCGCAAATGGGCTGAGTACGATGCGGTGATTGAGCTCAATCTCCAACCCATCTTTGGGGTTCGCGCCGCGCTCCCAGCTCTTATTAACCCCAAAGTTCAACACCACTTCTTCACGCGTGCTATTGGCGTTGCAGAAATTGGCATAGGAACTCTGCAAATTGGTCGTGCTCCATTTGATCGGAACTTGCTTGTTCTGCG
>CAZQYC010000129.1:0-8402 GCA_964597495.1 uncultured Steroidobacteraceae bacterium | reverse complement strand
GGGACGGGATCCACATGAATGCAAGGGGTTATGCGATTTGGACCTCGGTGTTGAAGCCCTTGCTCATGGAATCACTGTGAGTTCACGCGCATTGGGTCGAGCGCGCGCAGTGTGCAGTGCGCTCCAAAATCATTTACTCATGCAAGCTTCGTGCGACTTGCGAATAATCGCGAGTCAACTGTTTCTTTATGGCGACAGGTGTCGCGTTTTGTTTTCAAGGGCGCCGTGAAATGCGACGTTGGTCACGCCTTTCCGTTTACATAGTGGGGGATAGTGCGCGCAGAAAGTGAGCACCGGTTCGCACTTGAAGCGAACACGAGATTCACGCCATACGACAAAGGCAAAGCCATCGAAAGGTGGCGACGCAAAGTCACCGGTCTAAAGAGCGAAGGCTCCACGATAGCGGGACCGCCGGCATTACGGCTCGACGTCATCGAGCTGCCCACGGTCCGTTAGCGCGAAGTCAACGCAGCGCAGAGTCAACGGGTTCTGGGAAGACGTTATGAGTCAGTACAGTTCGATTGCGATTCGAATGGATGCGTTCGCGTGCATCCCTTGCCCAGGGAGTCTTTGCTTAGGGAATCGAAGTTGGCGAATTGACGTGGTTCTGCACGACACGTGCTTACCGGCGCTCGACGGCGCGAGGGTTCTCCTCGCCAAACTGCAAAAGCATCTTTGCCCGGCGGCTCGCTGAGGAATTTCCCATGTTGAAGTATTTCCGACAAACACTCCTCGGTTTGTTGATCTGCGCGTGTTACGCGGTGAGCTTCGCCGACGACAGCCATCGCGCGCAGATGAAGGGGCTCGACGAGCAAGTCCAGGAAATTAAATCCGACGTGTTGAGCATCGCCGCGGAGCTCAACCGCCTGGAGGAAAAGCTGCTGTATCCGTCCAATACGCAGTTGGCTGTGTTCTTAACGATCGAGAAGGGCAACGCCGCGCGTCTCGACGCAATTCAAATACAAATCAACGGGCAACCGGCCGCGCACTACATCTACAGCTTTAAGGAATTGGATGCGCTGCGCAGAGGCGGAGTGCAGCGCGTTTACACAGGCAATGTTCCGACCGGCACGCATCAACTCGACGTGGCCGTGACGGGCAAGCTCGAAAGCGGCAAGGAGTTTACCGAGGCCGGCCACTTCACTGTCACCAAGGGCATCGAACCTAAGCTGGTTGGCGTCACGCTGACCGGAAATGGGTCGGGTTCGACCGCTGTCCAGCTCGGTGACTGGTAAGCGACATGACGCAACGTCGGCGCCGCTGGTCTACGCGCATCGTTCTCGCGACATTGATTGTCTCGGGTTCAGCCTTAGGCGCGGATCTTCGCGATCTCTATTTCGGCGAAGCGATCTACTATGCAAACCAAGGCGAGTACTTTTCTGCGATCGAGCGCCTGGATGCCGAACTCGGGCAATATCGAAATCTGGACGAACCGAAGCTCGACACGCTGCACTTCCACGTCAATCAAGCTGAATTCTCGGTTGGCGGCTTCGAGCTCAACTACCGCATGCATCATCGTGCGGGCCGCGCGATTACCGCAGTGCTGGAGAGCAACGTCGACGAACTCGTCCGCAACGAAGCTGCATTTCGTTTAGCGCGCATACACTTCCAAAAAGACCAGCACGAAGACGCACTCCATGCGCTAGGCCGCATACAAGGGCGCGTTCCTGAGGCAATCAGAGACGATATTGAGTTCCTGCGCGCGAATATCTACCTCGCGATGCATAGTCCCGTGGAGGCCGCGGGCGTTCTCAAAAAACTTCAAGGCGCGGATAGCTTGATGGGATTCGCAGCGTTCAATTTGGGTATTGCGCTACTACAAGCCGAACGGCAACCCGAGGCGTTGGATCAGCTGGGGCGCGCGGGTCAGTTGAAACTGCGCGCCGACAATATCGGCGCCGCAGCGATCAAAGACAAAGCGAATCTTGTCTTAGGCGATCTGCTGTTCGAAGCGAATGCTTTCGACAAGGCTCAGTTGTCCTTCGATCGGGTCCGCTTGGATGGACCGTACTCGAATCGTGCACTGCTTCGCTCGGGATGGGCCGCGGCCTCCGCAAAGCAATTCGATCGAGCCGTAGTCCCCTGGAACACGCTCGTCGGCCGCGAACCGACCGATGCGGCAGTTCAAGAGGCATTGATCGCGCTTCCCTATGCTTACAGCAAATTGGAAGTACACGGACGGGCGGCGCTGTTGTACGGGCGGGCACTGGAAACCTTCAGCCACGAACTTGAAAAGGTGGATGCCTCCATCGAAAGCATTCGCGACGGTAAGTTCCTCAAGGCGCTCGTTCGTGAGGAGATCAAGCAGAACAGCGATTGGGTGATTCGCCTGCGCGCATTGCCGGAAGCGCCGGAAACGTACTATCTGATGTCGCTCATGGCGTCCCACGAATTCCAAACGGGGCTGCAGAACTACTTGGATTTGGAAGACTTGCGAAAGCGATTGGCGGCATGGCAATTGAGCTTTAACGCGTTCGACGACCTCATCAAACTGCGTCGAAGCAACTACGAACCGTTGCTGCCGGGAATCGACGCCAAGTTCCGCGAGTTGGACTCGCAAATTCGTCTGCGCCAGGAACAACGCAAGCATGTCGAAGAGCGTCTGCATGCGATGCTCACTGCGCCGCGGCCCGATTATCTCGCGACGGCAGAGGAACGCATCCCCTTGGAGCGCGTTGTGGAACTGGAAAAACAACTGCGCGGTAAGGAAGACGCCGAATCCCTTGCTCTGCAGCGAAGAATCGAGCGGTTGCATGGCGTGTTCACGTGGAATCTCTACACGCAATATCACGAGCGGTTGACCGACGCCTATAAGCATCTCAAAGCGTTGAACGCGGACATTGCGATGCTGAAAGAGCAATACGACGCATTCGTCCGAGCCCGCCAAGCGGCGACTCTCAGCTATGTAGGGTATGACGATTCGATTGCACGGCTGCGGCAGCGTGTCACCGAACGCCAGCAGAGCGTCGGCCTGGTCATGGCGCGGCAAGGCCAGCTGCTCGAGATGGTGGCCATCAATGAACTCAACTCGCGCCGCGACCGCCTGGAGACCTATCGGAACCAAGCGCGGTACGCCGTCGCCGACAGCTACGATCGCGCCGCACGTAAACAAGCAGAAGGGGAGACTCGCTAATGTGTGTCGCGCGCTCCCTTGCCGTAACGATTTCGCTCACGCTAGCCGCGTGCGCTCAACAGTCGAGCAAGCACACGCTTGCCGATTTGCGCAACGTTCAGCCCGAACTCGGCGAAGTCCGAGTGGAGGACGGTCTCGATAAAGCCATGGAAAGCTATCGGCGCTATCTAACAGATACACCGAAGACCGCCATGACGCCGGAAGCGATGCGACGACTTGCGGACCTCAAAGTCGAGAAGCAGTTCGGACTGCTTGGCGACGGTAAGTTGGTCGAAAGGGCGGCGCCAGATACTAAGTCAGATACCAAGTCAGATGCTAAGCCGGAACACGTTCCCGTCTCGCCAGCGAACGTGTCCGCCCCCGCGTCTGACAATTCGCGCCCGCGGGCAGCCAGCATCGCCGATCTGTCCGAATCGCAGCGAGAATTCGAACGTCGCGCGACGGCTCAGGAAACAATCGCCGCGCCCGGAGGTTCCATCGAGCCTTCGGCATCGGCCCCGTTAGAGGCTATCGCGCTTTACGACAAGTTATTGGCGGAGTACCCGAATTACGAGCACGCCGATAAGGTTCTCTATCAGAAATCGCGGGCATTTGACGAGCTCGGCCGCACCGAAGATGCGATGCGGACGATGGATACGCTGATAGCGAAGTACCCGCAATCGCGTTATCTCGACGAAGTCCAATTCCGTCGCGCGGAGTTTTTCTTCACGCGCCGAAAGTATCGCGACGCCGAGAGCGCTTACGGCGCGATCATCGCGCTCGGCAGTCGCTCGGAATATTACGAACTCGCTCTCTACAAACTCGGATGGACGCTCTACAAGCAGGATTTTTACGACGAGGCGCTGCATCAATACATAGCGCTGCTCGACTACAAGGTTTCGATCGGCTACGACTTCGATGCGGCGCATGAAGAGGCGGACGAGCGTCGCATTGCCGATACGTTTCGCATCATCAGTTTGAGTTTCTCAAACCTCGGCGGCCCGGAAATCGTGAGCGAATACTTCGCTACGAACGGTAAGCGTGCTTACGAGGACCGGATCTACAGCAACCTCGGCGAACACTACGTCGAGAAGCTGCGATATCACGACGCCGCCGCCGCCTATCGAACGTTCGTGAAGCTGAACCCCTATCACCGCACCGCGCCGCATTTCAGTATGCGCATCGTCGAGATCTATACGAAGGGCGGCTTCCAAAAGCTCGTGCTCGATTCGAAAAAGGAGTTTGCGAAGGCGTATGGACTGCAGGCCGAGTATTGGCGCCGCTTCTCCGTCGAAGAACGGCCTGAGGTGCTCGCCTATCTCAAGAGCAATTTGAAGGATCTGGCCAATCACTATCACGCGCAGTATCAGCGCGAGGATCTTGTTAACGAAAAGCAGGATAACTACCGCGAGGCGCTCGTCTGGTATCGAGAGTCGTTGGCGTCGTTCCCCAACGGCGCCGAATCGCCGAGCGTGAATTACCAACTGGCGGACTTGTTGCTCGAACAGAAGGAGTTCGTCCAAGCGGCGACCGAGTACGAGCGCACGGCGTACAACTACGCCGTTCATGAAAAGGCGGCCGCCGCGGGATATGCGGCCATCTTCGCCTATCGCGAACAGCTGAAGATTATCGATAAGCAGGGCGATCAACAGCGCGATGAGACCAAGCGCCTGGCGATAGCAAGCTCGCTGAAGTTCGCCGACACGTTCCCGCAGGATGAGCATGCCGCGCCGGTTCTGGGCGCCGCCGCTGACGATCTCTACGAAACCAAGGAGACCGGTCGGGCGCGAGCGGCAGCGCAAAAGCTGATCGATCGCTACCCGAGTGCGGAACTCGCGATTCGACGCTCGGCGTGGATCGTCGTCGCTCATGCGTCTTTTGATCTGAACGAGTACGTGCAAGCGGAGGGCGCTTACGCTCGCGTCCTCGAGCTAGTGCCGAAGAGCGATTCGAAGCACGCCGGTTTCGTCGATAATCTCGCCGCTTCGATTTATAAACAAGGCGAGCAAGCGAACGCGTCGCAAGACTACCGAGCCGCTGCCGAGCACTACTTGCGAATCAAGAAAGTCGCGCCGACCGCGCAGAAAATCGCGGCCGCCGCGCAATACGACGCCGGCGCCGCGCTCATTCGCCTTCAGGATTGGACCGCTGCGGCCGATGTTCTCGAAGCGTTTCGACGGGAGTATCCCGCGCACGAGTTGGTGCGCGAGGCCACCAAGCAGATTGCCAATATCTACAAGGAAAGCGGGAAGGTGGCCCAAGCGGCGGGCGAGTATGAACGTATAGCGAACGAATCCGACAATCCCGAACTGCGCAGCGAAGCGCTTTTGCTCGCCGGCGACTTGCATAAACAAGCCAAGAATCTAGATCAGGCGCTGACGGTATACCAACGTTACGTCTCGGAATTTCCGCGCCCGCTCGAACCGCTTGTCGAAACGCGATTCAAGATCGCGGAGCTCTATAAGGACAAAGGCGACATCGAACGCTACCGCGATCAACTTCGCCAAATCGTCGGTATCGATGCGAAGTCGGGGACGGAGCGAACCGACCGCGTCCGCAATCTCGCTGCACGCAGCGCGCTGGTGCTCGCGACACGTTTGTACGATGAATTTGCCCAAGTGAAACTCGTTCAACCGTTCGAGCGCAGCCTGAAGCTCAAGCAGCAACGCATGGATGCCGCGCTGAAATCCTTCGGTGCGCTCATCGATTACAAGGTCGGAGAAGTGACTGCCGGCGCCACTTACCACATGGCCGAAATCTATTTCGGGTTCAATCGCGCGCTGATGGAATCCGAACGGCCCGCAAATATGAAGCCCAAGGACTTGCAGAAGTACGAACTCGACCTCGAGGAGACGGCTTTCCCCTACGAGGAACGCGCGATCGCAGTCCATGAAAAGAACATCGAATTGTTGCGCTCGGGCATTTACAACACATGGACCGAGCAAAGCCTCTCGAAATTGGCGGTGCTGATGCCGGTTCGATATGCGAAGGAAGAGATCAGCAGCGGACTGCTCGGATCCATCGATCGCTACGCCTACCGTGCGCCGACGTCACCGACTCTTTCGCCAAGCGCCGAGTCTGCGTCAAATGTTGATACGAATCTGCTGCGAGATAGCAACGCACGGGTAGCGGGAGGATCTAATGCATCCGCACCTTAAAATCGCCGCCTTGTGCGCGTCGCACCTACCGACGTGCCTCTTGTTGTTTGCGTTCGCCGCATGCTCGACGCCGGTCAAGCAGCCCGATACCAAGCGAGCAGCGAATGAGCAGCCGCGTATCGATATCCAGCAAGATGCAACGGGCTTCACGATCGTCGAGGACGTGCATGTAGGCGCCGACGTGCGAGCGGACTATGAAAACGCCGTTCGGATGCTGGAAAAAACGCAGTACGAGCCCGGCATCGCTTCGCTCGTCAAAGTGACGGAAAGCGCCCCGAATGTCACCGCCGCGCATATCGATCTCGGCATCGCCTACGCGCGCTCGGCAGACCTCGATCGCGCCGAAGCAAGCTTCAAGAAAGCGCTGCAACTGAATCCCCGGCATCCGATCGCCTACAACGAGCTCGGAATGGTGTATCGGCGCAAGGGCCAATTCGCGAATGCACGATCGAGTTACGAGAAGGCGCTCGAACTCTATCCGTCGTTTCACTACGCCCAGCGCAACCTCGCGATCCTTTGCGATTTGTATCTGGCGGACTACGCCTGCGCCTTGGAGCACTACGAAGCTTATCAACGTACTGCGCCGGCGGATGACCTCACCGCGAAATGGATTGCGGACCTCGCGAACCGAGTGAAGCGATAGGAACCTTTCTATGAACACTCAATACATGCGACGCGCGTTTGCTCCGGTGATGATCGGCGCGCTATTGATCGGTGTTGCGTTGGCGGACGACAAATCCAATCCTAAGACAGTCACACCGAAGGTCTCGGCGGCGAAGAAAGCCGGCTCAAGCGCTAAGGCCAAGGAAGCGCCCGCTGAAGCGAAGGCGCTCTTGGGCATCTCGATCTTGGGAAACCAAGAGGCGCCTAAGGCGCTGGTCATCGTCCCCTGGAAAAGTTCGCAGCTCGGCGAGAGCCAAGAAATCTCAAAGATGCTCGACGACTCTCGCCAGCCGGTCGACAAAGAAGTGTTTATGCGCGAATTGAGTTACTACGAGATTCGTTCCGGCGGCGGCAAATAGTTTGTCGCACTTAAGTTTCGCATCGTGATGATGAATTAACCCTGATCAATTTCCAGATGGTTTGCAGCTAAGAGGGTCTGAATCGTGGATATCTTCTACTCGATTGTAAGTTTCTTCGTGAAGGGCGGAGCGTTCATGTACCCGATTCTGATCGTGGCCGCACTCGCGGCGGCGATCGCAATCGAACGCTACGTAACCTTGAGCCGATTGGTGGTCAAGAACCGTAATGCGTGGAACGACATTGAGCCCACCATCAACGACGGTAACTTCGACAAGACGCGTGAGGTCGCCGGCAAGGGCGAGACAGCGATTGCGCGACTGATGCTGGTCGGTTTAGCTCGACAAGGGGCCGTGCGCCGAATCGACGATGTCGAGAAGGCAATGCGCGGCAGCATGCTCGAGATCATTCCTCAGGTCGAAAAGCGCACGCACTACCTAGGTACCTTTGCAAACCTCGCGACATTGCTCGGCTTGCTCGGCACGGTGAGCGGTTTGATCCATGCCTTTACGGCGGTGGCCACGGCCAATCCCGCGGAGAAAGCGAACTTGCTAGCGGCGAGTATCTCCGAAGCCATGAACTGTACGGCGTTCGGTCTCATGGTCGCGGTCCCGGTTTTGTTCATTCACGCCTTCTTGCAAACGAAGACGGGCGAACTGATGACGAGCCTGGAAACCGGCGCCGTTAAATTCTTGATCGCCATGGGCGATCGGCAATCGACACGGACGCAAAGCCGGCTCGAGCTGGCTCGCGTCGCGAACGGGTAATGCATATGCACGTAGCTAACGGTAGTTCCAGTAGCTCTCGGCCGTTCGCCTATGCCGGGACGCTCATGGGGAGCAGCTACATGGACGGGAAGAAGCCGGCATCGCTGATGCTGGTGCCCATGATCGACATCTTTACGGTGTTGGTCACCTTCTTGCTGATGACGGCGGTCTTCTCGCGGCTCACCATCATGCAATTGGAGTTGCCGAGCAACAACTCGGCGGCTGCAGGTCCGCCGCCGGAATTCCGGTTGGAAGTCATCGTGCGCAAGGATGGATTCGAGCTGACTAACGGCACCGATCCGATTGCCGCGATCCCGAAAGTGAATGGCGAGTACGACTTCGCCA
>CAZQYC010000128.1:3785-8422 GCA_964597495.1 uncultured Steroidobacteraceae bacterium | reverse complement strand
TCAATCCGTTTGCCATGCCTTGCAAGACCGGCATGACATTCGCCTCGCCACGCAGATTGAGCGCGCGGTCGAGATGGCGGAAATGGGAGCCTGTCCCATTTTGATTACCGACCGTGCAGGCACGCAGACCGAACTGCAGCGCATCTCGATTGCGATTCGTGCCGCTGAACCTTGCCTGGTCACGATCGCGAGCGGCACACCTGCCCAAGGCCTGGCGCTTCGCAAATTACTCAACACGCCTGCCCTGCACAGCTTTCTCCCGAAGCCGCTTTCCGCACCGCTCATTCGGCTCAGCGTCGAGTCGGCGAAACGACTCTACGTGCAGTCGAAAACCCCCGTGTCGCTTTCCGATGAAGCCATGGAGCCAGCGGTCCGATCGCCCGCACAATCGGCGCCGATGCGCAGCGGAGCCCATCAACCCTTCCGTCCGATGCAAACCTTCGAACCGAATTTCTCCGTCGAAGACCGTTTCGACTTTCGGCGCCTGGTTCCCTATGCATGGGGCGCAGCGCTTTTGTTGCTCATGGCGGGCGGTCTAGTTTGGTACTGGAACGATCAATTTCGTCAAAAGGCCGAACTTGCCGTTCTGCTCGACGCCGAGCTCGAACTCGCGCGGCGCGCCTATGACGCAGGCGACTACATCGCGCCGGAAAACGCGAACGCACTCTATTTTTACCGGCGCGTTCTCAAACGCGATGCCCGCCATGCCGAGGCGCTGCAAGGGATCGACAAGATCGCCGAGCGTCTGGTCGAGCAGACCGAACGACAGTTAACCGAAGACAAACACGATGCGGCGGCAGCGTCGGTCGCGGCGCTTAGGGACATACTGCCCGATCACAAACGACTTGCATTCCTCGACGGTCAAGTGAACAAGGCCCGAGACTACCGACAAGCGCGAAAACTTGCGGAGCAGTCGGCGGAGGTTGCGCGGATCGAAGCGGATAAAGCCAATGCGGCGCAGACACGGCTGCGCGGAGCACAGACGGATCTCGAATCGACGTCGGGCCTCATCAGCAATTCAATTCAACGCGCACAGGCCGTAACGCGCTGGCTTGCCGCGGGCCGCCAGCGCCTGTCGCAAGGACGATTGGTCTCGCCCGAAACCGATAGCGCGGAACATTTCTTCCGCTTAGCGGAACGGGCCGACCCCAACAATCCGGCAGTCGACCAGGGTCTGCGCGACATCGGCACGCGCCTCCTGGCGGAGGCACAAGAAGCGCTGACGCGACAGCAACTCGACGCTGCGCGCCGCCGCTTGTCCGACGCTGCCCGTTTCGCACCGGATCCCACCGCAGTGACAAAGCTCCGCGGACAAATCGACGTGGCGGCGGAATCGAACGTGCGCGGTAATTTTCTGCGGCTTACTTTGCAGCGCACCCGCGAAAACGCCCTGTTCGAGCCGGCGCAAGACAACGCGAAATACTATCTCTCCCAGCTACAACGCTTGGACTCCTCCGGCGCCGAAGTCCAAGAAGCGACGCGGGCGATCGCCTTGAAGTTGATCGACAACGCGAATCAAGCGACGGCACAACGGCAATTCAATATTGCCGTGCGCTTGCTCGACGAAACGAGACGCCTCGAGTTCAATGGGCCGGAATTGCAAGATGCCGAGACGCGCTTACAGAACACGCGCACGCCGCCGGCGGCTCTGCCGGTTCCCCCCGCCAGCTCAATTGCCTCCGCGCCTAAAGTCGTCAAATCGGTGGCGGCCAGGTTCCCCCCTGACGCGATGCAAGCGGGCGTTTCGGGTTGGGTGGACGTAGGCTTCAAGATCAACGCCGCCGGCGACGTCTATGACGCCGCGGCAATCGCGAGCAATCCGCCTGGGCCTTTCGCGAGAAAATTCGAGCAAGCCGCCATCGCCGCCATCCTGCAATACAAATTCGAACGACGCCCCATCGTCGACACGCAGACGCAATCCATGGTCGTGCGAGTGCAGTTCAAGTTGAAGTGATTTCTTAATTCCCTCTCCCCTTGCGGGAGAGGGTTAGGGAGAGGGGGCTGAACCACGAATTGTTCGTTATCGCGTAACTTTCCACCCTCTCCCCGCCCCTCTCCCGTCAAGGGAGAGGGAGCCAAGAACATCGACACTTAACTAAGCGCCATTCGGCTCTAGGCTATCTCATCGTGTCTTCGTCAGACAGTCGCGGCCTGCATCGCCTAACTGGGTCCCGCCGTCGCAGTCCATGATCGTGCCGGTCACATAACTGGCCGCTGTCGAACAAAGATAGATCGCGGCATCGCCGACTTCGTCTCGGCGACCGTAGCGCCGCATTGCCAACCTATTCGTCATCGCCTGTTGGATCGCTTCCGTCGGCGCTAGGCGCGCCATGCCTTCGGTGCCTTCGATCGGACCCGGAGAAATTCCGTTGACGCGAATGCCGGCTGGGCCCCATTCCATCGCCAAGCATTTAACGAGCATGTTGATGCCGGCTTTCGCCGCGCAAACATGAGCTTGATACGTCATCGGATGCAAAGCTTGCGGCGCGGAGATCGCGATCAGCGACGCTCCGGGACGGCGAACGACGTCGTACGCCGCACGAAACACGTTATAGGTCCCGATGAGATCTATATCCACGACGGTTTTAAATCCTTTCGCGGAAATGCTTAACGCCGGCGCCGGAAAATTACCTGCCGCGCCGGAAACGACGATATCGATTCCGCCGAACGCCTTTACCGTTTCCTGAAGCGATCGCTCCACCGCCTCGTATTCCCGCACATCGGCAGACATCCCAAGCGCCCCCGGTCCGACCGTGCGAATCTCGGCCGCCGCCATGGCAGCCTTTTCGGCGTTCCGACCGACGACGGCAACCTGTGCGCCAAGTTCGGCGAATCGCAACGCGATGCCTAAATTGATGCCGCTCGTGCCGCCGGCGATGTACGCCACTTTGCCGGCAAGAAGATTGTCGCGATAGGTTGCATGGCTCATATCAGAGGCTAACCTCCCAATTGCAAGAACTCGACCCAATTGCCGTCCGGGTCTTCGACGATGCCGATCTTCACGCCCGGACGGAATTCAACTTCTTTGACGGCAATCTTGTATCCGGCGTCACCGCACGTCTTCATGAGGTCGGACAAATTGCTGACCGAAATCGTCCAATAGCGATAGCCATTGGCGCCGCGAATGCCGCCGACGGGTGTCTTTGCCGGCAAACTATCGACCACCACCACTTTGATCACGGTATCGCCGCAACCCAGCTGATGCATCACGCCCCCGCCCGGCATTTTTATCTCGCGTAAATACTGAAGACCTAGCACATCGCGATAGAACTTCAGCATCGCATCGCCATTGGTGGTGACGATGCCTAAGTCGATGGCGCGTTTCGTGATTGCGATTCCCACTCTAGGTTCTCCCCTGCTGTGAATTGACTACGCCTTCAATTAGGCGAAGTAGGCGGTCGTTCGATTTTCGCCGCCTTCATCGCTTGCGTGTCGAGAAATTCCGGCGCCACGCGCGCATAGCGCTCGCCGACGATGGAACAAGCGAGGGAGGCCAGCACGAAAAAGACCGCCACCCAGGCCATGTAGCGCGGACCGACGACATTGATGGCGACCGCACCCAAGGACGAACCGATTGCGCCGCCCATGTAAGTAATCGAAGAGTTGAGCGCGATGGTGGCCGACGCCAGCGTGGGCGCGACGGCGACCAAGCGCGCCTGCTGGACAGCGGGAAACCCCGCTCCTCCGGCACTGTAGATAAATTGCAGAATGAAAATCAGCCAGAGCCACTCCGCCGCAAGCGGCCATGCCAGCAATACGAACACCGAACTGAGCGCACACTTGTAGGCGACATTGGCCGCGCTCGTGCGCTTGAGCATCTGCACGCTCGTCAAGTTGCCGATCAAACTGCCGATGCCGCTGACGAACATCAGCGCCGACAATTTGTCGCCGACCACGCCGAGCACGTCCTTGGCGATCACGGCAATGAAACCGAACATGAGCATGCCGCCGACGTTGGCGAACCCGGTCGCGCCGGTCAAGATCACGAGCGGCGGCGATTTGAATATCTTCATCCAGCTGCGCAAATTAAGCGTCGGCACTTTCACGCCGCGCGGCACCCAGAGATATACGAAGACCGCCATGATCGCGCTGGCGAGTCCTATCGCGCCGAATGCATAACGCCAACCGAAGTGCGTACCAATCGAAATGTTGAGCGGACTGCCGAGCACGGAACCGACCGCCCAACCAATCATCAGCTTGGCAAGCGTCGGTGCGCGCTCGTTAGACGGCACGAGCGTACTCATCGTCGCCGCCGCTTGCGGCGTAAACACCGCGGAGGTCACTGCCGCCAACACCCGCGCCCACATGAGCGCCGGATACGATTGGCTGAACGCCGCCAAAATGTTGGCGATCGCGCAACATGCCATCGCTACCGTCAACAGATTGCGGCGATCGATGCTCGACCCCATCGTCGCCAACGTGGGCGCGCAAATACCGGCGGTCAACCCGAACGCGGAGATCAGCAGCCCCGCCTGCGCGGAGGAAACGTTCAACGCCGCCATAATTTCGGGCATCAACCCCGTCACCGCCATGAAGCTCGTGGCGACGAAGAAATTACCGACGATAAAAAGCAGAACCAGGCGATTGCGCATTGGACGCATAAAATAGCAGGCCGGCAGCGCGCGGGGCGAGTATTT
>CAZQYC010000128.1:0-3685 GCA_964597495.1 uncultured Steroidobacteraceae bacterium | reverse complement strand
CGCCGGAGTACTATAGGCGCATGTCGCTCGATCGATTTCATCCTGCCGTTGCCCAGTGGTTTAAAGGCGCGTTCGCTCGGCCCACCCAACCGCAACTCGATGCCTGGCCGGCAATTCAATCCGGCGAGCACGCGCTGATTGCCGCGCCGACCGGTTCGGGTAAAACACTGGCGGCATTTCTTGCAGCCATCGATTCGCTGGTGCGCCAGGGTGTCGAAGGCCGTTTGCAAAACGGCATTCAAGTCGTCTATGTCTCCCCGCTTAAGGCGCTATCAAACGACGTACAGCGAAATCTCGAGCGGCCGCTCGCTGGTATCAACGAGGAAGTGATTCGACTTGGCCTGCGCGACGTGGAAATACGCGCGCAAGTGCGCACCGGCGATACGCCACAGTCCGAACGTGCGGCCATGCGCCGTCAGCCCCCGCACATCTTAGTCACCACGCCCGAGTCGCTGTACTTGTTGCTCACGTCCGATTCCGGCCGCGAACTCTTGAGCACCGCGCGCACGGTGATCGTCGACGAAATTCATGCGGTCGCCGCAACGAAGCGCGGAGCGCATCTATCGTTGTCGCTGGAGCGATTGGATGCACTGTGTTCAAAACCTCTGCAGCGAATCGGTTTGTCGGCAACGCAAAAGCCCATGGACGAAGTCGCCGCCTTCTTAACCGGGAGCCGGCAGCCGGTAGCCGATCTCTTGTTATCCGGTTGCCGCATCATCAACACCGGCCACGTCCGCCGGCGCGACCTCGCCCTGTTGCTTCCCGATGCTCCGCTTGAACCGGTCATGTCAGGCGAGGTGTGGAATAACGTTTACGACAAACTCGCGGCGCTCGTCTTAGCGCATCGCACGACGCTCATTTTCGCGAATACCCGGCGCATGGTGGAGCGGGTCACGCGGCACTTGAGCGAGCGTCTCGGTGAAACGAACGTGGCCGCTCATCACGGCAGCCTCGCGAAAGAATCGCGCCTCGATGCCGAGCAGCGATTGAAGCAAGGCAAACTCAAGGCGATGGTGGCCACCGCCTCGCTTGAGCTCGGTATCGACATCGGCGAGGTCGAGCTGGTCTGTCAATTGGGTTCGCCGCGTTCGATCGCGACCTTCCTGCAGCGCGTCGGTCGCGCCAATCACTCCGTGGGCGGGATCCCCAAGGGCCGGCTGCTGCCGTTGAGTCGCGACGACTTGATCGAATGCGCGGCGCTTTTGGACGCCGTGCGCACCGGCGAACTCGATCGCTTGATTTTCCAAGACAAGCCCATCGACGTGCTCTGCCAGCAAATCGTCGCCGAAGTGTCCGCTCGCGAGTACGGCGAAGACGACTTGTTCGCGCTGGTTACGCGCGCCTGGAGCTATCGCAATCTCTCGCGCAAGGAATTCGACGACGTCATCGCCATGCTGTCGGAGGGCTTCGCGACGCGACGCGGGCGGCAGAGCGCGTACTTGCACCGCGATGCGGTCAACCAACAAGTACGCGCCCGGCGCGGCGCGAAGCTCACGGCGATCACGTGCGGCGGCGCGATTCCCGACAATGCCGACTATCGCGTCGTACTCGAACCGCAAGGCACGCTGGTCGGAACGCTCAACGAAGACTTCGCCATCGAAAGCAACTCAGGAGACATCTTTCAACTCGGCAACAGTTCCTATCGCATCCTGCGCGTCGAAGCCGGCCGCGTACGCGTCGAGGATGCGCATGGCCAGCCACCCACCATTCCCTTCTGGCTCGGCGAAGCGCCGGCGCGCACGTTCGAGCTTTCGGATTCGGTAGGCAAGCTACGCGCAGAGATCGCAGGACAGCTTCAGGAGATCACGGCCGATTCCTTGGAATCGGCGAAAGTTACGCTCATAGAACAGCATCACCTCGATCGCACGGCGGCCGAGCAACTTATCGACTATCTGGGTTCCGCCAAGGCAGTGCTTGGCGACTTGCCGAGCCAATCGCAGATCGTGCTGGAACGATTCTTCGACGAAACCGGCGGCATGCAATTGATCATTCATGCGCCCTTCGGCGGACGCATCAATCGCGCCTTTGGGCTCGCGTTACGCAAGCGCTTCTGCCGCAGTTTCAATTTCGAACTGCAGGCGGCGGCGACCGAAGATGCCATCATTCTGTCTCTCGGCGAAACGCACAGCTTCGCTCTCGACGACATCGCCCGCTATTTGCACAGCAACACCGTCAAGGACGTGCTGGTGCAAGCGCTGCTCGATGCGCCGATGTTCGCGACCCGCTGGCGGTGGAATGCCAGCATCGCACTCGCCATTCCGCGCATGCGCGGCGGCAAACGCACGCCGGCCGCGATACAGCGCATTGCCGCCGAAGATTTGATTTCCGTCGTCTTTCCCGATCAACTGGCCTGCCAGGAGAACATAAAAGGCGACCGCGAAGTGCCGGATCATCCACTTGTTCAGCAAACGGTAAACGACTGCTTGCATGAAGCGATGGACGTGGACGGACTGATCGCGATGCTGGCGAACATCGAAAGCGGAGCGATCAAAGTAGTCGCGCGCGACTTGCCTGGCCCGTCGCCGCTGGCGCAGGAAATCCTGAGCGCCCGGCCGTATGCGTTCCTCGACGATGCGCCGCTTGAAGAACGGCGCACGCAAGCGGTCGCCTCGCGACGCTGGCTCGATCCGCAAGCGGCTCAGGAATTCGGCCAACTGAATCCCGAAGCCATTCGCGCCGTCCGCGACGAAGCCTGGCCCGATGCCAGCAATGACGACGAGCTGCACGACGCGCTTATGACGCTCGGCATCGTCACTCAAATCGAAGGCGAACGAAATCATTGGACCTTGTTGTTCGAGCAGTTGGCAGCGGCGAAACGCGCGAGCTGCCTGCAAATCGACATGCAGAGCTACTGGATCGCCGCAGAAAATTTGCCGATGTTGTCATGTCTCTATCCTCAGGGCACCTTTGATCCAGAGGTTTCCGCTCCGGCACCGTACAAAGATCGTTCTTGGGACAAGGAAACCGCCGCAATGGAATTGCTTCGCGGCCGAATGCAGGGCATGGGCCCAACGACGAGCGCCGAACTGGCGAGTACATTGTCGTTGAGGCCAATGGAAATCGACGCGGCATTGCTCGCGTTGGAAACGGAAGGATTTGTGCTACGCGGCCAGTTCACGCCGAACTTTTCTGGCCGGTCGCCGGTTGCCGGTAGCCCACCCATTGAGTGGTGCGAACGCCGTCTACTCGCCCGCATTCATCGCTACACCTTGCAATCGCTGCGCGCGGAAATCGAACCGGTCAGCACGGCGGACTGCATGCGCTTCTTGCTCGAGTGGCAAGGAGTCACTCGAACCGACCGACCCGAAGGCGTGCAGGCGCTCGCCGCGTTGGTGGAACAACTGGAAGGCTTCGAAGTACCGGCGGCGGCCTGGGAAACCGATGTGTTTCCGGTTCGCATGCACGACTACGATCCGAATTGGCTCGACAGTCTATGTCTCTCCGGCCGTGCTTTGTGGGCGCGACTGCAAGCGCCCGCATCGACGACAGCCGGACCAGTTCGTTCGACGCCGATCGGCATCGTCACTCGCAAACAATGGCCACTGTTGCAAACGCTGACAGCGAATGACAAACAGGCGGCACTGGAACTCTCGCCAAGTGCCGACGCCATGCTTGCGTATTTACAAGCTCACGGCGCTTCGTTCTTCGACGAAATGGCAAGCGGCGCAAAGCTGCTCAATGCACA
>CAZQYC010000127.1:0-8460 GCA_964597495.1 uncultured Steroidobacteraceae bacterium | reverse complement strand
TGGCTAGTGGCTAGTGGCTAGTGGCTAGTGGCTGGTGGCCAGGCATCTGCCTTTCAGCCGCAGCGCTTCACAAACTCCGCAATAACCGCGGCCGCTTCAACCGGCCGAGTTTTCAAGATCATATGCCCGCAATCGATTCTGGCGACTTGAATGTCCGGCCTGATGCGTTGAATGCCGCGCAGATTGCCCGCGCCGACCACTCGATCGCGGGTACCTTGTATATATAAGAGAGGAGTCTTGCAGGCCCGCAGTTCTGGGGTCACATCGATGCGTGCGATTTCGCGAGCGCGGTGCGCGAATACGGCAGGGGACACTTGGAAGATGGCTTCCTTGGCGAGCGCGTGGTGTTCAGGGCTTTCGTAAAGACCGAGTGCTGCTTGCAGTTTGACGAAGAGCGGAAACGAATGGAAAAGCGCTGGACGAACGGCGTGAACGAGCCAAGGCGGCGCGTAGGCGTAGGGGCAGGTGACGAAGGAGCCGCACAGAATGACGCCGCGTAGTCCTGGCGGACGTGTCGCGGCGGCGCGAAGGGATAACGGACCGCCGAACGATTCGCCCAAAATCAGGTGAGGCTCATCGCGCGGGAGCGCTTTGTCAACCAGGGGGAGTAAGTCGTCGTAGCCCAGTGGTTCTCGCGCTGGGTAAGAAACGACGATCGGTTCGATCGATGGAGGCAACGATGCCAATAGGGGGCGGAACAACACACCTGTGCCGTCCAGCCCCGGAAGTAAAACCAGTTTCATCGATTAAGTAGCGACGGTTTATTTTCAGCGAGTTAGTCCGCCGAACTACGCCGCCGAACTATTCAGCCGAGTCCGGCGAGCCAGCCACATTCGCCAAATCCGATTGCTGAATTTTGTCGGCATTGAATTTTTGCGCTCGTTCCGTCATGGTTTTGAGCACCGAGTCGAACGATGGCAAGTCTCCTTGCATCCAGCGGAGCGGATTGATTCGGGCGATGACGAAATTGCGCAGATAGGGGCTGACCAGTCCGCGTTCCTTGAGTTTCTTGACGGCGGCAGTGACACGCTCGTCGAGTTCGAAAAGTTTATCGGCGCGCTCTTCGTGCGCCTTGATGGCGACACGAATCGATTTTTCGCTGAACTCCGTCAGGCGGCGCAAGATGGGATGATAGGCGCCGCCGGCGAATTTTCCGTTGCGTTCGTAACAGAGTCCGAGCGTAACCAAGGCCGCTTCTTCCAAGTAAAATGCGAACCCTTTTTCGTCGCGCGTAGCGTCTTCTTCCAGAAGTCCCTTATAGATGCGAATGACTTCGAGCGAGCGTTCGCGCAGGTTGTGGGCCTTTTCCGTGTTCAGCGCGAGGATCTGCCAGGCGATTTCGCGCTTGGGTACGACGAGCGCAATGATGGTTCGCGCACCGAGTCGGCGCATGGCCTCGAGGCGATGACGTCCGTTCGGTGTCCAGAAGCCTTCGCGAGGCGCGGTGATCGCGATGACCGGATCGAGAAACAAACCGATCTTGTCGATCACGCCGGAGAGCTTTTTATGGTGTGCATCGGACAGATCGCGCTGAAACGGAGTCGGTTCCACCGAGTCGATCGGTAACGCAGCGAGCAATAGCGGATTGCCGCCGAGCGGTTCGCGATAGCGTCCGAGCACGACGCCGCCGATCTCGGTAATGCGACTCGCGGTATCGCCGACATCGGCATCCTGCCGGGCGCAATCGGCCGGTTCCATTCCGCGCGTTCGCGGCTTCGCCTTTTTAGGCGTCTTTCGTTTGGCGGGTGCGCGTTTCAGTTTGGAAGCCGGCTTTGCTTTGGTGGGCATCGAGCGCTCCAGGTCGATCGAAAGAAACGATCGGGAGATGCGAGCATAACAAAGTGCAGCAAACGGTCACGCCGCAATTCACTTAGGCTTACCGAATACCTGCGCCCAATATATTCCGGTTTCGTGCTTGCCGACGGCCGCGTAAGCCACGCCCATGTGGATGAAATCGGGGTCCATGATGTTCTCGCAGTGATGTGGGCTCGACAACCAGCCGTCGACGACTTCCTTCGCGCTTAACTGACCCATCGCTACATTCTCGCCGACGGATTTCCAAGCGTACCCAACGCGCGTCACCCGTTCATCCGGCGAACTGCCGTCCGACCCGGTGTGCGACATTTTTCGGTGCGCGGCCATGTCTTTCGCGTGCGCTTGGGCGGCTCGGGCGAGAGTGGCATTCAGCGACAACGCTTGAGCGGGCGAGAATGACTTTCGGCCGCATTTGCGCGGTTTGGTGCGCGCTTCGTTCACATACTGCAGAACGTGTTGAGCAATTTTATTCGCGTCTGCGGGAGGCGGTGGCGTGAAAGGAGCGGCAAATACGAGAGCAAGCTCGTTGTTGCCGCTGGCAATGCCGACTTCGGTGAGTGCGTCATCGGTTAATGTCTTGCAGTAGTGGTTTACCAGGACGCGCTTGAGTCCGGCATCGCTCATCGCCGTGCTCGCCGCACCGCCGAGGTGAATCATCGCCGACTGATCTGCTTGATAATCGGCTCGTTTCAGTGCCTCACGGGTATCCAAGCCATTCTTGACGTAGTTGGCGGCGGCGTTAAGGCGGGCGTCCGCCTTGAACGGCTTCGCATCGGCGCGATGCCCCGAGCATTCGACAGTTCGCAGCGTATTGAGGATTCGTATCGCGCTATCGTTGGATGCACCGTCTGCGACGCTCGCCATGAGTGTCGCGGCGAAGCACGTGCATGCGGAGACGATATGGATGATTTGATTCGGGAAGTGCATGCGTAAAGCGTACCGCACTGCGAGTAAGGATGCGGGGTCACGTAGCCGCTTGGTTTCGATCGATTTGGTTCCGATCGGTCGGCCCCGGTGTAACGCGCCTTTATCGGGAAGCACCGCTCGATAAGCTGCGCGCGAAGCGCTTGCCGTTACACGCGCGCAAGAAGCGGCCTTCTATGAACTTAAAGCGCTTGTGGCGCTTTGCAGCCACGACCGTGCCGCGCGACAAGACCGCGATGAGCTGAAAAAAATCTACGCCAGCTTGCAGGAAGGTTCGGACCTGCTGCTGCTGAAGCGAGCGGCGGAGTTAATCGGAGCAACGAATTGAGCGTGAGCGAGTTCGCGGGAGTCTTAGCTCGCCCGATAAGTTCCGCGTGACAACATTTCTTGACTTTGCTTTGCTCTGCAGTCGTGATTTCATCGAGACATAGCTTGGGATAAACGCCGTACTCGAACCGACCTAGAAAATATCGGTGGCTGCATTGAAGCGTGGGGCGGTGTGTTTGAGATTGAGATAAAGAGAATGTAGGTGCAGCGGCCGACGCGGTTGCCGTGCTTACTATTTGAAGAATAAGTCGTTACAAGCTGGGGGGACTCAATCATGCACAGCCATGTTGCTATGCGGTGCGCGAGCGCTATTGCTCAACCATTTGTTCTTGCTATTTCTACATTGCTATGGAGCGTTCAGGGGTATGCCCAGTCCGCTCAGGGTCCCGAGAAACCGAACGTTGAAGAAAAAGAGAAAGAGAAGAGAAGCACCACTCAGCTCGACGAAGTAATCGTTACGGGTTCGCTTATCAGAGGAACGGCAAAAGATACGGCGTTGCCGGTCACTGTGGTTACGCGCGAAGAAATGGAAGCGATGGGCGTGCCGACCGCCTTGGAGATGGTCCGCAACATGCCTGAAGTCGGCAACGTTCAAGGTGAGTCGCAGTTGTTTAGCGGCCTGCCGCCCGGCGCCGTCTCGGTGAATCTTCGTAACCTGCGTTCGTCGCGTACCGTGGTGCTGTTGAACGGCCGGCGCCTGCCGCCGCAAGCGGGTTCCAGCATCGGCGGGTTCCAGAACGTCAATTTGATTCCGTCGCACGTGCTCGAACGAATCGAAACGCTTAAAGACGGCGGCGCGGCCACCTACGGCGCGGATGCGGTCGGCGGCGTCCAAAATTACATTACCCGGAAAAATTTCGACGGGATCGAGACCGGCGGGGCGTACACCTTCATTAGGAATTCGCAAGGTGATTACAACGCCTACGTAAACTGGGGCCTACCGATCGGCGACAAAGGAAATTTGCTGATCAGTCTTTCCTACGATCACCGCTCCGAGCTGAGGATGAGCGAGCGAAATTATTCCAACGGGTCGTATCTTGAAAATCCGAACGATTTTGCGTGGCCGATTACGGGATCGCCCGGCGGTTACGGCGTGCAGACGCGAACCACCGCGACGACCTACACGCCTATCACCCCCGTCGGGACCGGCATCAATCAATACCTCGGCACCCGGCACGTCGCATCGAATGGCATCGTCCGCGACAAGTACTGCCTCGATCTCGGCGGGTTCGCCGGCTGGGGCAATACGCCCACGCCTCTTTGCCGTTTTCATGCAAGCGACTACATCAACCTGGCAGACGTGCAGGATCAATATCATCTCTTCAGCCAGTACACGCATACCTTCTCGGATTCGATCCAATTCCAGTCAGAAGCGCTGTACTGGCGACATGTATTACCGCGAATTAATGATCACCCGAGCACCCCGCCGGCTCTCTGGCCAGCGGCAGTTCCAAATGGACCTCAAAATGGACTTACCGTGACGCCATTTGGCTTTAGAGCTTATCAAACGCCAGGCACCAACCCGGCAGTCCTACAGTGGTTGAATGACTATGACAATGCGTACACTCCGGCGCAGATCGCCAACATAACCAATCCAGCGGCGCCGGGGCGCATTATGCTGCCGGAGTTTGTATGGCGGCCTTTTGCAGTCGGAGGCAATCCGGCATTTGGCAATGGGACGAATTATTCCCATCGTTTTTATGAAACTGCGCGTATTTCGGCCGGTGTCGTCATGGATCTCGGTGAAGGATTGTGGTCCGACGATTTGAATTTAAATACCAATCTGTCCTATAGCCACAACGTATTCCACTATCAGGCGCAGCAAATGCTGGCGAGCCGGTTGGAGTTGGCATTGAGGGGCTATGGCAGTTTGGCGGGCACGCCGGGATGCAGTGTTGCTAGCATCGCCGCCGCCAATACGGACGCAGGCGCTAACGCCGGCAATACGGCAATGGGATGCTATTTCTTAAATCCCTTTTCCAGCGCTATTCGCGCCAACATGAACACGGGCCAAATTAATCCCGGGTTTGTCGGCACGGGAACCTATGCCGGCTACCTTCCCGGGCAGGGTCTACAAAACAGCCCCGAGTTGGCCGATTGGCTCTACGAGCCGATCGATACGCTCTTCACGCAACAGTACTACGTTTTCGATACGGTCTTGACTGGTGCGGCGAAGCTCAACTTGCCGGGTGGCCCGATCGGATGGGCCGCCGGCGTTCAATTCCGCTGGTTGGCTGAGAATAGAAAAGTAACTGACTTGCAGTTCTACAATCCCAATCGCATCGAAGGGCTGGTGGCGCCGAACCCCTGCTACACGCCAGGAGACACCTCGTGCTTGGTCACGGCTTCGGGTGCTCCAGGTGCAGCTACCAGCGTGTTCGTTGCCTTGCCGTTCGGCGACTATCCTTATCATCGCCGCTATCCGGTCGGTTCCGCGTACATGGAATTGAAATTGCCTATTCACGAGACTTTTCATGCGCAGGTGGCGAGCCGCTACGAAAAGTTCTACAACACCCGGGGCGGTCCCGATATCGATGCGTTCATTCCGACGCTGGCGCTCAAATGGGCGCCGCTCGAATGGCTCGCGGTTCGAGGATCGATCGGCGAGCACTTCGGCTATGTCGAGCCTCTTCCGGCGGCGGTTTTTGTGGGGCAAGCGCGAGTTGGGCGCATTCCTAACACCGCGCTCACGGGCAGCGAAACCGGTTATCGCGACACCTACTTCACTCAGAACTCTGATTTGAAGTCGGAAACGGGCACCAGCTTTAATTTCGGTTTGATTTTCAAGTTAGGCACTTCGTTTATGGCCACGGTGGATTTCTTCGGCACCAAAATTAAAGGCATTCCCTTCACTCCGTCCGTCGACGAGTTGGTCAATCGAGTATTCACCAGAAATACGGGAACAGTGGCCGCACCTGTTTGGGTGGTCGACGATTGCAGTCATCCCTACTTGCAGCTGCAATCGGGTGACGTGAGGCCGCTCGTCGAACTGAATGGAGCCTGCGTTCCGGGGACTACAACCGCGCTGGCCGTCCAAAGCGTTTCCAACACGAACGTTAATTCCGATGGTGTGGTCAATACGCAAGCGATCGATCTGGGCCTGACGTATCGCCTGCCTACGCTGTGGGGAGTCAACACCACGATCAACAGCAACACCACGTGGAATCTAAAGTACGACGTGGGCGGCAACACGTTCAAAGGCGTGGAGTATTCCGTCGGCTATAACGGTCTCGGCCTGACCAACGACGGTCCTGGCATGACGTTGGGGCAGGGGCAGCGCGTGCAGCGATGGCGTGGTACGTTGTCGCTCAACTTTAACTACCAGGAGCGTCATAACGTCAATTGGCTCATGAGCTACGGTTCGAGTTACAAGGATGCGCGCGCGTTCTTCGGCACGCCGGAGTATCCCGGTTCGGCGCCGACATCCAGTCCTTGGTTCGTCCAAAACGTGTTTAACGCCAATACGGGTTCGGCATGTAATTTGGCGCCGGGTGAAATTCCGGCCGGTGCAGGAACGGCGACGACGGGAGCTATCACCAATACGACGCCGACTTTGGCGTTCGGGCAATTCTTTCCTAGCTGCAACGTGACTCCGGTCAAAGGCAAGGAAATACCGCGGATGTTCCACCACGCCGTCACGTACGGGTTGACGCTGTCCGACGAGCTGCGCTTCAGTCTCACGATCGACAATGTGTTCGATAAGGATCCGCCGTTCGCGCGTCAAATCGCGTCGTACGAGCCTTACCTCGGTCGTCCGTACGGCAGAACTTTCAAGTTGGAAGGATCGAAAAGATTCTAACGATCGTTACCATCCTCCGTGCCGGGTGAACGCACCCGGCACGGAAGGATGCGGCGACAGAAACGTACGCCCTCTCGTTGATTTCCGCGCAGGGAGCGCGGCGGATCGCTCACGCGTTTAATAAATAGTGCAATGCCCCGCATACGGATTGCGTGCCGTACGTTGTTACGGCTTGATGGAGTCTGCTCGCGTTCTTCATATCCCTGATGCGGCTGACTAAGTGATGAGAGGCGTGTGTTCAAAGCCAATGTTGTCTTGACCGCGGCAATCGTTGCCGCATCTTCGGTTGCCCTAGGGTTGCCCAGTGCCGAGTCGTGGGCCAGGGAGCCGTTTGTCGTAGAAGACGTTAAAACGGTGTCGGTCACTGTCGAATCGGTCGACGTGAACAATCGCTCGATGTTCGTGCGCGATCGTGACGGACGAAGCGTGATCATTAATGTTCCGCGGGAAGTGCGCGATTTGACGCAAGTTAAAGCGGGTGACAGGCTGTTGATGCACTACGTCGAATCGGTTGCTTTGGTCATTACGCCAAAGCGCGCGCGCGGCAACCCAAGCAAAATCGATCCAGGCGAAACCGATCGGCGGACGAACCTCCTGCGCGCCGCGCCGGAAGTCAAATCGGCGGTAGTGTCTAGCTATCAGAAAGTAACCAGCGCCGTCATCCAATCGGTCGACAAAGGGACGCATTCGATCGCGTTTAAAGATGAGAACGGATTTAGCCGCAACATGACGGTAAAAAATCCGGAGGTACAAGAGATCGTCGATACCTTAAAGGAAGGCGATCAAGTGCAAATGACGTATACCGAGGCAACGGCAGTGAGTATCGAGAGCGAGAAGTAGATTTAATGAATCGGGAAGGTTCGCTGTGCCGGTCTTGGTCGCCGGCTGTCTATTTTTTCATCACTCCTTGCTCTCGAAGCTCTCTGGCGACATCCTCGGTGAGCTGCTTGATGAATCCTTCCAATTTAGGCGGATCGACCGTTTTGCTCTGGCCGCTCCATACCAGCTTATTCTGTTTCAATGAGTAAACCAGCGTTTCCACATAGACGGTCGTAGTGGACTGGATGTCGGTGCCGATCGTGACCGGCGTAGCCGTATAGGGCGACACTCGGCCGGTTGCATAGTAGCCGTCCCAGTATCCGCCATAAGTCGGGTCAAGTTGAGTAACGGGCTTGACCTTAAGTTGATTGTCGATGCTCATCAGTCGCATCACCACGATGCCGCGCACAGCCGCTTTTTCAAGCGCTGCGCGCGTTGCCGGTTCGTTCGATGGGTTGGCATCGGGAACCAGTGTGTACATGGCGACTCCCTGCGCGCCGTGTGAGGTAATTGCCTGCGCCAAAGTATCCTCGGCGCGTCGACGCGATTCCTGGTCTTTCATCATGACGACGGCGGCCACCTTTTCGCTGCGCAATTCCAGCGGCTTCGCGTCGGGAGATTTCCACGTCGATACGAAGGTCGACTCGCAGGCGGAGACTAACAGCAATACGATCGCCACCGTGGCCGAGGGGATCGGCTTCAGGCGGGAAATCGCGTTTCGAAGAGAAAATGCGGCTATTCTCATGCGATTCTTCTGGATCCTCTGTTCATCAACC
>CAZQYC010000126.1:0-8470 GCA_964597495.1 uncultured Steroidobacteraceae bacterium | reverse complement strand
GGCCCGAGAAAGACGCGGGAGTATAACGGACGTTTTACCTTCGTCAACCTCTCAATCATTGCTTGAGTCGTTGATTTTGTAGGGTCCGCAGTCGCATTTTGTAATGCGCTCTCACCGCGAGGGCGCGCATAATACTCAGGCAAGTTCGGGTGTCAACACCCTTTTTTAAAAGCCGCAGAATGCCTGGCCTGGGGACGAACAACTCGCCGGAAGACGTCGAATTTCCGCAACCAATGCGCTCGATTCGGCCCGATAACATCTACCGAGCAATTTTGTTGTGTATCAATGCAAAGTAGGCCAATGTTGACGGAATACTCCCAATTGATAAATTCCTGGCATTCATTGCGTAAAAGGACGAATCGGTCCTAGCAGCTGAAAACGACATGAAGGAACCACGACTACCGGCCCTAACGGCCATCGCCAGTACCGCTACAGGTCGGCATTTCCGCTGGTTCGGCGTGGGATTCTTGTTACCCCTTCTCGGCGGAGTGGCGGCTTACACGCTGACGGCCGCACCGCCAGTAATCGCACCAACCCTAGTCATGCAAGGCGAAGCGCCCGCGCAACTATTGGAAATCCCGCTGCTTCAGTTGCCCGCTCCAACTGCCAAACCCATCGGCGATCCTCTGGAGTTCGTCGTGGGCCGAAACGATACCTTGGAGCGATTATTCCGCCAGGCACAACTAAACCTAGAAGATCTAGCCGCCATACGAAACTTGCCCGGAACGCGTGAAGCGTTGGATGTTTTACGGCTTGGTGAAGTCATCACACTGACCCATATCGGTGGAGCACTGCAGAAACTAACCAGGCGACTCAGCGAAACCGAATTGCTGTCGGTCAGTCGCGAGGACAATGGGTTTGCAGCAAGCATCGTCGAAACGCCCGTGGAGACTCGAACGACAACAGCGGTCGGCACCATCGACACCTCTCTGTTTAACGCTGCACGAGCCGCCGGCATGAGCTCCGAAATCATTATGCGCATGGCCAACGATATTTTCGGCTGGGATATCGATTTTGCACTCGACATTCAACGCGGCGACACGTTTACCGTTATCTATGAACGAAAGTATCGCGACGCCGAGTATTTGGGTGACGGACAGATTCTGGCCGCAGAGTTCGTCAATGAAGGCCACACTTACCGTGCGACACGCTTCCGATCGGCGGACGGCAAGATCGACGATTACTTTACGCCCGACGGCAAAAGTATGCGCAAACAGTTCCTCCGCGCACCGGTCGACTTCAAATACATCAGCTCAAACTTCAGTCTAAATCGCTTGCATCCCATTCTGAACATTCGGCGCGCCCATCAAGGCGTCGACTATTCGGCACCGACTGGGACACCCGTAAAGGCATCTGGCGACGGCCGAATTCAGCTCGCCGGCGTCAAAGGCGGTTACGGCAACGCAATCATTCTCGAACACGGCGGCGGAATATCAAGTTTGTATGGGCATCTATCGCGCTTTGCAAAAGGCACACGAACCGGCACGCGAGTTAATCAAGGCGACATCATCGGCTACGTAGGTAGCACGGGCGCATCAACCGCACCGCATTTGCACTACGAATATCGAGTCAACGGGGTGCACAAGAATCCACGCACCGTCTCGCTGCCGGACGCGCAACCCATTCCCGCCTCGTACCTTCCCGAATTTCGAATGCAAAGCGATTTAGCGCTCGCAAAGCTCGACCGATCCAAGGTGTCTCAAATCGTCGCCTCCCCCACTCCGTAAACAGCTCGGCGGACGCGCTGTCATGCCCTTGTCACGAGTGCTGTAGTAGTCTGATGGAGGTCTTTTCTCCGCCTTTCGCCATGCTCGACGTCAACCTCTCCGCACCCGACTATTACCTGAACCGAGAACTGTCACTACTCGATTTCAACCGGCGCGTGCTGGCTCAATCTCAGGACAGCTCGTTACCTCTGCTCGAGCGCATTCGATTCCTTTGCATTTCGTGCAGCAATCTCGATGAATTCTTCGAAATCCGCGTCGCAGGCCTTAAGCAACGCCAAGAACTCGGTTCCGCGCAGGCCGGCACAGATGGCGCAAGCGTCGCCGAACAACTGCAAGCCATTCGCCGACAAGCGGCGGCGCTGATCGCCGATCAATACGAGCTACTGAATCAAGTCGTGTTCGCGGACCTCGACAAGCGCGGCATTCGATTTGCGAACGGCCGCAGTTTCACTCCCCAACAGCTCGAATGGCTAAGCGGATTTTTTGCGAACGAAGTTGAACCCGTGCTCACGCCATTGGGCCTGGACCCCGCCCGCCCTTTCCCTCGCATTCAGAACAAGAGCCTTAACTTTCTAGTGCGACTCTCCGGCAAAGACGCATTTGGACGCGACGCATCGTTGGCAGTCGTGCAAGTACCTCGCGCCTTACCGCGCATTGTGCAGATTCCGGCCACCGAGGATGCCGACGCGGCAACGTATTTCGCTTTTCTCTCCGCCATCATTTCCACATTCGTACCGCAGCTCTTCGGCGGAATGACGGTGGAAGGCAGCTGGCAGTTCCGCGTAACGCGCAACAGCGATCTATTCGTCGACGACGAAGAAGTCGACAATCTACTACGCGCCGTCGAAGGCGAACTTGCGCAACGTCGCTACGGCGCCGCCGTTCGGCTTGAAACCTCGGCAGATTGCCCGGACGACCTAACCAATTTCTTACTGCAGCATTTCGCGCTGACGCGGGAGGACCTTTATCAAGTCAACGGTCCGGTGAATCTCAATCGGTTGATGGCGATCTACGATCTCATCGACCGACCGGACCTGAAGTATCCGCCGTTCACGCCGGCATTGCCGAAACGACTAGTCGCTCGCGAAGATTTATTCGCCGCGATTCGCGAAAGCGACATCCTCCTGCATCATCCTTTTCAATCGTTCGCACCCGTCATCGACTTCGTTCGGCAAGCCGGCATGGACCGCGACGTCGTCGCAATCAAGCAAACCCTGTATCGAGCCGGACCCGACTCGCCGATCGTGGATGCGCTGGTGGCCGCCGCACAAGCCGGCAAAGAAGTGACTGTCGTGATCGAACTGATGGCTCGTTTCGACGAAGCCGACAACATCAAGCTCGCAACTCGACTGCAAGAAGCCGGGGCGCACGTCATGTACGGCGTCGTCGGCTTTAAAACGCACGCGAAACTCATCATGGTCGTGCGTCGGGAGCGCGGGAAACTACGACGCTATTGTCACTTAGGAACCGGCAATTACCACCCGAACACGGCACGCGCCTATACCGACTACGGGCTGTTCACGTGCGACAAGAGCTTCGGCGACGACCTGCATCAACTCTTCTTACAGCTCACAAGCCCGACGCGCCCGGTTGGATTGAAGAGAATCTTGCAATCGCCGTTTACGTTACACGCGACGCTGCTGGCAAAAATCGCCAAAGAGAGCGACCACGCACGCGCCGGCAACCCCGCGCGCATCATCGCGAAATTTAACGCACTCATCGACCCGCAAATTATTCAGGCGCTGTACCAGGCTTCCATGGCCGGCGTAAAAGTGGATCTCATCGTACGCAGTATCTGCGCGCTTAAGCCCGGCATTCCCGGCGTTTCCGAAAACATTACCGTTCGCTCGATTGTCGGACGTTTTTTGGAACACTCACGCGTCTATTGCTTTCAAAACGGCGGCGATCGCGAAGTATTTTGCGCGAGCGCTGATTGGATGGAGCGAAATTTTTTCCGCCGCATTGAAGTATGTTTCCCTATTCAGAACGGCGAACATGCCGACCGAATTGTCTCGGACTTGGAGCTCTATCTAGCCGACACGGCACAAGCCTGGCAGCTGCAAGCCGATGGCGCCTATCGTCGCGTCAGCACTGAACGCAGCATCACCATATCGGCACAAACCGAGTTGCTGCGACAATTCAGCGCCGACATTAACGCCGAGGTGCGCGGCGAACCCGCCAAATCAACGCGCGCTCAATCGACGCGCAAACGAAAGCCGGCATCTTTTAGATAGTCGATTTCCTGTTCAAGGTCAGCCATCGTCAGCGGGTTCGAGTCGATCCAGCCGCGTGGAAAGGCAATTTGCAGGCTGCGCCCTTTCGCTTCCAATTTAATTTTAGGCGCGTCTTTCGAGCTTCGACCGCGATGAACGAGAACAGCCAAACGCAGGAGCACAATGAGGTACTCTGCCTGCGTATGCCAGGGCGCGTTCAACTCTTCAAGGCATTGCAAATCCAGTTTGCGGCGATGTGCGCGTACGATGCAGGCGAGCAGCCTTTGCTCTTCCTGCGGAAATCCCGGCATATCTGCGTGCTCGAGCAGGTAGCCTCCGTGGCGATGGTAGTGCGCATGGGACACGTCCAAGCCTATTTCGTGAAGCCTTGCCGCCCACGAAAGCACCAGCTCAGCCAATGGATCGTCCAATTTCCAGGCCTCCTGGGTTTGCCGAAAAAAATCGAGCGCCGTAGCCAAAACGCGTTCGGCCTGGGGAATATCGACGTGATAGCGGCCCTCCATGGCGCGAACGGTACGCACGCGCGCATCCTCGTCGGTGAGGCGACCCAGCAAGTCGTAGAGCAATCCTTCGCGGAGCGCACCATCGCCGACTTTCAGCGACTTGATCGCCAAACCGTCGAGCAATTCCGCCAATATTGCAATACCGCCGGGAAAAATAGGCGCGCGATCGTCTGTCATCCCTGGCCAGCGCAACTTGTCCGTATGTCCCAGTCGTTGCGCCTGCTCGATTAACCGTTCCACTCCGCTTAGCGTAATGGCTGGGTCGCCTGCCGGCTCTCCCGCCAAGATATCGCTAATGCAGCGTATGGTGCCCGATGTACCGATCGCTTGTTCCCAACCTAGACGCTTGAACGCAGCCTGCACCGGCTCCAATTCCATGCGCGCCGCCAATCTAGCTCTTTTCATGCGCTTTTCGGTGATCACTCCGTCTTCGAAGTAGCGGGCACTCAATGTCACGCACCCCATCTGCAGACTTTCCAATTGCTTAGCCATGGCACCGTCCGCAACGATGAGTTCGGTGCTTCCGCCCCCGATATCCGTCACAAGACGGTAACCCTGCTCGCGCGGCATAGTGTGCAAGACGCCGAGGTGGATGAGCCGCGCTTCTTCGATTCCCGAGACGATCTCGATGGGATGACCTAAAGCGGAACGCGCCCGCTCCATAAAAACGCCGCGACGTTTGGCCTGCCGCAAAGTGTTAGTGCCGACGACGCGCACGCTCTGCGCCTTCATGTCTCTCAGACGCTGGCCGAACCGCTCAAGACAGGCAAGGGCGCGGTCGCTCGCTTCGCGAGTGAGGCGACCCTGTTCATCCAATCCGGCGGCCAAGCGCACCGGTTCGCGCAATCGATCGAGGATCAACAGCTGTCCGTGCGAATAACGCGCAACGACCATGTGAAAACTGTTTGAGCCCAAATCGACAGCGGCGATGACATCGGGAATTTTTTGTGCGGAGCGCGACATGGCAATTAGCGTACCGGCAAATTACTTCGAGTACGTTACCCGAGTACGGCCCACAGTCAATGGACACCGTCTACGGACGTGCAAGGAACGTCTTCTTGTGATTTCATAACGCCACTCATCACCCACTTACTTACTCCTCGATGCAAGAAAATAGTCCGCGCCTCAGCCTACGTCTACGCCGGATAACAGCACTGTGTGCCGCCGGCGTAGTGCATGCGCTCGTTCTTGCCGCTTGTAACATACACTCGCCCGCTCAACCGACTCCGAGACTATCCATGACCCTTCCCGCGCCCGTCGCCGACTCTAAACCGCATCAAGTGCAATCGCCAAACGGGGTGCGCGAGGACAATTTCTATTGGTTGCGCGACGACGAGCGAACGAATAAAGAGGTACTCGCCTATCTTGCCGCCGAGAATGCCTACACGGATGCGGCGCTCGCGCCGCTGCAGGCTCTTAAAGAAAAGCTCTACGGCGAAATCGTCGCCCGCATCAAGCAAGACGACTCAAGCGTGCCGTATCGGAAGCGCGGCTACTGGTACTTCCGTCGGTTCGAGACCGGCAAGGAATATCCGATCTATGCTCGAAAAAAGGCAACGCTCGAAGCGGAAGAACAAATCTTGCTCGACGTCAATAAACTCGCTGCCGGGCACGATTTCTTTCAAATAGGCGGATACGAAATCAGCCCTGACAACAAGTTGCTTGCCTGGACCGAAGACGACGTTGGCCGACGGCAGTACACGTTACGAATTCGCAACCTCGAAACGGGCGAAACGCTTTCCGATACGGTCCCCAACGTCGAAGCCGGAATTGCGTGGGCCGGCGACAGTCGCACGATCGTCTATGTCGCAAAAGATCCAGTAACCCTGCTCGGCGATAAAGTTCGCAAGCATTTGCTAGGCAGCGATCAGAAACGCGATGCGCTCCTCTATGAGGAAATGGATAAGAGCTTCTACACCGGCGTGGGCACCACGAAGGACGACGAATACGTCGTTATCGGTTCGCAAAGTACGGTGTCGACGGAAACCCGGGTGGCCCGGTCGAACGACGCCGCGCTTAAATTTCGCGTTTTGATTCCGCGCGAGCGCGATCACGAATACAGCGCTGAACACTTGAACGGCCGATGGATTCTCCGCACCAACTGGCAAGCGAAGAATTTTCGCATCGTCGAAGCGAGCGATAAAGACATCGCGAACCGTAACCAATGGCGCGATCTACTTGCCCATCGCGAAGACGCCTTCGTCGACAGCTTCGACGTCTTTCGCGATTTTCTAGCAGTGGAAGAGCATTCGGGCGGCTTAGCCAACATCCGCATCCTGACCTGGAAAGACCGCAAATCCTCTTTGATGAGCTCCGAAGAAGCTGCCTACACGACTGGGCTAGGCGCTAACGCAGAAATCGACACGAACGTTTTGCGCTACACCTATACGTCGATGACGACGCCTCCTTCTACCTATGACCTCGATGTCGTTACGGGCAAGAAGACCTTACTTAAACAGGAGCCCGTGCTAGGCGGCTTCGACCAGCACAACTATGTCACCGAACACGTGTGGGCCAAAGTCCGCGACGGAGCCCAAGTGCCCATCTCGTTGGTCTATCGAAAAGGTTTGCAGAAAAACGGAACGGCGCCGCTCATGCAATACGGCTACGGCTCGTATGGCCTCACTATGGATCCGACTTTTAGCGGCTCCGTCGTTTCGTTGCTCGATCGGGGCTTCGTCTATGCAATCGCACACATAAGAGGCGGCCAAGAAATGGGTCGTGCGTGGTACGAAAACGGAAAACTCCTCAACAAGAGGAACACCTTCACGGATTTTATCGACGTGACTCGATTCTTGGTCGCGCAAAAATATGCCGACCCTAAACGAACCTTCGCCATGGGCGGCAGCGCCGGCGGGTTGCTGATGGGCGCGGTCATGAACATGGCGCCCGCCGATTATCGCGGCATCGTCGCTCTCGTTCCGTTCGTCGACGTCGTGACGACCATGCTCGATGAAAGCATTCCCTTGACGACCAACGAATTCGACGAGTGGGGAAATCCCAAGGAAAAGCAATACTACGAGTACATGCTGTCGTATTCGCCGTACGACAACGTAAAAGCGCAGAATTATCCTGCCGTTTTTGTCGGCACGGGCCTCTGGGACAGCCAAGTCCAATACTACGAACCGGCCAAGTGGGTCGCGAAATTACGCAAGCTGAAGACCGACACCAATCCGCTGGTCTTTCGCATCAACATGGAAGCAGGTCATGGCGGCAAATCCGGCAGGTTCGAGCACTATCGCGAAACCGCGGAGCAGTACGCGTTCGTCCTGGACATGGCGGGAGTGAAAGAATAAAACCATGCGCTCCCTGGTTGTGCATCGTGAAAGCCTCGAATCGCGCGCGGCCTATGAGCTGATCACGGCGCTCAACGCCGAACTCTCCCATCGATATCCCGAACCCGGCGCCACTCACTTCCGACTATCGGCGGAGGAAGTCGCTCCGGGCCGCGGCGCCTTCATGATCGCTCGTTCGGAAAACATCCCGGTCGGATGCGGAGCCATCCGCCGCTTAGACGCGACGACCGCGGAAATCAAGCGAATGTATGTCGCGCCGAATCACCGCGGCGTCGGGATTGGTCGTGAAATCTTGAAGAAGCTGGAAACCATTGCGCTTGATCTCGGCGTGCATCGACTTGTGCTTGAAACGGGACCGCGCCAGCCGGAATCGATTGCCTTGTACCGCCGCTGCGGCTTCGTTGAGATTCCGCCTTTTGGCGAATATGTCGACTCCCCGCTGAGTCTCTGCATGGAGAAGTCGCTGCCGCTACGCAAATTGGAGCATCTAACAGTTTGTTGAATAGGACACCCTGTCGCGTTTTCAACGGCGCTCGTGAAAAACGTCGTTTTCGCTTCGCTCCCGAACATTTTGCCTTGACGCAACGCGAACCCATCGCTTTAATACGCGTCCTTTCGCCGGCCCAGGGTTATGAAACCCCAGGCCTTCCCATAATGGCCAGGTAGCTCAGTTGGTAGAGCAGCGGACTGAAAATCCGCGTGTCGGCAGT
>CAZQYC010000125.1:6213-8575 GCA_964597495.1 uncultured Steroidobacteraceae bacterium | reverse complement strand
TCGCGCAGCTTGACGCGCTCGATGCCCGGATTGAAGTGCACCACCAAGTCCTCGACCGTGACGCGGCGGAACGGCTGATTAAAATCGAATTGCTCGCCTTGATAGTCGATCCGGCGCGAACCGTGGACGCTGTCGCACAAGCCGCGTATCAGTCGTTCGACCAAGTCCATGAGATCGCGATAGTCCGCATAGGCTTGATATAACTCGACCGTCGTGAACTCCGGATTGTGCCGCGTCGAAAGACCTTCGTTGCGGAAACAGCGATTGATTTCGTACACACGCTCGAATCCGCCGACCACCAATCGCTTCAGGTGCAGCTCGGGTGCAATGCGCAAATACAACTGCATGTCGAGCGCATTATGATGCGTCGTAAAAGGCTTCGCCGCGGCGCCGCCCGGAATCACGTGCAGCATCGGCGTCTCGACTTCCATGAAATCCATGGCATCCAAGAAACTCCGCATGTACTTCACGACGGCGACGCGCGTGGCGAACACTTTGCGGCTTTCTTCGTTCACGATGAGATCGGCATAACGCTGCCGATAGCGCGTCTCTTGATCCGCCAGTCCATGCCACTTGTCCGGCAACGGCCGCAACGACTTGGTCAATAGCTGCAACTTCTCGACTTTCACCGAGAGCTCGCCGGTCTTGGTCTTGAACAGCGGCCCTTCGGCCGCGACGATGTCGCCGATATCCCACGTCTTGAACTCGTCGTACGTCGCACCGACCGCGTTCGCTTGCACGAACAATTGAATGACGCCCGAGCGATCCTGCAAATTGACGAAACTCACTTTCCCCTGCCCGCGCTTCGCCATCATGCGACCGGCGACTTTCACGCGGATCACGTTGGCATCGAACCACGCCGTATCGCGCTCGCCGTAGCCGACATGCAGTTGCTCCGCCAAAGCATCGCGACGAAATTCGTTCGGAAAGGCATTGCGCCGTTCGCGAATCGCGGCAAGCTTCTGACGCCGTTCGGCGATCAGTTTGTTTTCATCTATGGGCGGTGTTGTATCGTCGGTCATTATTTCGTCTCGTGTCGCGCGCTCTCAATGAATCAAGTGACGATCGACGGCAATTGTAAGCACAGTCACCTAAGCAATTCAGGCTAACCTCGTCATCCCGATGTAAATCGGGATCCATCATCTGGCTCAGTTATCAGGAGGGACCCCGGCTTTCGCCGGGGTGACGACTGGCCTATTCATCGCCATTCACGCATCGCCTGCTACAGCCCCTGCTTCAAACTCGCTTCCATGAACTGGTCCAAATCGCCATCGAGCACCGCCGTGGTATTGCCCACTTCGACGCCGGTGCGCAAGTCCTTGATGCGCGACTGATCGAGCACGTACGAGCGAATTTGATTTCCCCAGCTCACGTCGGACTTGGACTCTTCCAATACCTTGGCAGCGGCGTTGCGTTTGTTGACTTCGAGTTCGTACAACTTCGCTTTCAACATCTTCATCGCCTTGTCGCGGTTCTTATGCTGACTCCGCTCGGCCTGGCAGGCCACCACGATTCCCGTGGGCATGTGCGTGATGCGCACGGCCGATTCGGTTTTATTCACGTGCTGTCCACCCGCGCCGCTCGACCGATAGACGTCGGTTTTCAAGTCCGCAGGATTGACGGTGATATCGATGTCGTCGTCGATTTCCGGCGAGACGAACACCGATGCAAACGAGGTATGGCGCCGCGCATTCGAATCGAACGGCGACTTGCGCACCAACCGGTGCACGCCGGTTTCCGTACGCAACCAGCCGTAGGCGTAATCGCCTTGAAAGCCGATGGTCGCGCTCTTGATGCCCGCAACTTCGCCACCATTCGCGTCAACAATTTCGGTTTTGAAGCCGTGTTGATCGCCCCAGCGCAAATACATCCGCATCAGCATGTTCGCCCAATCCTGCGCTTCCGTCCCGCCGGCACCGGCTTGAATGTCGAGGAAGGCGCTATGTGCGTCCATCTTCCCCGGAAACATGCGCTGGAATTCCAGATTCTTGACGTTGTGCTCGGCCTTCACCACGTCGCGTTCGACTTCGGCGAGCGCATGCGGATCGTTATCCGCCATCGCCATTTCCAGAAGCTCGCCGTTGTCTTTGAGCGCGACGCGAATCGTATCGAGCGTACCGACCACATGCTCCAACTTAGCGCGCTCACGACCGAGCTCTTGCGCCTTATCGGGCTTTTCCCAGATCTTAGGATCTTCGAGCTCGCCGCTGACTTCCTCTAAGCGCTCTTTCTTTTTGTCGTACTCAAAGAAACCTCCGTAATGCCTCGCTGCGCTCGGCAAGGTCATCGAGTAGACGGCGAAGTTGGTTGGGTTCCATGGGAGTGAGCTGAATATTGGCGAGGGCGCGAATGGTAGCACGGG
>CAZQYC010000125.1:0-6113 GCA_964597495.1 uncultured Steroidobacteraceae bacterium | reverse complement strand
ATACTCCACCACCAACTGCAACCGCTCCGTGCCCGCGTATTCGTTGACATCCAAGCGATACGCCATTTCAACTTGGGTTTGGACGCCGATGGGTTCGGCATCGTCGGCATCGAAGTAACGGAACGCGATCGCTTCGCAGACAGGACCGTCTATCGCGCGTACCTTCAATTTCAGATGCCGCTCTTTAAGGACTCTGCTGTCGATCACCGTGAAATGGCCGTCGAACAGCGGTTCCGGAAAATTCTGTCCCCAGGGCCCGCCGGCGCGCAGCTCGCGAGCGCTGTCGAGAGAAAATTGGTCCGGATGTATTTCCCCATCGGAGTGGATCACGCCCATCGCATCGTCCAGCGTCATCCAACGCGAGACTTCCTCGGCAAATGCAGCCGCGAATTCAGGATAACGCTCGATGCCAAGCGTGACTCCCGCGGCCATGGCGTGACCGCCAAACTTGTCGATCAAGCCCGGTCGTCGAGCGGCGATAGCATCCAGCACGTCGCGAATGTGGACTCCCGGCACGGAGCGCGCGGAACCCTTGAGCGTGCTTTCATCGGCACGCGCCATCGCGATCACCGGCCGATGCACGCGGTCTTTCATTCTGGAAGCAACCAGGCCGACCACGCCTTGGTGCCAAGACTCTTCGAAAAGACATAGGCCCAGCGGCAGCGTCGTCTCGTCTTCATAAACCGTCGCGACGATGCTCATCGCTTCTTGCTGCATACGTTGTTCGAGATCGCGCCGTTCGTGATTAAGCTGGGCCAACTGTGCCGCCAACTCGCGCGCGCGGTGCAAGTCGTCCGTCAGCAAACACTCGATGCCGATGCTCATGTCGTCGAGCCGCCCGGCCGCGTTCAAACGCGGGCCGATCTGAAAGCCGAGATCGGAGGCAACGATCGACTCGATGCGCTTGCCGGCCACTTCAAGCAATGCGCTCACGCCGGCGACGCAGCGTCCGCTGCGAATGCGCCGGAGTCCTTGATGAACCAGTATCCGGTTATTGGCGTCCAGCGGCACCAGATCCGCCACCGTTCCCACCGCCACCAAGTCAAGCAGATCCGATATCGATGTCTGATCCGCCGCGCATTTTCCCGCCGACACGAGTTCACGAGTAAGCGCTGCCATCGTATAAAACGCTACGCCGACGCCGGCGAGTGCCTTGCTGCCGAACACGTTGTCCTTCAGATTAGGATTCACGATGGCGGTCGCCGCAGGAAGCTCGTTGCCCGGCAAGTGATGATCGGTCACCAACGTATCGATGTTGGCTGCGCTTGCCGCCGCCACACCCGCAATGCTCGAGACGCCGTTGTCGACGGTGATGATCAATTGCGGAGCCCGTGCGATCGCAAGTTGTACGATTTCCGGCGTCAACCCGTACCCAAATTGGAACCGATTGGGAACCATGTAATCGACATCGGGATACCCGAGCCTGCGCAATTGGCGAACGACCAGCGCCGTGCTGGTGGCACCATCGGCATCAAAGTCGCCGACGACCAGAATGCGGCTGCCGCGCTCGCGATGCGCCACTAGCAATTGGACCGCCTTGGAAATTCCGTCGAGTTGACTCACTGGAAGCAAGCGGTCCAAGCCCAACTTCAGATCATCGTCCGAGTTGACGCCGCGCGCCGCATAGACGCGACGCAAGAGCGGATGCAGTTGCGTCGACAACACGTGATCTCGAACTTCCCGACGGCGAATCGTTCGAGTCACTGAAGCACCTCGGCAAGAGGATACGAACGTGCAAAAAGCCGGCGCCATGCGGAGCGGCGCGCTTGACCGCCAAAGCCGTCGAGATGCACGTCGATGCATTCGAGCCGCCCTCGCTCAAGAGCCGACAACAATGGCGCGAACCAACGAGCCTCAAGCGCCTCGCAACTCAAACCCCGCACCACAAACATCGAATGCGCAGGCAGATCGCTCGTAGCCTCGAACGACGAGGGTACCGTCGTGCAACTCGACAGTGCGCCGTGAAGAGCGTAAATCCCGCGCGCGTAAGCATCGTTCGTCCAAAGTGCCGGAAAATTTCGCGGCTGCCTTACCTTCAACGCGCCATTCCCCCACAACCAGACACCGTTTGCAGCCGAGCCTTCCGAATACAGGTCATGCATCAACATTTGCATTTCCGTCATGAGCCGGCGAATACCGGCAGCGTCCGGTCCTCGCGGCAATGCATCGTTTAGCGAAAGCCGCTCCGCTTGCTGCACGCTAACGGTGTCGACGTCGGCGGAGCCGGATACGGTCAGGAAGGCGCTTTGACCCAGGACGGTGACGTTTGTCATCCCTTCCTTCAAGTGGGTTCGAACGTTTCCAACCAGCACTTCAAGCTGTTCTGCACGCCAAGGCGGCATCGCCTCCAGCGACAATCCATCGGCGGAGATCGTCATTCGTATCGGATCGACGTGGAAAACACACGCAGGTGGAGACTCTCCACGGCCGCCAAGCCATGTCAGCGGCGCACTCGGATATGACGCGAATTCGTCGAGCATTAACGTTCCAAGCAATTCGCCCTGCCATTGATCGTGCGTAGCGCAAAACGGCGACCGCCGAACGCCGCGGCTGAAGGCAAGCAATCGCTCCAACGCCGTCATGCGCGCCGGATGGCGCCGAAATCCCGGCGCAAAACCGGGAACGACGATGGCGACGCTTGGGCGAACTGAAGTCGGCATAATGCGCACATCATATCGTCCGCCGCACGCGCCATGAGATTCACTCGCGAACTTCCTGCCAACGTCAATCTAATCCGGGGACACTCCGCAGAAGAAATTCGCGTGGGCGATCGAGTGTTGCGCCTAAGTTGCTTGTTATCCGCGACGGATCTCGTCGTCGATTGGCCGCCGTCTAGCGTCGCGCAATTGACGCCAAATCATTTCTTGCCCGCGTTCGCCTGGCAACCGGAAATCATTCTATTGGGCACCGGTACGCGACAACAATTTCCACCGCAGGAGATTCATGCGGCGATTCTGTTGCGCGGTATCGGATTCGAGGTGATGGACACGGGTGCTGCGTGCCGGACGTTCAATGTATTGGTGGGAGAGAACCGACGCGTCGCCGCGGGATTTATCTTTAGTCGCTAGTGTCCAGCGAAGGGCGCCTTCCTCTGGCTAGTAACTAGCTGCTAGTTGCTAGCAGCTTCTGCAAGATCACCGGAAGAGGACGCGGAGCACTGAAGTTGTTCGACCAACCCGTCTTGCGTGCTCGCGCGGATGCTGTTTCGTTAAAAACAGTTCCAATAAATAAGCTCGACGGTCGATTCTTCTTTTTCTTATCGTTTTGTTCTTCTTGGAGCTGTTATCTCGAATCCCCCTCCGACCCCACGTCCTCATCCGGTGATCCTGTTTAGTTTGTCGATGCGTCGTTGCACGGCGACAATGGGGGCGGATGTTATCCATAGTCGCTAGCAGAGCGCAACAGGGGGTTCATTGCCTCGCTACGAACAAATCCGCTTGCACGATGACGAGGCAATCGAGTGACTGGCTCGATGGTTCATTGGCTCGATTTTTGTCGCCCCAAATCCATCGATCGATTCCGATGACTCGCATTCTTCGACGACAATGCCATGCCAGTGTCGGAAGTCTTTACGCGAACTCCACCCAAGCCGGACCAAGTCTAAGTCACTGCGTACGAATTAACTGCTGTCGACTAGCAGGCGTCTCCATCGGTGACTGCTCCGCGTGATGCGCTGCTGACGCTCTTTGCATATTTCGCCAGCACGCCGCGTTTCGCATAAGGCTCCGGTGCTTTCCACTTCTGGCGACGTGCAGCCAACTCGGCGTCCGCTACATTCACCGTAATCTGCCGGCTCACTGCATCGATGGAAATCTGATCGCCATCTTCCAACAATCCGATGGGACCGCCGACCGCCGACTCCGGCGCAATATGCCCGACCACAAAGCCGTGACTACCGCCCGAGAAACGGCCATCGGTGATGAGCGCCACTTTGCCCGCCAGTCCGCGGCCGTTGATCGCGCTGGTCGGGCTCAGCATCTCGCGCATGCCGGGGCCGCCCTTTGGACCTTCATTGCGTATGACGACGACGTCACCTTCGCGCACGACGCCGTCGAGAATGGCTTGGAGCGTAGCTTCTTCACCGTTGAACACGCGGGCCGTTCCATTGAATTGCAAACCTTCCTTTCCGGTGATCTTCGCCACGGCGCCTTCCGGTGCAAGGTTGCCGTACAGCACCACCAAATGACTCTCGGGTTTAATCGGATTCTCAAACGCGCGAACGATGTCTTGGTTCTTTGGGTACGGCTTCACGCCCTTCAAATTCTGCGCGAGCGTTTTGCCGGTAACAGTCAAGCAGTCGCCGTGCAGCAGACCTTCATCGAGCAGGATTTTCATCAAGGGTTGAATGCCGCCGATTTTGACCAGCTCCGACATCATGTACTTGCCGCTCGGACGCAAATCCGCCAACACCGGCACGCGCTTGCCGATGCGGGTGAAGTCATCGAGCTCCAGCGGCACGTTCGCGGCATGGGCGATCGCAAGCAAATGCAGCGTTGCATTGGTCGAGCCGCCGAGCGCGATTACCACCGTGATGGCGTTTTCAAAAGCATTGCGAGTGAGAATATCGGACGGCTTAATGTCCGCTTTCACCAATTGCACCGCCGCTTTACCGGCACGCTTGCAATCGTCCAGCTTATTGCGGGAAACGGCTTCTTGCGCCGAACTATTCGGCAAACTCATTCCCAACGCCTCGATGGCGGAGGCCATCGTGTTTGCCGTGTACATGCCCGCACAACTTCCCGGGCCCGGGATCGCGGTACGTTCGATTTCCTTGAACTTCTTCTCGCTGATCTTGCCACCTGCAAAGGCACCCACCGATTCAAAAACGGAAATCACGTCGGTGTGATTCTTGCCCGGCTTAATCGTGCCGCCGTACACGAACACCGCCGGGCGATTGAGCCGCGCCAGCGCCATCATGCAGCCCGGCATGTTCTTGTCGCATCCGCCGATCGCCACCACGCCGTCGAAACCTTGCGCGCCGCTGACCGCTTCGATCGAATCGGCAATCACTTCGCGCGACACCAGCGAATAGCGCATGCCAGGCGTACCGTTGGAAATGCCGTCCGAAACGGTAATGGTCCCGAACGTCGTACTCTTTCCGCCCGACTTATCGACGCTATCGGCAGCCGCCTTCGCCAGCTTGTCGATATGCATGTTGCAAGGCGTGAGGTTGCTCCACGTCGAGGCAATGCCGATCGCCGGTTTTTTAAAATCGGCATCTTTGTAACCGACTGCGCGCAACATCGCGCGACTCGGAGCTTGCGTGACGCCGTCGACGACGACGCTAGAGTATTTGCGGGGATTGGCGGACTTCTTATTGGTCATGGCGGATTCGCGGGCGAGTAAAGGTAACCATCGTTACAGATAGCACAGCGGATGACAATCGCCTCGCGTTACGGCAGAGGCATCATGCTGCGCAAAAACAGATGCAATTGCCGTCCAAGTCGCGCACCGTAAACATCGGTCCACCCCACGGCTCCTTGTGCAGGGTCTTAGCGAACGGCACCTCGTTCTTTTTATACTCCTCGAAAAGTGCTTTGACGTTCTTGACAGCAATGAACGCCGCGAGCAACCCCCCTTCCTTTTCCCGCACTTCCCGAGTCATCACCGGCTCGTGGACGAAGCGCAGATGGATCGTGACACCGTTTCTGGAGACGCCGCCATAGAAGGCCGGATGCCCATGAAGGAAATCAATCGAGAAACCGAGCTTGTCGCGAAAGAAGGCCGCGGCACTCGAAACGTTCGAGACGAACACGACTGGAATCGCCGTCTTGATTGCCGGAGCACCGCTGTGTTGCTGCCGCATGGATGACTTTTCTTCCACGGCAATCTTCAGCGCCGCCCAACTGTCGAAGCCCGCTTCGCGCGCGATAATTTCCTGCGCCTCGCTCAACGGAAACTTGAGCTGCAAAGCCTGCGCGTCCGTCAGGCGCTGATAGCGAGACAGGCCGCGAATTCGACCGCCGATGGAATAATTGCCTTCGCGATGCCAGCGAACGAGCTGTTTCGCTTGTTTGCGAAATACGTCGAGTTGAGACATAGGCGCGCCCTTTATGAATGGGTAGGCGGGCTTCGCCCTTTCGGCCTGATTGCCGATGCGCCCTACAAGAACG
>CAZQYC010000124.1:0-8692 GCA_964597495.1 uncultured Steroidobacteraceae bacterium | reverse complement strand
GGCGGATCTTCAGAGAGCTGCTGAACGAGAACGTACCGGAGTCCGCGCGCAATCGCGCGTGGTTCTACCTTGCCAAGGTTTGGTATCAGCGTGGTTACTATGCGGAAGCCGAGCAGGCGCTGAACGCGATTGCCGGCAAGCTGGCGGAAGGCCTGGAATCAGAGCGTCTGCTCCTGCATGCCGAAGTGTTGATGAGCCAAGGACGTTTCAACGACACCATCGCGGTGCTGAAAGCGCTGCCCAAGGACGATCCGTATGCGCCGTACGCTTATTTCAATCTCGGCGTGGCAATGGTCCGCGAACAGCGAATGGACGACGCCATTAAGTTGCTGGACGTCGTCGGCCAAATGCATGCTCCGACGGAAGAGCTTGCGGCCCTTCGCGACAAGGCGAATTTAGCGTTGGGGTTTGCTTGGTTAAAGGCCGGTAAGCCTGCGGATGCCGCCCAGGTGCTGGCGCGGGTCCGTTTGCAAGGCCCTCAATCCAATAAGGCACTGCTCGGGGCAGGATGGGCCGCCGCCAATGAACGGCGATTCAATGCGGCGTTGTCGCCTTGGCTCGAACTGCATGGACGGAACATGTTGGATGCCGCGGTTCAAGAATCGTATCTCGCCGTGCCCTACGCGTATGCCCAGCTCTCCGCGAACATCAAAGCATCGGAAGAATACGCACTGGCCATCAACGCCTTCAGTGCCGAGTCCGCGCGTATCGACGAGTCCATTGCCGCCATCGAAGCCGGCCGCCTCCTCGATGCGATCCTGGAAAACGATGCCGCTGACGAAGTAGGTTGGTACTGGCAGCTGCGGCAGCTTCCCGATGCTCCTGAAACACGTTACCTGTATCACTTGCTGGCCACTCATGAGTTTCAGGAAGGGTTGAAGAATTACCGTGATTTGAAAGTCATGAAACGCCGCCTCGCCAGTTCCGCACTGGCCGCCGAGGCGTTTCAAGACATGATCGACACGCGCCGCGCCGCGTATGCGCAGCGCTTGCCCGTCATCGATGCAACGATGGCCAAGGTGGATTTGGAGAATCTCGAAGCACGCAAGTTGGAGATCGGAACCCGGCTTGCAGCGATCGAACGCGACAGCGACGTTGCCGGACTTGCAACGGCGCACGAAGCCGAGCAGTGGCGCAAAGTTCAGTTGTTGGAGCAGGCGTTGACCAGCGCCGACGCGGACGCCGATTTGAACGATCCTGCCACGGAAGAAATGCGCGAAAAGCTGCGCTTGGTCAAAGGCGTGCTCTACTGGGACATGAGTGCGAGCTATAAGGCGCGTCTCTGGCACGCCCGCAAGGAACAGCGCGAGTTGGAGGTGGCGGTCAAGGAAGCGCGCCGGCGAAGTACGCTGATCGAACGCGCAAGACAAGACAGCCCGGCTCATACGGAACAATTCGCCGGCCGCGTCACCGAATTTCAGCCGCGCATAGCCACGATGATTGCGAGGCTCGATACCCTAGGCGCCGAGCAAAACCGCTATCTCGCCAGCGTCGCGATCAAGGAGCTTCGAGCGCAAAAAGAACGCCTGGCTTCCTACGGACTGCAAGCTCAGTTCGCTCTGGCGTCGATCTTGGACAAGGCGTCCAATGCCGCGCCCACATCGACGGCATCGCCGTCGGCAACGACCCCTGCAACGAGCCCCATGACGACTGAGGGGGCGGCGCCATGAAACGTTCAAGCTGGCTGCTTATTAGCATTGCCTCGTTGCTCTGCGCGTCGTGCGCGAGCGATGAGGCGAAGAAGTCGAAGACAGGCACGCTGCAAGATCTCATCGGCAAAGAAGTGGCGGTGCCGGCGGAAGGGGCGGTAAAGGCGGAACCAGGGCAGGCGGCGCAGGAATACCGCCGCTTTCTCGATCGGCCGTCGGGCGATCCCAAATTGCGCATCGAAGCGATGCGTCGTCTCGGCGATATCAGCTTGGAAGGCGACGAAGCACTGCGTGGCGATCAAGCCGCCATGACCAGCACCGAACTTCAAGAAGCGATCAAGCTCTACGAGGGGTTGCTGTCGGCATATCCGAACTACGGACGGGCGGACGCCGTGATGTACCAGTTGTCGCGTGCTTACGAGGCCGACAACCGCCAACAACAAGCGCTGGACGTGTTGACGAAATTGGTCCGCAATCATCCGCAAAGCAAGTGGGCTGCGGAGGCGCACTTTCGACGCGGCGAAATTTTGTTCAGCAACGCGCGCTATGCGGACGCGGAACAGGCGTATGCCGCCGTCGTCGACTTCGGTCCGGCGACGCCGTTCTACGATCAAGGCTTGTACAAGCAGGGCTGGTCATTATTCAAGCTGGCGCGGGCCGATGAGAGCGTCACGTCGTTCGTCAAAGTGCTCGACCGCGTGCTCGCGCCTCAAGGGGTGGTCAAGGCGCGCGATGCGCTGACTCGTCCGGAGCGCGAGTTGACCGACGATGCCATGCGCGCTGTCTCCATTACCTTTCTCGATCTCGACGGCGCCGAAAGTCTGGATGCGTTGCTGAAGAAAATCGGCGACCCGGTGTATGCCTACATGCTCTACAACTCGCTCGGCGATTTGTATCTCGAAAAGGAACGGTATCAAGATGCCGCGAAGGCGTTCGAAGCGTTTGCAAAGCGCCGTCCTGACGACCGTTATGCGCCTTCGCTCCAAGTGCGCTCCATCGAAGCGTATGACAAGGGTGGTTTCGGCGGTCTGGTGCTGCAAGGAAAGCAGGCGTTCGTGGAGCGCTATGCGTTTGGGTCCGTGTTCTGGGCAAAGCGCACCGTGCAAGACGCGCCCGAAGTGGCGGAGCAACTCAAGTCCAATTTGAAAGATTTGGCGCAGTACTATCACGCGCAGGCGCAAAAAAATAAGAAGCCCGAAGACTACGCGGCGGCGACACGGTGGTATCGGCAGATCCTCGACTCCTTCCCGAAGGACGCAACGGCGCCGGAAACGCGATTCTTGTTGGCCGATCTGCTCTTCGAATCGGGTGACTTCGGTAACGCCGCTCAGGAATACGAACGAACTGCGTACGAATATCCGCCGCATGCGAAGTCTGCGCAGGCGGGTTACGCCGCGTTGCTTGCCTATGCCAAGCACGAGGCAACCTTGGCCGGCGAGGCGCGTGCGAAGTGGCATAAGCAGGGAATCGAAAGCAGCCTGATGTTCGCGAATAGCTTTCCAAGCCATGCCGAGGCGGGTGCCGTGCTGACCAAGGCGGCGGAGTGGCTGTTTGAATTAAAGGACTTCGATCGCACGATCGAGGTCGCGAATCAAGTTCTGCAACACACGCCACCGGTAAACGCGCAGCGACAGCGCGTCGCCAGCACGATCTTGGCGCATTCGCTGTTCGATCGGAATCGGTTTGCGGAGGCGGAAGCGGCCTATCTGCAAGTGCAACGGATTTTGCCGCCGAACGATCCGGAGCGACCGGTTATCGTGGAGCGCATTGCCGCTTCGATCTATAAACAAGCGGAAGCGAAGCAGGCGGCCGGCGATTCGAATGCGGCCGTGACCGATTTCCTGCGTGTCGTCGCGTTGGCGCCGACCTCGAAGGTGCGCGCGAACGCCGAGTTCGATGCCGCGACGCTATTGATCAACCAATCGCAGTGGGAACGCGCGATTCCGGTGCTCGAGCAATTTAGACAAGCGCATCCGGGGCATGAACTCTCGCCCGACGTGACTCGCAAACTGGCGGTCGCCTATCAGGAAACCGGCCGCGGCGCGTTGGCGGCGGAAGAATTCGAGCGAATTGCGGCTCGCAAAGAAGAGCCGCTCGACGTACGGCGAGCGGCGCTCTGGCAGGCGGCCGAATTGTTCGAGAAGGGCAATTCCGGAACACGCGCTGCGAAAGCTTACGCAAGTTACGTGGAGCAGTTTCCGACGCCGCTCAACGCTGCGATGGATGCGCGGCAGAAGTTGGCGGACATGGCGCAGACGGGGCGCGATCCCGTCACGCGCATGAAATGGCTGCAGGAAATAATTCGGGCCGATCAGGTCGCCGGTGTGAATCGAACGGATCGCAGTCGGTATCTCGCTGCGCATGCGACCCTCGTGCAGACGGAACAATCGGTGGCGGCGTTTCAAGGCGTCAAGCTAGTGCAACCATTGGCCAAGTCGCTGAAGGCGAAACGCGCGGCGATGGATGATGCACTCAAGGCTTACGGCCGGGCGCTCGACTATCAAGTTGCCGACGTGACGACGGCGTCGACATACGGCATGGCTGAGCTGTATCGCCAATTGGGGCTGGATGTGATGTCCTCGGAGCGACCGAAAAAGCTCGACGCGGAAGCGCTCGAACAATACGACGTCTTGCTGGAAGAGCAGGCTTTTCCGTTCGAAGAGCAAGCGATCAAGTTGCATCAAACCAATACGCAGCGCGCCACCAGCAATGGTGCCGACGGTGTGTACGACGAATGGGTAAAGCGCAGTTTTGAGGTCTTGGCAAAGCTGGTGCCGGCACGCTATGCCAAGGGCGAATTGGGAGAGGACTATGTTCCCACGCTCCGTTAAATCCTTCCTTCAGTGTTTGTCGGTCGCGGTTATTGCGGCGCTGGTCGTCGCTTGCTCTTCATCGCCATCGAAAGACGGACCGGATGCTGCCGACCAAAAGGCAAGTGAAAGCAAGCAATCGAACCGCAAGAAGTCGAAGGCGAAAGACGAAGCAGTCGAGGTCGCCGCTCCCGTGGAGCCTGTCGGGCCACCGCCGATTCCCGCTGAAGCGACGCAGCGTTTCGAAAATGCCTTAACGTTTTTGAGCGCGGGCGACTTGTCGAGAGCGGAACCCGAGCTGAAGCAGCTTGCCGATGCTTATCCCGAGTACTCGGGTGCACTGGCCAATCTCGGAATCCTGTATTTGAAGAGCGGCAAACTTGTCGAGGCCGAGAAAGCGCTGCGCGGCGCGGTCGAACGCAGCCCGCAGAATGCGCTGGCCTTCAATCAACTGGGCATCGTGTACCGCAAGCTTGGCCGCTTCAAGGAAGCGGATGCGGCGTATGGCAAAGCCTTGGAGATCGATCCTAACTACGCGCTGGCGCATTTGAACTTAGGCGTGCTGTGCGATTTGTATCTGCAGCAACCGGATCGTGCGCTGTCGGCTTTCGAACGGTATTCCGCGTTGACCGAAAAACCCGATGCTCGAGTGGCTGCCTGGATGAAAGAACTTCAAGGGCGCGTAAAGGCACAGCGCGCTCAAGGCGCAACGTCACCGACAACCTCCCAGGAAACGCATCAGGAGGCTAAACCATGAGAACGACGCTTAGAGTGTCCCTTATGTGGATGGGCTGTTGCATGACGGCGGCGCATGCACAGGAGACGCAATCCGACGAGCGCGCGCCAGTGATGCAGGAAAACCCGGCGTCGACAACTCAAACGGACTCGCAACCAAGTAAGCCGAAATCGGCATTGCGAGCCGATCGCCTTGATCTTGAAACGACTATCGTCACCGGTAACCGCGAACTGCCCAGAGTGTTGTACATCGTTCCCTGGAAGAAAGCGGAAATCGGCGAGTTACCCGCGCAGCCCTTCAATACGCTGCTCGATGAAGTCCTTGCACCGGTGGATCGCGACGTGTTCAAACGCGAGGTGAAATATTTCCACACCGTGACACGGGGAGATGCCGTCGGCGCCAAGCCGACCAATGGAGCGAATGCGTCGCCTTAAATCGTGATTTCTTCTTCGAGCCTGAGAAGTATGTCGCAGCTTTCAGTTTTGACTTATTGCACTGTGCCCGCGCGCCGTTAACGGTAACCATTAACCCACCCGCGTCGCATTCTTACGAGGAAACGTCGATGGAGCTTTATCATCAAGTTGTCAATTTTTTCCGCGAAGGCGGATTTTTCCTGTATCCCACCGCGGCCATTTTCGTTCTGGGGTTGGCGATCATCGTCGAGCGCTTCGTCTATCTCACCCTCGAGTCGACCAGAAACCGCAGTTTGTGGTCCGAGCTGATCCCGCACTTGGGCGCGGGCAACTTCAAGGCGGTGCTGGCACTCACCTCGAAATCCAATGCGGCCATCGCCACGGTTTTAAATTACGGCATTGCCCGAGTCGCCAACGCACGCCGTCGCGACGACGTGGAGAAGGCGATGGAGGAAAGTCTCCTTGAAATCATTCCGCGTCTCGAAAAGCGCACCCACTTCTTGTCGTCGCTCGCGAACATCGCGATGCTCACCGGGTTGCTTGGAACGGTGATCGGATTGATCGGCGCGTTCAGTTCCATTGCAACCGCAAACCCGGCAGAGAAAGCCAGCTTGCTGGCAGCGAGCATCTCGGTCGCCATGAATAACACGGCGTCCGGTTTGTTCGTGGCCATCACGCTGTTGCTCTGCCACATGTTCCTCGAAGCGAAGACCACCAAAGTGATCGACAGCTTGGAAATCGCCGCCGTCAAATTCCTGAACTCGGTCGTGGAGCGTCAGCCGGAAGGCCAGGCGCCGTCGGCCGCGATGGCACCGCGGGCGCCGCAGCCGCAACGCGCTTAACTCCCACGCAAGTTCTGAAGCGAGGAGAGCGGGATGTCTTCATCGAAGAGCGCGCGTCGCGTTAGGCGCAATCACCAGCGCCAGCGTGGCCGGCACGATCTCAACGTCGTGCCAATGATCGACATGATGGTGATTCTGGTGTTCTTTCTGATTTTTAGTGCCGTGTTCACGCGCACCAGCATTCTGGAATTGAATCTGCCGGCGGCGAGTGCGGAAGTCCCGGATTTGCCGAAAGGGCTGCAGCTTGAAGTGATCGTCCGCAAGGATCGCATCGACATCGCCGATCGCGGGACTGGCCTCTTAAAGACCTTGCCTAGCGATTCGGCTGCCGCTGCGGCTAGCACGGCCGCCTACGACTTTCGCGGGCTCTCTCAGTATTTGCAGCTGATCAAGTCGAAGTACCCCGAGAAGACCGATGCATCGATTCTGCTCGAGCCGGATATCTCGTACGACACGTTGGTTCAAACCATGGATACGGTGCGTATCTTCAAGGCGCCGGGCTCGAATATCGATTACGGCGAATTGTTTCCGGATGTTTCGGTGGGAGACGCGCCGATATGACTTCGTATCGCATTCGACGCCATCGCAAGCGCGAGCACGGCGGCAGCCACATGGCACTCGTGCCCTTCATCGACATGATGACCATTCTGGTGGTGTTCCTGCTGGTGCATACCTCAGACACCGACACGCTGCCGAACACCAAGAACATTTCCATTCCGCTGTCCGTATCGGATCGCAAGCCGCGTGAAACCGTGGTCGTGATGATCACGAAGGATGAGCTGCTGGTCGACGGGCGAACCGTGGCGACCGTTGCCGACGTGGTGTCATCCGATAGCGTGGTGATCGCCGGTCTTAAGGCCGCCTTGAAGTCGCAGGCGGACAAGACGTTGGTCTTAAGCGCACAGCAGTCCATCGCCGATCGCGAAGTGACGATCATGGGTGACAAAAACATCCCGTATACCGTGCTGAAGAAAGTAATGGCGACTTGCACGGAGTCCGATTACGGAAAAGTCTCGCTGGCCGTAATCGAGCGCGAAGGCGCGTCGATGGCGCCCGGTGCTCCGCCGAAGGCTTAACCGCTATGCTAGTTGTGCCTTACTACCGACTTTACGAACTGCCTTGGTCGCCGACCGAGGAAATGGAAGAGCGATTTCGTAAATACGTTAAGCGTATTGGGATCGTGTTCCTCGTTTTCGGCGTCATCATTCCATTTCTGCCGGTGGTGGATCGATCGCACCTGCCGGCGCCGGTCTTGCCGGATCGAATCGTCAAGCTCGTGATCCAGAAGAAACTGCCTCCGCCTCCGCCACCTAAAGTGGAACCCAAGCCAGAGGAGAAGGTGGCCGAAACACCCAAACCGGAGATCAAGCCGAAGCCCGAGCCTCCGAAAGAAGACGCCAGGAAGAAAGCCTCGAAGGCATTGGCCGTATTCGACGAATTGGCGGCCTTGCGGGACCAGTCCGTCATCGACAAGGCTCAGCAGAAAACGTTGTCGATGTCGGCCGGCGAACAGACGCGGTCGGAGCGTTCCCTCATCACGTCCAAAGTAGGCGCTGGCAGCGGTGGCATTAACACCGCGACGATGAGCCGAAGCTTCGGCGGCGGTTCTGGCGCGCTGACAGGACGCGATACGACGTTGGTGAACAGCAATCTCGGGAGCGCGGACGGTCGCAGTCAGGTTCAGCGCTCCTCCGGAAGCAGCAAGGGCGCGAGAAGTCGCGAGGAAGTGGAGCTCACCTTCGACCGCAACAAGGGCGCCATCTATTCGCTGTACAGCAGAGCGCTGCGCGACAACCCCGATCTCAAAGGGAAGATCGTCTTGGAAATCACGATTTCCCCGACCGGCGAAGTGCTCAATTGCGTCGTGGCATCGAGCGAACTCAAGGATCCTGAACTTGAGCGCAAACTGGTGGCGCGTGTGAAGCTCTTTAAATTCGAACCGCGCGATGTCGACGTCATCACGCTGACCAAGCCGATCGATTTCTTTCCCGCAGGCTAGCCTCTTACCCCCTCTCCCGGTTGCGGGAGAGGGCAGGGTGAGGGTGAACAGAGTTAGTCATACGATGTCGATATCGTAATGTCTTTGCCCTCACCCCAACCCTCTCCCGCAGCCGGGAGAGGGAGGTAGAGCGGAGCACGCGCTTCTTTGCTCGATTCACTCTGCTAGACTTCGCGTCCCTCGGCCACACCCGGTTTCATGCCTCGTCCCGATATCCATTTCCCGCTCAAAGATGCTGCTCTG
>CAZQYC010000123.1:0-8786 GCA_964597495.1 uncultured Steroidobacteraceae bacterium | reverse complement strand
GAAGTGATGCGCTCTTGCAGCACGCCCATTTCTTCGGCCAACGTCGGTTGGTAACCCACGGCGGACGGCATACGGCCGAGCAACGCGGACACTTCAGTGCCGGCGAGCGTGTAGCGGTAGATGTTGTCGACGAAGAACAGCACGTCACGGCCCTTGCCTTGCTCGTTCTTTTCGTCGCGGAAGTATTCGGCCATCGTGAGACCGGTCAACGCGACGCGCAGACGGTTGCCCGGCGGTTCGTTCATCTGACCGTACACCATCGCCACTTTCGATTCGTTCAAGTTCTTCGGATCGATAACACCCGACTCGATCATCTCGTGATAGAAGTCGTTGCCTTCGCGAGTACGCTCGCCCACGCCCGCGAACACGGAGAGACCCGAGTGTTGCTTAGCGATGTGGTCGATGAGCGCCAACATGTTCACGGTCTTGCCGACGCCGGCGCCGCCGAACAATCCGATCTTGCCGCCCTTCGCGAACGGAATGAGCAGGTCGATAACCTTAATACCGGTTGCCAGCAATTCCTGACCGCCGGCTTGCTCTTCGTAGGAAGGCGCCGGCCGATGAATCGGTAAATAATCTTTGGCGGCAACCGGGCCCTTCTCGTCTTGCGGTGTACCGAGAACGTCCATGATGCGGCCTAGGGTCGCTTTACCGACTGGCACGGAGATGGGTTTACCCGTCGACTTTACTTCGAGGCCGCGCTTTAAGCCGTCGGACACGCCCATGGCGATGGTACGAACTACGCCATCGCCCAACTGTTGTTGGACTTCGAGAGTCAGATCGTTTTCGACGAGCTTGAGCGCCTCGTAGACTTTTGGGATGTGCTCGCGTGGAAATTCCACGTCGATAACAGCGCCGATGATTTGGACTATTTTGCCGTTAGCCATTTGCTCGTTCCTCGGTGGCAGAGAGTTCGCCTCTTTGCCGGTAACTCAAACCTAAAACTTTCAAACTAAAATCTTTGCTCGCGAATCCATCGTTAAACGGCTGCCGCGCCGCCGACGATTTCCGACAGTTCCTTCGTAATGGAAGCTTGTCGAGCCTTGTTGTAAATCAACTGCAGCTCGCCGATGAGCTTGCCTGCGTTGTCGGTCGCTGATTTCATGGCCACCATTCGCGCTGCCATCTCGGCCGCGACATTTTCAACAGTGCCTTGATAGACCTGGGATTCGACGTAGCGCATCAGCAAGCCGTCGAGCAGTTCCGCTGCCGATGGTTCGTAAATGTAGTCCCACATCTTCTGTAACTTGTCTTCGTCTTCCGTCACCACAGGCAACAATTGTTTGACCGTCGGCGCCTGCGTCATCGTGTTTACGAAGGTGTTGCTGACGAGGAACAAGCGATCGAGCTTGCCCTCGCGATACATGTTGAGCAACACGGTCACGCTGCCGATCAAATCCGCGGCATGCGGCGTATCGCCCATATTGGCGACCGTACCGGTTGTGTTGATGCCGCTGAGACGGCGGAAAAACTGCACGGATTTTGAGCCGATGAGACTGACGTGAATCTCGGTGCCCTTGCCCTGCCATTCCCTGATTGCTTGCAGCGACCGACGGAACAAATTGGTGTTCAAACCGCCGCACAAGCCGCGATCGGAACCGACGATGATAAAACCCACCGACTTGGCTTCGCGCTCCTGCATGAACGGATGTTTGAAATCCGGATTCGCTTTGCGCAAGTGGCCGATGACGGTGCGAATACGCTGCGCGTACGGACGCGTCGCGCGCATGCGCTCCTGCGCTTTGCGCATTTTGCTCGTGGCCACCATCTGCATGGCCTTCGTGATCTTCTGAGTATTTTTGATACTCGCGATCTGGATGCGTATTTCTTTTGTGCCGGGCATTTTGTTGCTTCGCAGGCTACCGGCTTCGGGCTACGGGCTCAGATCGGATATTCCGAACTGGCCGGTCGCCGGTAGCCTGTAGCCGGTTATCTCCTAATATGTTCCCGTCGTCGCAAACTCTTCGCAGCACTTCTTGAGTGCGGCGGCGTTTTCGTCGGAGAGCACAGGGTTCTTCGAGATGTTGTCGAGCATCGTCTTGTGCGACGTCTTCGCAAACGCCTGCAAACCCGCCTCGTAGGCGCCGACCTTCTTGATGTCGACCTTGTCGAGGTAACCGTTGTTCACGGCGTAAATCGACAGCGCCATTTCGGCGACCGACATCGGCGCGTATTGCTTCTGCTTCATCAATTCTTGCGTGCGTTGGCCGCGTTCGAGCTGTTTGCGGGTCGCGTCGTCCAAGTCGGACGCGAATTGCGCGAACGCCGCGAGTTCGCGGTATTGGGCGAGCGCGAGTTTGATGCCGCCGGAGAGCTTCGAAATGATCTTCGTTTGCGCAGCGCCGCCGACGCGCGACACCGACACGCCTGCGTTCATGGCGGGACGAAGGCCGGCGTTGAACAAGTTGCCTTCCAGGAAGATTTGTCCGTCGGTGATCGAGATGACGTTCGTCGGCACGAAGGCCGTCACGTCGCCTGCTTGCGTTTCGATGATCGGCAGACCCGTGAGCGAGCCGGTCTTGCCTTTCACGCGGCCGTTGGTGGCCTTTTCAACGTAGGTCTCATTCACGCGCGCCGCACGCTCGAGCAAACGGCTGTGGAGATAGAACACGTCGCCCGGATACGCTTCACGGCCCGGCGGACGGCGGAGCAGCAACGAGATTTGGCGATACGCCCAGGCTTGCTTGGTCAAGTCGTCATAGATGATCAACGCGTCTTCGCCGTTGTCCATGAAGTATTCGCCCATCGCGCAGCCGGCGTAGGGAGCGAGGTATTGCATCGAGGCCGGCGTCGAAGCCGAAGCGGCGACGATGACGGTGTGCGCCATGGCGCCGTGTTCTTCGAGCTTGCGCACGACGTTCGCGATCGAGCTTTGCTTCTGGCCGATGGCGACGTAGATGCACTTAATGCCCGAGCCTTTTTGATTGATGATCGTATCGACGGCCATCGCGGTCTTGCCGGTTTGGCGATCGCCGATGATCAGCTCGCGTTGGCCGCGGCCGATCGGCACCATCGAGTCGACGGCCTTGTAGCCGGTTTGGACCGGTTGGCTCACCGACTTACGATAAATCACGCCGGGTGCGACGCGTTCGATCGGTGCCGGCTTCGTTCCCGTGATCGGGCCTTTGCCGTCGATCGGACGACCGAGCGCGTCGACGACGCGGCCGAGCATGCCTTCACCGACCGGCACTTCGAGAATGCGGCCGGTGGTCTTCACCGCGTCGCCTTCGACGATGTGCTTGTATTCACCGAGGACGACGGCGCCGACGGAATCTTGTTCCAAGTTGAGCGCGAGGCCAAAGCTGCCGCCCGGGAACTCCAACATTTCGCCGTACTTCGCGTCGGCGAGACCATGGATGCGAACGATGCCGTCCGTCACGGTGACGACCGTGCCGACGTTGCGCTCTTCGGTCGCCGAAGCGAATTTTTCGATGCGACCTTTGATCAGTTCGCTGATTTCAGATGCCTTGATGGACATGTGCTCGTTTCCTCGTTCAGGCCGCTGGCAGTTGGCCGCTGGCTGCTGGCCAGAAGCGCAATACCGAACCTGTCAAACATTCTTCAGTTCAAATCTCTAAATCTTTAAACTCTTGCCAGTAGGCCAGCGGCCAGTTAGCCAGTCGGCCGCTATTGCGTCATCGCCGTCGCCAACCCCTGCAGGCGCGTACGTAGCGAGCCGTCGATGACCAAATCGCCGGAGCGGATCACCGCGCCGCCGATCAGGTTCGCATCAACGTCGCAGTTCAGACGAACTTCCTTCTTGAGACGCTTCTTCAACGAATCGCTCAAACGCTGGCGTTGTGCATCGGTCAGCGCGACGGCCGAAGTGACTTTGACGTCGGCGACGTTTTCCACTTCGTTGCGCATCGCTTCGAACATCGCGGCAACTTCAGGCAACAAGGCGAGTCGGCGATTGCGAACCAACTCGTCGAGGAAGTTTCGGACGTTCGTATTGGCCTTGCCGCTAACTTCAGAAATGAAGTCGAGCAACTGCGCAGGCGCGACCTTCGGATTGCCGATCAATTTCTTGACCCGCGAATCGCCGACGATGGCGCCGGCCGAAGTCAGCGCGTCGGACCAAGCAGCGAGCGCGTTGCTCTTCTGCGCGTAGGCAAAAGCAGCGCGGGCGTACGGTCTTGCGATAGTGGCTTTCTCGGCCATGGTGACGCTTAACCTCGCTCGATCTCAAGCGCGAGCTTGTCGAGAAGATCGGCATGTGCTTTCGCGTCGATTTCGCGGCCGAGCAATTTGCTCGCTCCGCTCACCGCCAACGTAGCGACTTCCTTGCGGAGTTGCTCGCGTGCGCGATTGCTTTCGATGGCGACTTCTTGCCGCGCTTCGCCGACCAGGCGTTGACCTTCCGCGTTTGCGGCCGTCTTCGCTTCTTCGATCATCTCGTTGGAGCGCTTGCCCGCTTGATCGACGATCTTGGCGGCTTGCGCACGCGCTTCCTTCAAAATGTCGGTCGCTGCGGCCTTGGCATCGTCGAGGCTCTTCGCGCCCTTGTCGGCAGCGGCGAGACCATCGGCGATCTTCTTCTGACGTTCTTCGATCGCCTTGATTAAAGGCGGCCAAATGAACTTCATCGTGAACACCCCGAGCAGGATGAACGACAAAGATTGAATGATCAGCGTGGCATTAAAGTTCATGTGAGCTGGCGCCTAATTCGTAGCCCTAAATCGTAATCGTGAGTCGTGATGGGAACCGCGAGGCTTCGGCCTCGCGGTCCGACATACGGTCTTTAGATTACTGACCCGCGAACGGGCTGGCAGTCGCAAACCAAAGCGCGAGCGCGGTGCCGATCATGAACGAGCCGTCGACGAGCGCGAACAACAAGAACACCTTGCCTTGCAGGACGTTCATGAGTTCGGGCTGACGAGCCGACGCTTCGATGTACTTGCCGGTCATGAATCCGACGCCGATGCAGGCGCCGAGCGCGCCCAGACCGATGATCAAACCGCAAGCAAGAGCAATCATTGACATGGAAGTTCTCCAAAAAACCTAACAAACAGACCTAAAAACAAAACGCCGATAAGTTCAAAACAAATTCACTCGAAACAAATCAATGGTGTTGGTACGCGCGGCCGATATAGACGAGCGTCAGCACCATGAAAACGTAGGCTTGCAGCAGGACGATCAGGATGTGGAAGATTCCCCAACCGAGGCCGAGCAACAAACCGAGAGCGCCGAGCAGAATGCTGCCGGTGCCATTGAGACCGTTGATCAAGAAGAACACGAGTTCGCCGGCATACATGTTCCCGTAGATACGGAAGCCGTGCGAAATGGTCGGCGCCAGCAGCGCTTCGAAACCGAAGAAGATGTTGGCCAATAAGAGGAAGGCAAACCAGCCCCAGTTGAGCGGGTTGAACCATTTGAATTTGGGAAGCGGGAAGTGACCGGCCGCCATTTCATGTCCGAATTCGCCCGCGCCTTTGATCTTGAAGGTGTAGATGATCGAAAGGACCAGAGCGCCGATCGCCATACCGACCGTAGCATTGAGATCCGCCGTCGGAAGCGCGCGCAAGTGCTCGACGCCAACGGCCGCTCCGGCGAGGGGCAACCAATCGACAGGGATCAAGTCGATCGCGTTCATGAACGCGACCCAGCAGAAAACCGTCAGCGCCAGCGGAGCGATATAGCGCGAGTTGCCGTGGATCATCGATTTGGCTTCGCCGTTCACGAACTCGACGAGCATTTCCACGACGGATTGAAATTTGCCCGGCACGCCCGGGGTCGCTTTCTTTGCAGCACGCCAGAGGATGAACAGCACAATGAACGCGCTAATAAGCGAGAAAAAGACAGTGTCGAGATGGACGACCGAAATATCGAAGCCGCCTTCCTGCGGCTTATTGGTGAGGTTCTTCAAATGATGGGCGATGTATTCGGGGAACGTTTGTCCGTGCCCGCCGCCGCCTTCACTTGCCATCAAACCTACAAGCATGAATCACCTACGTAACCAAAACGACACAGCCAACCACTGCGCGAGGATAGTGCTGAAGAGCCCCGCGACCAGCGATGGCGGCGGAACGATCTTCGCCTGCATCGCTATCCACAGAAGACTCAAGGTCACCACCACCTTGATCGTCCAACCGACCCGCACGTCGCCGAATATCCCGGTCAGCAAGGGCTTTCCGAGCATGACGATCGCCAAATACGCGTTACCCAGCAGGCCAATGGCGCCCCCAATCAGGACACCAAGCGCAGTCTGCCGACTAAAAAACAGCCCGGCTATCGTGGCAAATACAAGCGCAATCGCTTGAATAGCCAACACTCTAAGCGCGTCGCGCCACGCGGCTAATCGCAAGTTCGCGAATCGATCTGCGGGCACTGCGATTTCTCAGCGGGCGTATCTAATTCGAACCCGACTCCGTGAAGGCCGGCCTTCAGGTGTCCGGTTTTTCGTCGGGCAACAAAAAAGCCACTTCGTCTGCCGCTACCGGCGCGTGGTGGCCCTGATTTTATCGATCCCAGATATCGAGCCGAGGATGCTCTCCGGCCCGTAAAAGGCGGCGCATTATAGCGATTTTTTGCGGGGCATCAAGAAACGTTGAGTGAGCAAATTAACGTTCGCGCCAGCTATTTATACCTACTGACGGACTTCAGTCTCGACGTAGTGCGTAGCTCGATTCGACTTAATGGCGCAGTGCAATGAACGGCCCTTGGCCCGACTACGCTCGGTTCGACTATTGGATGTGCTCCAGAATCCCATCGAGTTCATCAAGGCTGTTATAGCGAATGATCAGCTTTCCCTTACCGCTGGCCGCGTGCTGAAGCTCGACCTTGGCGCCTAATTTCTCGGCGAGATCGCTTTCGAGCTTGCGCGTGTTCGGGTCCCTGGACGAGTGGGCGCCCTCTTTGTCCGAAGGCGATCCCGAAAGCATGCGTCGCACTAGGGCTTCCGTGTCCCGCACGGACAGACCCTTTTTCGCAACCAGCGCCGCGACTTCGCTTTGCCGCGCAGCGCCGTCCAAGGCGAGCAAAGCACGAGCGTGCCCCATTTCCAATTCGCGCTTTTCGACCAAATCCTTCACGGGGTCCGAGAGATCCAAGAGCCGCAAAAGATTCGATACTGCCGCCCGCGAACGGCCCACCGCTTCGGCGGCGGTTTGGTGCGTCATTTCAAATTCTTTAATGAGTCGATCGAGCGCGCGTGCCTCTTCCAGAGGATTTAAGTTTTCGCGTTGAATATTTTCGATAAGCGCCATGGCGACGGCGGCTTCATCGCCCACGCGTCGAACGACGGCCGGGACTTCATGAAGTCCCGCGAGCTGGGCCGCACGCCACCGGCGTTCGCCCGCAATGATTTCGTAGCGCCGCGGCTGGCCGGGTTCGGAATCCCCGAGCGCTCGCACGACGATCGGTTGAATGACGCCTTGCGCCTTGATTGAGTCCGCCAACTCCTGGAGCGACTCGGGACGCATGTCCAGACGCGGTTGATACTTGCCGCGCTGCAGAAGGTCGACGGGAATTTTCGCGAGCTCTTCCTCGAGCGGCGCGTGAACGGCGGCAGAGGCTACCGTTGGCTGACCCAGCAATGCGCCGAGACCGCGTCCGAGACTGGGTTTCTTAGTGGAAGACATGGTTTTTAGTGTAACGGCGACCGGCGCGAAACGCACATTTAAGCGTCTATCTCGTCTTCGCGCCGGAGCATCTCTCCAGCCAGCGCAAGATACGACAACGCGCCGCGCGAGTCTTTGTCGTGAATCAGCGCGGGCAAACCAAAACTCGGCGCCTCGGCCAAACGCACGTTACGGGGAATGATCGTTCGAAAAACCTTGTCGCCGAAGTGTTGCAGCAGTTGCGACGACACTTCGTTCGCCAAGTTATTGCGCGGATCGAACATGGTGCGAAGAATTCCTTCGACCTGAAGGTTCGCGTTCGCGCTGCCCTTGATTTCTTCGATCGTATTGAGCAAAGCCGTCAATCCTTCGAGTGCGTAATACTCGCATTGCATCGGAATGAGCACGCTGTCCGCCGCCACCAGCGCATTGACCGTCAGCATGTTGAGCGACGGCGGACAATCGATCAGCACGATGTCGTATAAATGCCGGATCGGCCGCAACGCGGTACGCAAGCGCGTTTCCGCGCCCGGCTTGCCGATCAGCTGCACCTCGGCGGCCACCAGATCTTGATTCGACGGCATCAATCCAAAATTACCGTTGTCCACTTGCACCAGCGCGGCGGCCGCATCGACTTCGTTGAGCAGCACGTTGGTCGTCGCGTATCGAAGCGAACGTTTATCGACTCCGCATCCCATGGTCGCATTTCCTTGCGGATCGATGTCGATCAGCAGGACGCGCCGCTTGGTCGCCGCAAGCGATGCGGCGAGATTGACGGAGGTGGTGGTCTTACCCACTCCGCCTTTCTGATTGGCGATGGCGATGACGCGGTTCACAAGAAAGGCCAACTGGCTAACTGGCCGCTGGGTACTGGCCAGAAATAAGAAATGCTGGAAGTGCGATTCATTGTGATGTCTCTTGAGCCGGTGACGGCCTCAAGGTCGTCGGGATCGAATCTTGCCAGTTGCCAGCGGCCAATAGCCAGTTGGCCTTTTAATCTTTGTCGTGACTCCGCCAAATTTCCACCACATGTCGCTCCTCGGCGAGACCCGGCACGGTCAGTTTGTGAATTTCGGCGACTTTCCACCCGCTTGGCAGCGACTTGAGTTCTTCCTCCGGACGTTTGCCCTTCATGGCAAGCAGGCGTCCGCCGCCCGCAAGCAGGTGCCCGGCCGAGTCGACCAACATGGCAAGCTGACCAACGGCCCGCGCAATGATGGAGTCGTA
>CAZQYC010000122.1:0-8887 GCA_964597495.1 uncultured Steroidobacteraceae bacterium | reverse complement strand
CTAGACTAAGGATTCCGGAGGAAGACGACCTCCACCACGTGATAGACGGCCCCTCGCTGGTGCGGACGATTTAAAACGGTCAACGCTCCCTCGACGGGTGTCTCAACCATGCGTGGGTATTGGGTCGGCAGGTTCGAAGCTCATCATAGCGCGGAGCATTTACTCTGCTTCAGACCGACGCCGTATATATGCCTACTGTCCGTGCTCGCCCTTTTGATCAGCTATTGACCTGGCATCGAAAAACATCCGAAGATCCGAACCGGCCTCAAAGAATCGATCGTACACAGTTAAGACGTCCAATCACACATCAGCCAATAAAATGAACAACGATGCAGGGACCCACGACACGGTGTCGCGACGCGGCTCCACGCCGACGCCAAGCATGGTCACGCGCTTTCTTTGGTTTTGCGCCGGTGCCGACGGCAATCTGCTGGCGCGCTGCCCCACGTCGGACTGGGTGAAGTATCAGAGCATAGGCGGGATCGTGCTAGCGACCACGGTGCTGGCCTTTGTCTCCGCGTCCTATGCGTTCTACACGGTGTTCAGCCCGAAAACGACGACAGCGCTACAGGCGACACTGGACCCCGTTACGATGATCGTGTCTACATTGGCGGGAGTGATCTGGTCGCTCGTGATCTTCAACATCGACCGGTTCATCGTGTCGAGCACCGGCAAGGGCGACGGCACCGAGAAGATCACGCTGAGTGAATTCCTGGGATCGCTGCCGCGGTTGATCATGGCGGTCATCATCGGTGTCTGCATCGCGGCGCCGCTGGAAATCCGTATCATCAAGCCCGAAATCGACGCGCAGCTCGAACTCGAACAAAACGCCTACCTGGCCGAGCTCAATCAGCACGCCGAATCGCAAGTGCAGGCGCGCAAGGACGAATTGGTCGATAAGATCGATAAGGCGCAGGCCACGCTCAAGGAGCGTAACGATTATTTCGAGAAACGCCGCATCGAGATCAACGAGCAGCGGCGGCTCCTGGAGCTCGAAGCCGAAGGCAAGACTGCGCGGGGCGTTGCAGGCCGTGGCCCGGCGTGGCAGGACAAAAAGGACAATCTCGACAAACTCGAAGCGGAACTGACGCGCGACAAGGGCACGTACGCGGACAAGGAAAAGCTAATCAATGCCGACATTCAGTCTTGGCAGAAATCGCTTGGCGAACTCGCTGCCGAACTTGAAGGCCAGAAGCAAAGCAACGTGCGTCAATCAAGACACCTCGATGGATTGATGAAGCGCATTCAGATTTCGCATGAGATCGGAGGGCTGATTCCCTGGGCGATTTTGTTCCTCCTTCTGGCGGTGGAGACGGGCCCGATCTTCTTCAAGATGATGCTGGTCAAGAGCACGTACGATTACATGCTGGAGAACCAACTCCGCGTGACGACGGCCAGCCTCGGCATCGAGGTGGATGCCCACGTCTTTCTTAGCGAGCGCCAGGAAGAGATTCACGTCGACACCTATCATCAGGCCAGCGTCGTGCTCGAGACCCTACGCCAGCGACTCGCCACGACGCGTCGCAATGACGACGGTCGCGGCGACGCATCGTGATCGCTTCCTCGCCTATCGAACTGATCGGATACGACCCGCGCATTGCGCGCTTGCTGCCTGAATCGTCGCAGCGGCAAATCGAATGGCTCGCCGAAGGCTACTTGCTGTCGGCATTCATGTTGACCGCACCGATCGCGTATGCCGTGTGGGTGATTCAGCATTCCGTGTTGGCGGCACTTCTTTGCGCTGCGTTTGCATGGTGTCTGATACTGGTAGTGCTGCGACTCCTCACCGCGGGCGGCGGCGTCGCGCCGCATATGGACGACAACGAAGTCCGTACGCACTCCCCGTCGCTCATCCCGATGTTGCTCTGGTTCGCGTTGGCTGCATTGTTCGCTCAGATCGCGCAACTTCCGGTATTTCGAGACGAGCTCAACGTCGCAGTGAATGCACATCGCACGGAGTTGATGGTGCGCCACGACGCGGCGCGCGACCTCCTCGGCACCGAAATACACCCAGAGTATGGCGACGAAATTGCGCGCTGCGAGTTTCTCATGTTCCGCATTCAGAATTTGTGGAAGCGGCCCGGCCGCACGCTGGCACTCACGGCTATATACGTTGCATTGGTGATCTCGCCGTTTGTGTTCGCGTTTCTCTTTGCAAGTCGGGCACTGCGCGAATACAACTTCGCCCGGGCTGCGGACATGCGCCGCGCAATCTTGCACGAAACGCAACGAGCCGATGCGGAACGGCAGCGGCTTCTACTTCGTTTCAACGCCACGGCAACGACGCGCCACTATGCCGATGCGCCCTTCAATCGCCGAGTTAGGACGCCATTGCTCATGTCGTTGGCTCCCATTCCTCGAGCCGCAAAGAGCGCCGTGCCGAGGAAGCCGCGATGACGACATCGAATGCTGCCCCGACGATGGAGGATCTGCGCGCGCCCCTTCCTCCTGAACAATCGGCCGTTAAGCAATGGTTCCGCGGCGAGATCGAAGCGAGCTACTACGGCATTCAGAGCCGTGTACCCGCTATGTCAAGTGACAGCGTCGGCCGACGCTATCGCTTGCATATCTATCGCGCAGCGGTACTGCGAGCGGACCTGCTTGTTGATGATGTCGTTGTCGGCGATGCAGGGACCGCAGGAACTCAAACTCCGGATACATTCTTTCAAGCAAGCATCGAGACTGCCCAGCTTTGGGGTGTGCGTGGACCGGGGACGCGTTACGAGGGGCCGATCCACGATGTCACGATCACGAAAATGGAGACGCACTTTCACGTCGTCAAAGACGGCAAGAGTTACGGCACGCTACGCGGCAATGCTCGCGGCTGGTTCTATCTACCGCCAGCCACGGTGCCCGAACCCCTACTGCCGGTTCATGTCGATCATGCCGAGCGCATCGCCAAACCGGGCGTACTAATCCGCGAGTCGCCGCCGGAGAGTGCCGTTAAAGAAACAGTTGCAGCCGATCAAGCGCCCATAGTCGATCGCAAACGTGAAGTCGACCGCACTGCTCGCGAACGCGATGCGCCGGACGCGTCGGTCGACGATGCTGATGCAGCGCCTGCGCGGCGACGGGCATCGTCGCAGAAGACCGATCCCCCTTACTTTTCTTTGTGCGCCGCCGTGGGCCTGTTGCTGTGGTTCGCGTGCAGCGCCGAACAGACCTGGATTTGGTGTCTGTTCATGCTGCCGACGCTCGGGATGCGCCGGCTGGTTCTCGACGTGGTTCCCGACGAGCGCGGTGTTCAGGCATTTGCCGCTGTAATGGTCCTCGGCGCCATCCTCAGTGCCGGAACGATATTCGCGAGTTTCAGATCAGAGAGCTGCTGGACACTCGAGGCGGTGCCTCTCAGCATCCTCGTAGGTAGCGTCTTTTTATCCGGCATCGTTCCTTATCGCCTGCCGCTCGCCATCACCGCGTTGACATTTGCCGGCGTCCTGTACGGGTGGGGTCACGCGCCGGAACGACACTGCCCATCCGAATCGCCGAGCGAATCGTTACCGACGATCAAGGATCCCGGCGTGCCACGAACCAATGACGACGGCACTTGGCCGCGCCGTCCGCCGACAACCGAAAACACTCCATAGACGAACTCATTGCTGTCCAGAACAAGATTTCGCAAGTGTGTTGATCCCTTCCCCCTGTGACAGGGGGAAGGGATCAGAAACTCGGAATCGGAAAACTTATTCCGGATAGCGGCGAAAGCCGCGCTAGGAATTTCTCCGAATGAGCAAGATCCTCACGTAGCCTTGCCCGACGGTTTCGCCGAACCATTCGCCTTCGCTATCTCATCGGGCGTGGCGTCACCCAAGAACTTCGGCAAGTCGAGTCCCGCCATTCCCGCCACATCATGCAGCGGCGGCAAACTCTTCACGAAGCTCGACAGAAAATTTGCCGTACTCGAATTGCCGTTGCCGTTTGCGGCACCCGAATCCCACACGGTGACCTTGTCGATCTTGATGTTCTTAATAGCCTCTACTTGCAGAGTCACTAGCTGTTCGATCTTTTCGGTGAGCAGCAGCGTAGCGGCGGCACGCGCGTCGTTGTTGGCGCTCGCAACCAATTGTTGATAGCCGGCCGCTTTGGCGTCCAACACCTGCCGAACACCGCGCGCTTCCGCCTCGTACTTCATCAGCGTGGCATCGGCATGGCCCTTGGCTTCGCGACGAATGCGTTCCGCTTCCGCCTCTGCTGCGATCTCGACCTTGCGCTTATCGATTTCTTGACGCACGACCTCCTCGGCAGTCAGACGCTCTTGCTCTGCCTTGTATTGCGAGCGCTGAATCTCAGCCGCCGCCGCGAGTCTCGCAACTTCGCCACGTTGCAACGCTTCCGCGTTACGCACGGCCAACTCGGCATTGGCCGCCGCAATATTGGCCTTGGCCAAGTTCTCGCCCGCGATCGCTTCCGCCTCTTGTTGCTCGACGAAGACACGACGATCGGCTTCGGCCTTCTTCTGGCCCTTGTCGGACGTCGCCTTGTTCTCGGCCACCTTGATCTGCAGATCGCGCGTAGCTTCGGCTTCACCGATGGTCGCCAGCGTTTCCTGCTGCTGCACATACACACGCTTATCGGCTTCGGCTTGCTTGCGGCCTTTTTCCGATTCGGCCACATTCTGCGCGACTTTGATGGATTTTTCGCGCGTGGCTTCGGCTTCGCCGATGGCGCCTTTCTTGTCCTGCTCGGCGACGTCGATCTTGGCTTGGTTCAACGCCTCCGATGCCGCCTTCTTGCCGATGGAGTCGATGTATCCCGATTCGTCCGTGATATCGGTGATATTCACGTTGATGAGGTACAAGCCCACCTTGTTCAGTTCGGGCGAGACGTTGCGCCGAATGGCGTCGAGGAATTTTTCGCGATCCTGATTGATCTGCTCGATGGTGAGCGAAGCCACCGTCAAACGGAGTTGGCCGAAAATAATTTCCTTGGCCATGTTCTCCACATCTTCTTGCGCCAGCCCCAACATACGCTCCGCCGCGTTGTACATGATGGACTCTTCGGTGCTGATGCCGATCGTAAACGTGCTCGGCACATTGATACGAATGTTCTGCAGCGACAACGCTTTTTGCAAAGGAATCGCTATCGTCATAGGCGTCAACGTCATGTACGAATAGTCTTGGATCAGCGGCCAAATAAAGGCGCCGCCACCGTGTATACAGCGGGCCGACTGACCGGCACCCACCTTGCCGTACACGACCAGGATCTTGTCCGACGGACAGCGCTTATAGCGTGTCGCCAGGAACACGATCGAGAACATCACCAAGACGAATAGCGCGACGATGGGCAGAATCCAAACTTCCGGGAGCATAACGGCCTCGTTGTTATTGAAGAGTCAATTCAAGCAGCGTGATCAAATTGGCCAGTCTGAACTTAGCCAGCCGATCAACCTAGTCTTTCCACCACTACACCCTGACCAAGCAGTTTGACCACGCGAATCGGCGTGCCAGTGGGCAGCTCGTCGCCGGTGGCGCTCACGGCGTCGTATTCGCGCAAGCGCTGCGCCACGGTGATTTGCACGCTACCGCCCTGCTTGGAAATATTGGCATACACGGTGCCAGTGCAACCGACAGTTTGCTCGAGCCCAACACTGCCGCTCGACTGCAAGCGCATCATCGACATGAACACGCGGCCAATGATCCATGCGGATCCGATCCCCGCAACGATGGCGGCGATCACCGCAATCGTCTCGCCGAGGGACGAGCCCCGCATGACCGAAAATCCGGTCAGACCGAACATCGTGAGGAATGCGGTGATACCCTGAATGGACAGCAACTTGAAACCGATATCGGAGTCGGCGTGGTGCACGTCCAGCCCATCGCCGTCGGCACCGAAGCCGAGCACCATGAGCAGCAAGCGTAGCGTCAACAGCACACCGCCTATTACCGCGCAAACCAGGAAGAAGAAATCCAGGCCGTTATAGGCAAGCAACCAATCGAACATGGGCACCTCCGCTGGCAACCAGTAGTCGCGGCGCATTTCGCAATTGTTTTTAGCGCCGCACCGTCAATGGCCGTAAATTTATCGTTAGCAAGGTACGTTAGCCAAATCGATGACGAATGGCAATTGCGAGTGATCAACGGTCGTTATTGAGCGAATGCTTCCCAGGACTTCATGGCTGTCAGGTGTTGACTTATCACCTGTAGCCTCCCTAGTGGACATCCATGAGCCTCTAAGTGCGCGTGACTGTGCATATACCTTTTCTATCCGTCTCTCGGCACCGGCCATCCCCGTTCTTCCTTGATAAGATCCCGGACAATTTCGCTCCCATTGCCGATTTTCGCAGCCAGCCCTACGATGCGTCCGCTTAGGGCAAAAAAACTTCTAACACGGACGGTACGCGATCGATATGCACTCAAAACAATTTCTTCTAGCCATCATTTGGCTTTCCACAAGCTCGGTCAGCGTTGCCGCCTCGGCATCGCGCGAGTGGTTCAAGCTTTCGATCGGCGAGCAGCGGGTGGGATACGCCTTCTTCGAGCGCCAAATGGAAAAGGGCGATGTGATCGGTGTGCAGTACAGTCGCATCGCAGTGACGCAATTTAGAACCGTGCCCCTGATCGAACGAAAGATAACCGTGCGGCGCGATGCCGCCGGCGCTTTGAAGTCGATGGAAGTGTCCTCAAGTGCCGGTTCTCGGCAGGACGGCTGGCGCAGTACTTTCGACGGACGGCGAGAGACGATGAAGCGACGGATAGCCTCATCAAACGGTCACGAGGAAATCATAACGACACCGGCAACGATGCATGCTCCGGACGAGCAGTTTGGATATACCAAGCCCCTGCTTACCGGCGCATCGAGAACTATCAGTTACTCGTACTTGGAGCCGTCGCTTGCGCTTCCCACAGCCATGCAAGCGAGTGTCATTGACGACGGAGAAAAGGCAATCGCCAATGCAATACATATCCGCATTGTAAAAGCAGTGGCGCCTGCTTCGATTGTCGAAGACGTTTGGATCGGTAAGAACCATCGAATCTTGCAGATTGAACAGCCGTTCTTCGGGCAAATCGTGCGTTGGACGCCTTGCGATGCAAACTGCGACGCCGAAATCGATACGCCTTACGATCCGATGGAACGGTTGGTAGTTAGGTCTCCGTTCCATGTGCCGAAGAAATCTTTCGGCGGGCCGATTCGCTATGTGATTTCGCTGAAGAATCATGCGCCCTTGAATTTACCGGTTACCAAGGAGCAATCTGTAATACGGAGCGATACTGGAGCCGTGGTGACGGTCTGCACCGATTGCGGAACCGAGCCCGCCAATAGCGCGGCGGACATTGCGCGCTTTTTGAAACCTAATGCTTGGGTTCAGAGCGATGACAAAACGATTATCTCGTTTGCACGAAATTCGACTGTCAATACCCGTTCCGTCGCGCGTCGAATGAGCGGACTGGTTGATGCCGTTCGCACTCACATGAACGGCCAAGTGGACTATCTAGGGTACGCCTCCGCGACGGAGGCGTACAAATCGCGATCGGGCGACTGCACCGAGTTTGCCGTGCTACTGGCCGCATTGGCGCGCGCGGACGGCATTCCAACGCGTATCGTGGTCGGCTTGGCGTATGCGGACCGATTCAGCGGAAAGAAGGATGTGTTCAGTCCGCATGCCTGGGTTCAAGCATGGGACGGAAAAAGCTGGACGAGCTATGACGCTGCGTTGGACGGATTCGACGCCACGCATATTGCAATTGCTATCGGTGACGGAAGCCCCGAACAATACGAGACCGAGTTCAGACAGCTAGCCAACCTGCAAATCGAGAAGCTTGGCTTGGTTCGGGACCGTTGAAATTCAAATATCTAATCCGATGGAAGCGACACCTAGCGCGCAAGCTATTTCGAAGGCGTGGGTAACCAATCGCTGACGCCAATATCTGGCAGCTCGGGATTGTCCGGCAAATTGGCTTCGCTTTCATCGACCCACTGCAATTCCTTGCCTGCGTTTGTTCCACCAGTAACGATAACAACGGTATCTGTCGGATCGCAGTATGAACTTGGCGGGTCGTTCACTGTCACTCCCTGAGCCAGCGCGCCGACGCCAATCGCCGCGCCTAGCGACGCGAGCCCATAGGTTGCAAGCTTCGGTGCGCGCCGCACCGTGTACGCGATACAAACCTCACCGTTGCAACCGGTAAAGAATGCCTGCCGTTGTTCCTCCGACATTCCATCCAAGTTATGAACTCGCCGCTCGCATTGACCACAATAATCTGCACCGGTGCGCGGCATTGAACTCCAACGCAGAGGGCAAGGCGATGTGATTACAGGAACCCGCGCCATACATCGTTCTCGTATATGTTCAGTGGCTTACTTTTCAGGAGTTGGGAGCCAATCACTGGTTTCGATGGTCGGCAAATCCGGATTATCCGGCAGCGCGGCTTCGCTTTCGTCAACCCACTGAACCTCCTTGCCCGCGCTCGTGCCGCCGACGACAATTATATCCAGATCGCGCGGGTCGCAATAAGGACTAGGCGGGTCGTTCACCGTAACCCCCTGCGCGAGAACACTCGCGCCCATAGCAATGCCGATGGATGCAAGGCTGATTGCCGCAATGGTTGGAGTGCGTTTCACGGTATACGCAACGCAAACTTTGCCGTTACAAGCTGAGAAAAATGCTGTCCGCTCAGCTTCCGACATTCCATCAAGGTTATGAACTCGGCGTTCACATTTGCCGCAGTAGTCTGCGCCCGTCCGTGGCATCGAACTCCAGCGCAATGGACAGGGCGATGTAATGACCGGGACCTTCGCCATAGAAACTCCTTCTTTTTATCTTCTTAGCCAGCCGTGACGAGACTACTCCTGGGATGGGATTTAGCGCAAGCCGTTACTGCGAAGTAACTCGCAACACTGGGTTGCTTACTTAACGTCGTAAAGAAATTACGCCACTCTACGCATCTGA
>CAZQYC010000121.1:0-9123 GCA_964597495.1 uncultured Steroidobacteraceae bacterium | reverse complement strand
TGCGCTTGGTGCATGCGGTTAAGGAATTCTTCATGGACGCAGGTTACGGCGCGCCCTTCGCTACTCCTGAATTGATCAACGTTCTGCGCAAAGGAGGCCAGTCGATTCTCGATGAAGCCGCTGCGAAGGCACGGGAAAACGGCGTCAAGCCGGAAACCGTATTGCTCGACCAGATTGGCACCCGTGTGTCGGATCTGGTCCTCAATCAAGCGAAGGAATGGCCTGCGGATCTCATCGTGATGGGCACGCACGGCCGTCGCGGCCTGAGCCGTCTCACCATGGGCAGCGATGCGGAAATGGTGGTGCGTTCGGCGCCGGTTCCGGTACTGCTGGTGCGTGCGCCCGACTGACGAGAGGCCCATTCGAGCGGCAGCCTTGGCTGCTCTCCCTGCAGGTCTCAAAATCGCGACGTCGTTTTCGCTTGGATAGCGGCTACGGCGCTCTCCACAGCGTTGTCCGCCGCAGTATCGATGTCGACTACGCACGAACGCATCTCGGCGTTGAACGGCTGCAACTTGGCGAGTTGAGTCCGCAGCACGGACAGGTCGGCATCGGATGCATCTGCCTTTCGTTCCCCACGTTTGACCAATCGAGCCGCAAGCACGTCGATACCGGCGTGGCAGGAAACGATCACGCAAGGAATGCTCATTCGTTCGGCCAGAGCACGAAACGGTTCGAAATCCGCAGAATTCAGAAAGGTCGCGTCGACGATCGTGGTGAACCCGCCGTTAAGGCAGTGCTCGGCACAGTCGAGTGCGCGAGCATAAACGAGGCGATTGAATTCCATCGTGTAGAGACCGTGTATTGCGTTTCCCTCCGGCCACATTTCCGCCAATCGCTTTCGTTCGATATCCGAGCGGATGCGCACGGCGGGCAACGTTGCAACCAACCGCTCGCTTAACCAAGACTTCCCAGATCCGGATACACCATGCATCAATACAAGGGCAAGCGCCTTGTTCGGTTGTGTGAACGCCTCCGCCGTATCGATCCGGCTCTGCATCCGCGTTCGCCAACTCGCGGCACGGGCAAGTGATTGCTCCGCCGCCAATGCATCCACCTTGGCGCGCACCAATGCGCGATACACGGCGTAGAACGACAACAAACGCGCGCCTTCGTAGTCGCCGCCGCCCTCGAAGTAACGGCTAAGCAGCGAGTACGCCAAATCGGCGCGGCGATGGTTTATGAAATCCATGAATAAGAATGCGATGTCGTCGATCACGTCGATCCAACGCAGCTCGGGATTGAACTCCAAGCAGTCGAAGGGCACGAGCCGCCCGGCGAATCGAACGATATTGCCGGCGTGCAAATCACCATGGCACTCGCGGATGTGTCCGGTGCGCACTCGCGCATCAAGGAGCGGCGACAACAAATGCAAGCTCTCCTTCGTCCACGCGCTAAGGGGTTCGAATCGCAACGAGGAAACTGTCTCTCGATTCGCGGCAAGCGCCGCTAAATTGCCGAGAACCCATTTCTCGACCTGTTTGTTTCCTTCAGTCGCCCGCGGTGATCGTCCAACACCGGCGCGCGAGTGCAACTCGGCGATGCGCTCGGCAAGGTTGGTCACGTCGTCCACCGACACGTGCCCGGTCTGCAATTGCGCGAGCAGCTCGTCGGTGGCGGGGAATTGCCTCATGCGCACGGCATACTCCACAGCGAAGTCTGTCCCGCCAACGAACAATTTTCCTTGCCGTCGTACGATGGGAACGACGTCCCTATACAGTTCGGGAGCCAGTCTGCGGTTTAGGCGCAACTCTTCGTCGCAAAGAAATCGACGCCGATCCAGCGTCGAGGTATCGATGAAATCGAACTTCACCGACTTCTTGAGTTTGTAAGCCCACGCACCGGTCAAAATCACCCACGAAATATGGGTCTCCCGCATTTCCAAGCGATCCACCGCATGGGGATACGCATCGGGCCGCAACAGATCCTCCGGTCGAAAAGGCATGTCGTTCGTAGGATCTGTTGCCGTCATCGCGGATTGCCTGGGTGTTGCTAAGGTCTAGAACCGCCGGTCGGCGATTCCCGTCAGCTATGCACAGATAGCTGGTTCTGAACACGAGTAACACCCGGTGCTGCCCATGCCGCCGTTTCAGCCTCTTCGCGTTCCGGCCACGAACTCACTTCACCCTGCAACGTAATCGTTCCATCGAGTACGGCCACGTTGATCTTCTTCGCATCCAACGCGGCATGACGCTGGAATGCTTGCTCGATCTTCAACTTGACGTCGGCGGCTTTTGCGCGTGGTTTGAGAGTGATTCGGTTGCTGATACCTTTTACACCCCAAAGATTGTGCACCGCACGCTCCGCAGCGTCCTTCTGATACCAGTATTCGAGCTCGCCTTCCAACGTGATCCACCCGTCGACGACGATAGCTTTGAGGCGCTCCGCCGGCACCGTCACGTTCGATTTCAACGCACTCACCGCCGCCTCGGCGAGTTCCTTGTCGGGACGTTGCGCGGAACCAACCTTGACGTCGATCTCGTTGGCGATCGCCCGCACGTCGGCTAGGGTCTTGACGGCCTTTTCCGCCGCCCATTTATCCGCATACGACCGCACATGTCCTGCAAGCGTCACGGCGCCGTTTTTCACCGCGACGACAATGTCTCGGTTGTCTATGCTCGGATCCCATTCCAATTCCGCCTGCACATCGGAAAGTAGTTGAATATCTGTTTTCATGACCATCTCCCAAATCAAAAAGAATTACGGTGTTCGGCGGGTCTTTTTAGGATGCTCATCGCGACCCTGCCATCCGAGGAACCGCGTAGTCGTCAATAAGTCATACCTAGCGTCTACTCGCAGCTCGTATTCCCGCCAGACCGCAACGCCGTTCCGCCGTGCTTACGAACTAGCTGCAGCTCGGCCGTGGAATCCACGATGGCGTGGGTTCTCCTGCCATATCAAGATGAGGCTGTGGTATATGCCGATCGAATAACCGATGGCCCTCGGACCTCTCGAGATTGCGACAGGGCTAATTTTCCCGGGAGAGCTTCATGCTTCACTTACTCATTGCTGACAATGCAGCCGCCCGTCTATTCCAAGCACCCGATTCGAATCGGTCGATCACCGAGATTTACACGTTTATCAATCCTGCCGCGCGCGTTCACGAGCGAGACATTGTTTCCTCGCGGCCCGGACGCATGATCAACCGCGTTGCAGGCATTCATCAGAGCTTCGAACCGGAAACGAGCGCACGCCATCACGTGCTTGCCGCTTGGGTACACTCGTTGAAGAAACCCTTGCGCGCGTTGCTGAGCGAACGTAAAAGCGAGGGGCTGATTGTCGTGGCTTCGCCGCGTCTCTTGGCGGCGTTAAAAAACGAACTGCGAAAGCACGTCACGATCCAAGGCGAGTTGGCTCGCAATCTGGCTGGACTGTCCGCATCGACGCTAGACAAGCGACTTCGGCCGCTGCTGCACACGATAACCGTCAAGCGACGCGTGAATAATCCGTTTTATCCATCGGCGAGCCTGCGTGAAAGTAACTCGCACACTTCGGCATCCGTCGTCTGATGGAAGTTGAGATACCAATCGCCGACGGCACGGAACGGTACCGGAATGTTGATGCATATAATTCGGTCGTCCTCCTCGGATAAATTCGCATGCGCATCGCGTGAGAGAACCGGCAGCGCCACAATCACGGTACAAGCGCCGAGTTTCCGGCTGGATTGCATGGCTCCTCGGTAACTGACCACACTCTCCATGTCTACCTCCAGCAAAACAAGTACGAACTTCCCACAGCCGTTAGCCGCTGCCCCGCACATTAGCTTAGAACGGAAAGTTCAAGCGCTCAGTTCGCCCGACGTTTATAGCGATACGACACGCGAGGTGGAGGCGGTAGAGACTCATTTTGCGTGGGTGTTTCTGACCGATCGGTTTGCTTACAAACTGAAGAAGCCCATTCGAGCAGACCGGCTGGACTTGACGACGCTCGAATTACGCCACCAGGTATGTCGCGAGGAAGTGCGGCTCAACCTTCGATTAGCACCCTCGGTGTATTTGGGTGTGGTGCCGTTGCGCTGCGATACGGCTGGGGCGATCAAGCTGAATAGCGCCGGCGCTGTCATCGATTGGCTTGTCAAAATGAATCGCTTGCCCAGTGAGTGGATGCTAGATCGGGCAATGGAGAACGGAACAGTTACCCAAAGTTCCATTGACTCGATCGCCCGCCTGGTGGCGGAATTTCATGCTCGCCAGGCGCCGATTGAATTTAGCGAGCAGGAATATCGGAAACTTATTCGGCAACACATCGACGACAATCGTGCCGAGTTGCTAGCGCCCGATTTGCATCTACAGGCGACGACTATCGAAAGATTGCACGCGGCACAATTAAGCGCACTGTCCGTTGTGAATAGCGAACTGGGTGCGCGCGCCGCTCGAAGACTCATCATCGAAGCGCATGGCGACTTGCGCCCGGAACATATTTATCTTGGCACCCCACCTTGCGTTATCGATGCGTTGGAGTTTTCGAAGGAGCTACGCACGCTCGATCCCGCGGAGGAATTGGCGTTTCTCGCCGTGGAATGCGCTCATGCGGGCCACGAGGAAATCGGCGCCGCGTTTCTGCAGAGCTACCGCATGTTCTCAACGGATACTTTTTCAACTCAGCTCTTCGATTTTTATCGCAGCCATCGCGCCGCCACTCGCGCCAAGATCGTGGCGTGGCATTTGCGCGATCTACACTTTCAGTCACGACAACCGTGGACCAAAATCGCGCAGAGATACCTAGAACGCGCACTGCAACATGCCATGCTTTGCTCCGGCTTCGACGCATAGAGGCGAGATCATCGACTGGCTGTATGCAGCCACCGTGGCGTATGTATGCGAGATACCCCGCATCGGACTTCGGAAGCTCCGGGGATTCTTTGTGCGGCTAAATGCAGCAGACTGTCCACTCATAACACACTGATCGTTTTGAGATTCAAAGCAACTCCACGTAGACATGAAAATGACGAAACCGCCATCGCGATTTTCCGCCAGCGTTGCCGAGCTTCATTCCGAGTTCGAGTTAATCGACCGCAATCGCGATGGCAAGGTGGACTACGCCGAATTTAAGGAAATGCTCACCGGATTGGAAGCGGGCATGTCGGAGACCGACATGTTCATCGGTTTTCACGAAATTGACTCAGACTACGATGGATTCATCGGCCGCGACGAATTCGTCGCGTGGTGGTCAGCGGACTAAGCTCGTGACAACTCCGCAACCCAAATTGCCGAGCATTGGTTTCACCAATACGGTTACGTATTTGCTGACTGCTTTGGCGGTGGTATTCCTTCTGATTTATGGGTGGAATCGAACCAGCGCGGTCGAACTCGACTATAGCGATTTCAAGACGGCGCTGCTTGCAAAGCAAATTAAAGAGGTGGTCGTGGCTCCGGGCTATATCACCGGTAGCGGCTCGCTGCTCAGCCCAGAATCACCATTAGCGGAGAAGCTCCGCAAGACATTGCCGCGCGCCGATAGCACCGTGGCCGTGCGCTTCACGACCGTTCGCGTGGAGGACTCGCATTTAATCGAGGATCTTGAGCGTGGAGGTGCGCACTACGCCGGCACGACAGGTCAGGGCTGGATGATGACATTGCTCTCGTGGATAGTCCCAACGGCGCTCTTCGTCGGCTTCTGGATGTTCGTCATGCGTCGTAGCGGCGCGCAGGGCGTCGGCGGTGATCTTATCGGCATCGGTAAAAGCAAAGCCAGGCTATTTGTCCAGAAAAATATCGGCGTCACCTTTGCCGATGTCGAAGGCATCGATGAGGCCAAAGGCGAATTGATGGAGGTCGTCGAGTTCCTGAGACATCCGGAGCGCTACAGGCGATTGGGCGGCCGCATTCCCAAGGGCATTCTGATCGTCGGCGCACCAGGCACCGGCAAAACGCTCCTAGCGAAAGCAGTGGCTGGCGAAGCCAATGTCCCTTTCTTGTCGATCAGCGGATCGGAATTCGTCGAGATGTTCGTGGGAGTCGGCGCCGCACGGGTGCGCGACTTGTTCCAGCAAGCCGAACGACTCGCTCCCAGCATTATCTTCATCGACGAACTCGATGCACTCGGCAAAGCCAGAGGCGTCGGGATTAATAGTCACGAAGAACGCGAACAGACGTTGAATCAACTGCTGGTCGAAATGGACGGCTTCGACACGAACAAGGGCGTCATCATCATGGCCGCCACCAATCGGCCAGAGATCTTGGACACAGCCCTTCTTCGACCGGGGCGCTTCGATCGCCATGTCGCCATCGATCGGCCGGACATCCTGGGACGAGAACGTATTCTGAAGCTGCACGCGAATCGGCTGATCTTGGATCCGAAGGTCGATCTTAAGTCGGTGGCGGCGCGTACGCCCGGTTTCGCCGGCGCCGATCTGGCCAACATCGTGAATGAAGCCGCGCTGCATGCCGCTCGTCACAACAAGCAGACGGTCGATACCAGCGACTTCGACGCCGCCATCGATCGCGCGATCGCAGGGTCGGAGAAGAAGAATCGTGTCATGAACGCCAACGAAAAACGCACCGTCGCCTATCACGAGGCCGGCCACGCCATCATTGCCGAATTGCGCACGACCACGGACAAAGTCGCCAAGGTGTCGATCATCCCCCGAGGTATCGGCGCACTAGGATTCACCCAGCAATTGCCGACCGAGGATCGCTATCTCCTAAAGCGTAGCGAGCTCTTAGACCGGCTCGACGTATTGTTAGGTGGCCGAGTCACCGAGCAGCTCATCTTCGGTGAACCGTCGACGGGCGCGCAGAACGACTTGCAACGTGCTACGGATTTAGCTCGCCACATGGTTGCGCAATATGGGATGAGCGAAACGTTGGGTGGCGCGGTGCTCGATGTGCCTTCGGGATCAACCTATCTCGATGGGTTTGGGATGGAGACGCAACACCTCTACAGCGAACGCACCGCGCGGCAAATCGATGCCGAGGTACACCGTCTGTTGCAGGAAGCGGAGGTGCGCGTGACGGTGACGCTGCACGAGCGACATGCGGAACTCGAAGCGCTTGCGAAACTTCTGCTGGAACATGAAACGGTCGATCGGGCGATGTTGGTAGCCCTTCTCGCACGCAAGCATGCGTTGACGGTCGTGGAACGACCAACTGCCAGCACGACAACTCACCCTATTGCCGCGATGATTCCGGAACATTCATGAGCGGAAAGGAAAAAAATCTGCTCATCCTCGACGGACATCCCGATCCGGCGCCCGACCGTTTCGTCCACGCATTGGCAGTCGCCTACGAGAGCGGCGCACTGGAAGCGAATCACAAGGTCATGCGTATTCGCGTGGCAGATCTCGACTTTCCGGTACTGCGCAAGAAAGAGGACTACGAACGCGGTAAGCCTAGCGAGGACATCTATCGATGCCTCGACGCATTCGAATGGGCAACGCATATCGTCATCCTGTATCCACTCTGGCTCGGCTCGACCCCGGCCTTACTCAAGGCGTTACTCGAACAAATCATCCGTCCGGGTTTTGCATTTTCGACCACCGAACTCGGCTACTGGCCCATCAAATATCTGCGCGGTCGATCGGCACACATCATCGTCACAATGGGGATGTCGACATTGGCGTATTGGCTTCGATTTGGCACGTGCGGTTCCCGAGCTATTCTGCCTGCGATGCTGGCCACCACCGGGGTCCGCTCGGTACGCACAACTCTAGTAGGTCGTGCGGAAACCATGTCGTCGCGTTCGCGACAAACATGGCTCGCCAAAGCAAAGGCGCTTGGCCGTCGCGGGCGCTGACCCAAACTCGGACTCTTTCCTAAATCGTCGAGCGGTTCGGGTACCGCGTAACCGTTACGGGACGTCGCGAATATCGATGGTCGATGGAGACGACTATCCTTTTTGCGCTGGATTAAAAACCGCAGGGGGATAACGATGAATAACGATATCGGCCAGACCTGGGCGTTAGTGCTTGCCGCGGGAGAAGGAACGCGGTTGCGAACGTTGACGACCACAATGGACGGTGCGGCAATCCCGAAACAATTCTGCTCGCTGCGCGGCGGCCACTCACTGTTGGAGGAAACTCTATTTCGCGCAACTGCGATTGCCGATCCGGAGCGTATCTGCGCCATCGTGGCGCAGCAACACCGGCGCTGGTGGGAAGGACCACTGCGACTATTGCGCAATGACAACGTAATCGTGCAGCCGGCGAATCGCGGTACAGCCAATGGAATATTGCTGCCGCTCCTGCACATCCTGGAGCGGGATCCGGAGGCACGTATCGTCTTACTACCTTCGGATCACCATGTGCGCGACGAAGCGCTCTTGAGCCGCGCGCTCGTGAAAGCCGTGGCGCAACTTCGCCACTGCAAACGCGAAGTGATACTGCTCGGCGTCGAACCGGAGGAAATCGATCCGGACCTTGGCTACGTGGTGCCAGGTTCCATAAACGGAGAACTTCGACAGGTCGAGCGATTCGTGGAGAAACCTGCGGCTCCGCTTGCACGAGAACTCATCGGGCAAGGCGCGCTCTGGAACGTGTTCATCATCGCGGCGCGTGCCAGCGCATTGCTCAACATGTTCATAACCCGTTACCCGAATATCGTCGATGATATGCGCACCGTAGTTGCACACGACGCGCTGCGCCCGCGCGAACCCATCGCCGCTTCACATCTATATAAATCGCTTCCCGACATCGACTTCTCGCGCCACATCGCGCAGGGCTACGAATCGGCATTGCGTGTATTGCCGGCGCCGGCGTGCGGCTGGAGTGATTTGGGTACACCGGCTCGCGTTGCGCAAACCTTGGCGCGCATCGCGGAGGTTGAATCTGTCGATGACGAAGTCACTTCGGACAAGACGCCCCTCAACTTGGCGATCCAGTATGCACGTTTGCACTCTCAACCAAATAGGCGCCCAACCGACTGGGTCAAGTAATTCCAGGATAGGAAAGTTCCACGCAGAAGCCATAACAACCGCGGGCGATCTCTATGTGCCACGAGGAGCGCGAGGAACTGAGAACATGGCATCAACTGTACGTCGGTTATGTTGTCACCGATATGTATGTACTGGAAGTGTAGGGTTTTACACATGCTATTCGGTAAGTGATACGGAAATACTCACTCGATGGCACCGCATACATAATTATCTTTAAACCGCTTTATACATACATTCTTTCAAAAAGGAGAT
>CAZQYC010000120.1:4139-9294 GCA_964597495.1 uncultured Steroidobacteraceae bacterium | reverse complement strand
AGCCCTCGCCGGTGGTGACGCTCAATCGAGCCGTCGCCGTGTCGAAAGCAAAGGGACCGCAAGCGGCGCTGGCGATGATCGAGCCGTTGTCGGAACCGCTGGCCGGCTATTTTCATTTTCATGGAGTCAAGGGCGCGCTGCATCGGCAACTCGGGCAGACGAACGAAGCGCGAATCGCGTTCGATCGCGCAATTGCACTCGCGCATACCGCGGCGGAAGCGGCGCACATTCGCGCGCACTTGGACGGGCTATCAGCTTCGTAATTTTCTAGCGAGAGCTGACTGGCGAACTGGCCAGAGTGGCAAACTGGCCGGAAAGACTCAGGGAAAAAATTTGTAGCCCGCTCGCATCTCTGTTCCATACTCATGCCAGTTAGTCAGCGCTCGCGTTGGTAAAAAACTCCAACGCACCTACATAAAGCCTCTGTCGAATGCGAGGCTCTATGCCGCATGCCTTCCCGTGAAGGTTCGCAGGTTCCCGACATTGCGTTGGCGGAGCTGAAGGATGGCAGCGTGCAGAAGATTCGCGGCAGCGAATTGTTCGCCGGTAAGCGTATGGTCGGACTGTGAGTTTATTCCTACGCCTCGACGCTGAGTTTCCCTGCTTTGCATACCGTTCGTTCGAACGGACACTGTTCCTTCGCTACTTGCGGCAATGATGGCATCGGGTTTCGATCCGAATGCCCAGGTCGCAATGTCCAGGTCGAACGGAGAGGTTTTATGCAAGTCAAAGACGTGATGAGCGATCGAGTGGTCCGTGTCTCGCCCGATAGCAGCCTTCAAGAGATCGCCATTGCCATGCGCGACGGCGACCTTGGTTCGATTCCCGTGTCGGAAGACGATAAATTAGTCGGGATGATCACCGACCGCGATATCGTGATTCGCGGACTGACCGGCATGCTCGAGACGCATCTGCTGACAGCGCGTGATGTCATGTCACCGAACATTAAGTACTGCTACGAAGATCAACCCCTGGAAGAAGTGCTGCGGAACATGGCCAACGAACGCATTCGCCGATTGCCGGTGGTGAGCCGAGAGAAGCGCTTGGTAGGTATCGTCTCTCTAGGAGATTTGGCGAAAGAGAGTCCGAGCAAAAAAACCGGCGAGACGCTCGAGGAAATCACCAAGAAGTAATTCAAGGCTTCACCTGCGGTCTTCGATGGAGGCTTTTCGGGCTATGCTTTTACGACTTTCAATCGAGTCGCTCCCGCATCAACTTTTAGGCACTAGGCTCGAGCCAGAGAAAGAACTTCTTCTAGGAACTAGTGCCTAGCGCTTTCCGACGCTCGCTTACGATGGCTTCCGCCGTGCAAAATACTTGCGATGGTTCGCTCTGAGGCTGTAACGTGCGCACCCTTAATTGGGGGATGAGCAGCGTATGAACAGCAATCTTTTCGATTTGAGCGGCAAGACGGCATTAGTCACCGGTGGTAACGGTGGCATCGGCTTGGGCTACGCCGAGGGCGTCGCGAAGCACGGCGCTAATGTGTGCATCTGGGGCACGAATGCCGAAAAGAATGCATCGGCCTTGCAGTCGTTAAAGGCTTTCGGCACGAAAGTTCACGCTATCCAATGCAATGTGAGCGATGAAGCTGCGGTGGAGAAATCCTTTGCCGAAACGCTTTCGGTGTTTGGGCGCGTGGATGCATGCTTTGCGAATGCCGGTGTCTCGGGCGGCGGCCGGTTTGAAAGCTTGCCGACCGAACAGTGGCGTCGCGTGATGAATGTGAACGTCGACGGATTGTTTTTTACCCTTCGGTGCGCGGCACGCCATATGAAGGAACGCGCCGAGCGCGGCGACAAGGGCGGGCGGCTTATCGCAACCGCTTCGATGGGTGCTTTGATGGGTCTGGCGCGTAACGAAGCCTATGCCGGCAGCAAGGGAGCGGTAATCTCGATCATGCAGGGATTGGCGGTTGAATTCGCGCGTTACGGGGTCACCGCGAACTCGGTGCTTCCGGGGTTTACCGAGACGGCCATGATAGAAGGAGCCATTGCCGATGAAAAATTTCATAGCGCGATCATGCCGCGCATTCCTTTGCGTCGGTGGGGGTCCCGTGCGGACTTCGAAGGCATCGCGGTGTATTTGATGAGCAATGCCAGCGCGTATCACACCGGCGACAGCATTCGCCTCGACGGCGGGCTCCTTATTTTCTAGAGCACGCGTTTTATATTTTTCTTTTCTACCGGCAGCGGCGCACTGGGCGCCGCCAATACTTGCGTCCAGTAGATGCCGAATTTGCTGCTAGGGTTCGTGGCGAATGCCACGCCCATATGAACGAATTGAGCGTTCATGACATTGGCGCAATGGCCCGAGCTGGCCAGCCAGCTGGCCACGGCTTGCTCGGCTTTGTTTTGTCCGCCTGCAATATTCTCCGCCATGGAGCTCCAGCGATAGCCGGTTTGCGTGAGGCGCTGACTCGGTAGATCGCCGACGCTGCCTGCGTGCCCCAAAAATTCATGATCAGCCATGTCTTGCGCATGCGCGAGCGCCGCTTGCTGCAGTACGTCCGAGTACAGCAAAGGAGGGGCGGCAGGGAAAAACTGATTGCCGCACTGCCGTCCTTCGGCGCGGGCTTGATTGACGAGCACCAACACCTGTTCGGCAAATGCAGCAGATTGTTCGACGGACGGCAGCGAATAGGGAGTGGCCAATACGAGCCATGCGTCGTTGCGGCGGCGATAGACGCCGATATCCATAAAAATTGGATTGTTGACCGAATCGCAATGGTGGCGGGCAAGCGCGTAGGCTCGCTGTCGTTCCGTGCGCATTCCTAGCAAGCGAATGACGTAGAAATGCGTTCCCCGGTAGCCGCTTGAGACCAAGGCCTGGCCACTATCTTGTCCATCTGCAATCAGGTTCGCGGCCATTGTCAGCGTCGCATCTGCACGCAACGGCGTGTCTATTCCCGGCAGGTCATCGCAACGTTTTAACCGCTGCGCGTTGACGATGTCGATAACATCCGCATGAGTCGGCAACGAAATGCCGGCGCCCACCAACAGAAAAATCAGTCCGCGAAAAATTGAAAGACGCATATTCATTGTTGCCGGGCTAGCGATAGTGGAATGCGTCCGGCAATTATAACTATGTCATTGGTTGCCTGAACGCCGAACGTCTCCATATGCAGACGTTTTCGGAATTGACTTGCCTTCCTTCTTTCTATACTTAACTAAGCTCCATTCTGGGCAACCGAGGAGCACGTCATGGCACTCTGGAAAGAAGTTCCCGCGAAAGAATCCACTTCTCCCGTCCGCGACAGTTCGAGCAGAGAACCGGATGCCACCTTCAGCAGTGTCTTCGATAGATCCATTGGCGATAAATCCGGCAGCGATAAACTCAGTGTCGAAAAAGCGAATCTCGAACGAGTACAGTCGGCTGCACCGGCCGAGATGCCCAAGAAGACGGCCTCCACGAGCGTGAAGGAGTCGATTATCGCCAGCGATTTGGTGATCGAAGGAAAGATCGAGGGCTCAGGTCATGTGCGGATCGCCGGAAAATTCAAGGGCGACGTGCATGTTCAAGGAAACTTAACCATCGAGTCCGGCGCGCAGCTCACGGGCGAAGTGCGCGCCGAGGCGGTCATTGTCGGCGGCGAATTGTCGGGTAACATCGAAGCCGCTACGCGTGTCGAGCTTCTGCAAAGCGGCGTGTTGAACGGCGATCTTAAAGCCGGATCGCTGACCGTTGCGGCCGGTTCCAGGATGCGGGGTCGCGTCGAGTTCGGCTGGAACGAAAAGTTAGCCCTCGGAACCGACGATAAAGCGTTGCCTCGATAATCTTTTTCGAGAGCGTTTTCGGATGAGTACTGCACGGACTTTATCGCCGCCCGGCAAGACCCGCGTTTGTCCGCACTGCAAGTCGGTGATTCTGGATAGCGCGAATATTTGCCCGGCGTGTCGTCATCATCTCCGCTTCGGGCAGAAGGCGGAGCAGGGCGCCGTGCAAAAGCAGGCAGCGTTTCACGTCGAAGGCATCATTCGGCCGCCCGCAGGCATGCAACATAGCGAATACTCGGTCGTCGTTTCGATTCGAGACGAGCACGGACAGGAAATAAAACGACAAGTCGTCGATGTAGGCGTCATGGAGGCCGACGATCAGCGCACGTTCGGTTTGTCCGTCGAGGTGTCGCCGGCGCGCCGCTACTAACGTCCGTCTTGCCAGTTACGCGCCATGAAGCGCACGGAAGCGCCGGAGAGTGCGGTTATCGCTTGCTTCACGTTTCGCGTTAGCGCCTCTCCGCTTTTTAATCTGGCCAAGTAGCGAACCACTTCTTTCTGCCTGCTTGGCGGCAGCGATTGCCAATGCGTACGTGCCTTGGAATTTTTCTGCAATGCCGCTTTAAAGGACGGCGGCAGCGGCTCTATGGGTCCGCCCTTGTAGTTTGCATCGAAGGCGATCGCGACATGGACGCGATCGCCAACGCTCACCTTTGCCGCCTTGCGAATGTCGTTATGAAGATAAAGGTAGTAACTTCCGTCACCCGCCGGCATTAGATTGATGCGCCAGGGCACTCGAGGTTTTTCGTCGATGCGCACACGGACTGGCATCGGTCGGCGCCAATCCGCTTGAATCGATCTCGCGCGCACGCGACTCACGAACACATAGGGATTAATGCCGCGAATCTTAACGACTGCGCTGAAACGTAGAAACCTCATTCATGTAGCGTAGCACGGCGTCTCTCTTGCCTCGCGTACCGGGCTTAACGATTGACATCGTTCCGACTGAACCCGTTGTCGATCGTTTGGCCCGGTACGCGGTGCTCGATGATTATTTCTGATTGCTTGTTGAAGATGAGGTACGAATTACTTACAGGTACGAATTGACGTACGGGTACCAGTACGACTGCGTGGCATAGGCGGCGATCGATAGAACGGCCAACACGCCAATCAACCAGCCGGCGATGCGAGCGCCTTTGCCATGTTCGCGACGTCCGCCATATCCGCCATATCCGCCATATCCGTTAGCCTGGCTATCCCACATTTGTTGTACGTAATTGCTCATGTCGATCTCCATCTGCTGAACGTGGGGTTACTCTACGCGCTCAAATCGATTGTCCAAACCGTCGAATGCCGAAACGAATTGTGAGGTTTGCAGAACGCCGCTGTAGGAATCGGAGCACGTTTCGATTTGCAGACATTAATGTCGGGCCGTCACC
>CAZQYC010000120.1:0-4039 GCA_964597495.1 uncultured Steroidobacteraceae bacterium | reverse complement strand
AATGTCGGGCCGTCACCCCGTTGTACAACGGGGTCCATCTGGAAATCCAGGGCGATGGATTCCGATTTTCATCGGAATGACGGAGTGGGGAAGCCGAGGAATGAATTTCGCTTTCGTCGGGACGACAGTATGGGAATATCACCAAGTCTTCCTTAGTTCCTCGACCCAAACGTCTCAATCCAGGCGAGGTACTTATCCATCCAGTTTTGCAAAAAATTCCGCGTGCCGTCGTTGGCGATCGCGCCGTCGGCGGCGAAGAAATCATCCCGCACGTGAATGAATGCTTCGGGTTGTCCGAACATCGGAACGTCCAGGTAGGCAAGCACGTTGCGCAGGTGTTGTTGCGCCATGGCACCGCCGACCGCTCCGATCGACGCGCTCAATATTCCTGCCGGCTTGCCTGCCCATTCGTTCTTTCCATAGGGGCGTGATGCATGATCGAGCGCGTTTTTCAGAACGCCCGGCATCGAGCGATTGTATTCGGGCGTGATGAATAGCAATGCGGTCGCCGCATAAATTTGTTCCTTGAGGCGTTTCACCGTTGGCGCCGGATGATCGTCCTCGTCTTGGTTGTAAAGCGGCAGGTCGTCGATTCGGACCGATTGAAAGGCGATGTGATTGGGAGCCAACTTGATTGCCGCGTCGGCGAGTCTGCGATTGATGGAGTCTCGGCGCAGGCTGCCCACCACCACTGCAATACGACGTTGAGCCATGGTCTTCCCTCCTTTTCCGAACCAATGGCAAGTAAACGCGACGCCGTCATGTCGGTTCCCCTAAGTGAAAGGGAGTGGAGATGATTGGAGTTAGCGGAGAGAAATCATCGATCGCCGCTGACGATACAATTCGTCGCGTAAATGCGCCGGCGTCGAGCAGCGACCGGAGAGTAACCGATTAGTCGGTCAATCCTTCTGTACGGTTAAGACCTTTCGTCCACAGGTCGTGAACCGCTTCGAAGGGCGAACCGACTTGGGTGAAAGCGTCATGTTCCTTAGCCAGCGCTAGCCACACGCGGGTGTCGTGAAAGCTGCCGCTCAGCGGTTGGTCGTGGCGGACGCGTTCGAGCCATGTATGCACGTCGGCATAGCTCTCCGGATGTTCGCGCCGTATCCATGCCAGCGCGACCAGATCGGCAAAGCCTTCCTCGCGTCGCGTCGCGCGCATTTCGTTTTTTCTGGCGCGCAATTCAGCGCTATCGATCGCGCCGAGCATATCGACCGCATCGGTAAATCCCGCCGGCAGCGTGTGCCAAACGCCTTGTACGTAGCGCCAGCAATGTGCAATCTCATGGGCCGTCATCGCTTCGATGAGAAGAGCATGACGATCGAGCGGAATGCCTTCCAAGGTCGCTTCCGCTTCGGTATCGCCGCGCACCGCCAGTACAAGTTTGCAGCGACGCTGACGAACGCCCATTGAAAGCGGGACATCGCCTGCATTGCGGTCGTGCACGACAACCACGTCGATGGGCAAGCCCTGATCGCGGGCAAAGTCCAAGACGGGAGTGGCGGCGTCGAGCCACTTGCGTTCGACTGCATTCAGGTCGTCGGTTGCGTGACTGTTCGTCGCCAGGAGGAATCCGGCCGCCAGCGCTAACCAAATCTGCTTGCAACTTTCTCTCATATCGTCCGCTCGACAGTAACTCGGCAATCGAGCACCGTCTTGGCGTTCCGATTGCAGTGGTTGTACTGACCGCATAACTAAGGTCGCTTGCGCTGGCCCGTTCTTCGCGGCTTCACCGCCCGGTCACTCTTTCACCCGGGTCGCGTAGCCCCTTTATCGGCAATTTCCCGGCTGCAAAGCGGTGTTTGCGTCACAAAAACAACCACTCAGAGGCCAGGCGTCTCGAAACGTGTGATGGACATACGTTAAGTGCCGATTCGCGGGGTCAGCGCGCCACGGACGAGTGAGAGCATCGTCACAGGCGGGGTATGTGGCAATTGGACGGAAGTCTCGATGACGATGGGCTACCGACTGCCGGTAACCGACTACCGGTCAGAAAAAAAATTGCGGCGCTAATACGGTTGTTCATTTCTAATTTGGGTAGCCGGTAACCTCTCTGCGCGCAAGAGTTTCTTAACACTCATTGTAGTAAGGTTCCCGTTCGCGGTTAAACGAGGGGATAAACCATGTGCGACAACGATGCGTTCGATGACATGATTCGGTATTCGCAGAGTTCCGGCGCCCTCTCGCGCCGACAATTCGGCGTCCTCACCGTCGGTGCGGGTTTCTTGTCGATGTTGCCGCCCGTGGCGGATGCGGCGGCCGTGAAGGAAGCCGACGTCGAGATAAAGACGCCCGACGGTACGTGCGATGCCTACTTCGTGCACCCGTCGAGCGGGAAACACCCGGCGGTGTTGGTGTGGCCGGATATTTTCGGCCTGCGGCCAGCTTTCAGACAAATGGGAAAACGACTTGCCGAATCCGGCTATGCGGTTCTCGTCGTCAATCCGTTCTATCGAACCAAGAAGGCGCCGACGTCGGAACCGCATGCAAACTTTCAGGATCCTGCCACTCGTCAGGCCTTGATGGCGCTCGCAGGTGGATTGAACGCTACCACGCATTTCACGGATGCGAAGGCGTTCGTGGCTTGGCTCGACGGCCAAAAGCCGGTCGACAAGAAAAAGAAAATGGGAACGACGGGATATTGCATGGGGGGTCCGATCACGGTGCGAACAGCGGCGGCGGCGCCGGACCGCGTGGGAGCGGGCGCGTCATTTCACGGCGGCGGCTTAGTGACCGATAAACCGGAAAGTCCGCATCTGCTTGTACCGACGTTGAAGGCGAGTTATCTGATTGCGATTGCCGAAAACGACGATCAACGCCAGCCGGAGGTGAAGGACAAGCTTCGTGAAGCATTCGCTGCGGCGAAATTGCCGGCGGAAATCGAAGTGTATGCGGCTCAGCACGGCTGGTGTCCGCCGGATTCGGCGGTTTATAGCCAAGAGTTCGCTGAGAAGGCATGGAGTCGAATGCTTGCCTTGTTCAAGACCGCGCTGGCGTAGTGCTCGACGTTCGGCGGCGCTTGAGGCATCCTATTGACTTGGCCACGATTAGCGTCAGGTTAGTAGCGAGTTCAGGACAGAACCCGCGCGGCGTAAGCCGCGAAAGACAAGGTAGAACCTGCGTTCGCCTTGTTTTGCCATCAGAGCACCAGGAAGGTGCTATTGATGGCTGAGTGAATACTCCGACGCCACATGCACAACTCCGAATTGCTAAACATCGTTACCGAAGCTGCGTTGCACGCATTCGTTGCGCAGCGCTGTCAACGTGCCTATGTCCATGAATTGCGAAACGGCTTGCAAGGCATCTATGCAAGCTTGGATGTGCTGCTGCGCTTGGCCGACGGTGGCATGTCGGCCGCGATACCGGTGGATAAAGTGAAGGAAATTGCACGCAAGTCGCTGCAAAGCCACGAGCAAGGAATAAACCAGGCCGTTAAACAGCTCTCCTTGCAGGCCGAAGAACCGACGATCATCGATATCGGCACGGTTCTACGGCGGCTTGTTGGGTTTCTCGGCAACGATGCCGCCGCGCACGAGGTCGCTGTCAATCTATCGACGGAGGAAGGGCTTACGGTTGATGCGCGGCCCGGCAAATTTCGCTTGGCGTTGTTGGCGGTTCTCGTGCATGCCATCGACTCGATGCGCGGCGGCGGTCAATTGGCCGTAAGCGCGACGCGCAAGGATGCGCATATCGACATCGAACTATCGCTCATGTCGAACGACGCTTCCTTAGCCGAAGACCGCGCGTGGCTATTCGATGCCGGTGCGGAATTTGATAGCGATTGGATACGGTCCGCGCTGGCGAGGCTTGTTAAAAAAGAAGGGGGGACGATCGAATCGTCCCCCAAAGAAGCTCCGCGCGAGGCAGGGAGCTATTCAAGCCATCGTGTGGTGCGTTTGACCTTTCACGCCGCGAATCCCTCGTCGTTCGACAATCGAGCATGAAGCCGCCCTTCGCATGCGGCGCGCTGCCGGGCACATTGAACAAAGATTTTTTCGACCGCTTCGAAATCGACGGGCTTGACGAGGTGCAGATCGAA
>CAZQYC010000119.1:0-9466 GCA_964597495.1 uncultured Steroidobacteraceae bacterium | reverse complement strand
ACGGCGCTTCGTTCTTCGACGAAATGGCAAGCGGCGCAAAGCTGCTCAATGCACAAGCCGAAGATGCGCTGGCGGAGTTGGTCGCAGCCGGACGCGTTTCGTCCGACAGCTTTAGCGGTTTACGCGCGCTGCTCATTCCTCAAGACAAGAAACGCCGCCTGGCAGCGCGCGGCCGACGCATCGCACTCTTTGGGTTGGAAGATGCGGGACGCTGGAGTCTCGTTCGCCGCGCGTCGAACGAATCGAGCGAGCCCATCGATCGAACAGTCGATGCCCCGATCGATGCAATGGCCGTCGAGCAAATCGCTTGGCTCTTGCTGCGTCGTTACGGCGTCGTCTTCCGCCGTCTACTCGAACGCGAAGCCGATTGGCTGCCGCCGTGGCACGTGTTGATTCGAGCGTTCCGGCGTCTGGAAGCGCAGGGACATATCCGCGGCGGCCGTTTCGTCGCCGGGCTTCCCGGTGAGCAATATGCGCTGCCGGACGCGGTTACCGCTCTGCGGGCAATTCGTAAACGCGCGCCGAACGGACAGCTCGTTTCGCTCAGCGCCGCCGACCCCTTGAATCTGGTCGGCACCTTGCTACCGGGATCGCGCGTGCCGGCGCTCACGAGCAATCGCATCTTGCTGCGCGACGGCGTTCCGGTCGCGGTCTACATCGGCGGCCAGACGCAGTTGTTGGCGAGTTTCACTCCCGAGCACGAATGGGAAGCGCGCAATGCTTTGCTACGCAAGCAGATGATTCACCACGACGGCCACGACGGCGTGCGCGACCGCCCCGTCTGATCCTAGGGCCGTCGCACGTCGCCACTAATGAAAACTTTCGCCGCGGTCCGAAAAAACGAAGTCGCGACACTGGTCCTCTCATTCTCGTATTTCTTCCTGTTGCTTAGCGCGTACTACATTCTCCGGCCGGTGCGCGACGGCCTCGTCGCGCTCCTCGGCACGGAGGAGCTCAAGAATTTGAACTTGGTCGTGTTTGCAACCATGCTCGCAATCACGCCCCTCTTCGGCGCGCTGATGGCACGCATTCCGCGACGCACGCTACTTCCCGCCATTTACGCATTTTTCCTCGCCAATCTGTTGGCCTTCTCCTTTGCCTTCGCGAATTCGGATTGGCTTGCGATGGCCACGCGCGTCTTCTTCGTTTGGATCATGGTTTTCAGCATGTTCGTCATTTCGATCTTCTGGAGCCTGATGGCGGACCTGTGGACCGAAGAACAAGGACGACGCTTGTTCGGCATTATTGCGGCCGGCGGCAGCGTGGGCGGAATAGTCGGCCCGCAGCTAGCGCAGCAATGGGTCACACGCATCGGCAATAGCGGGCTGATTCTGCTCGCTTGTCTTTTACTCGCGCTTGCGACGGCCTGCTTGCTTATTTTATTGAACCGCCAGCAAGCGCAGCCGGACCTGCCCCCCAAAACGCTCGTGTCGCAAGAAGCACTGGGCGGATCGAGTTTGCAAAGTCTCATCCTGGTGATGCGGTCTCCGTTTCTCCTCGGCATCGCTGCTCTTGTATGCGTCAGCGCGGTCGCTTCTCAGTTTGCCTATATCGAAACGGGAAAATTGGCTAAGTCACTCTACGGCACGCCCGAAGCGTTAACCGTGTTCTATGCCGGCGTGGACTTCTGGACGAATGTCGTCACGCTGTGCTTCCAAACCCTCGTGATTGGATGGCTCACGTCGACGTTCGGCATTAAAGCTCCGCTCATTGGCCTGTCGGTCATCGGCTGCCTGACGTTCGTCCCGATCGCTTTGTCGCCGACGCTCGGCGCGCTCGCGATAACCAGCGTCATACGTCGCGCAACCGAGTATGGTTTGGGAAAACCCGGACGCGACATGTTGTATACCGTCGCCACGCCGCAAGAAAAATATCTGGCGAAAAATGCGATCGATACGCTGATTTACCGCGGTTCCGATTCACTGGGAAATTGGTTCCATTCCGTTCTTATCGCGCTTGGGATGACGCTTGCCGGGCTGAGTTGGACAATGGCCGTCGTCGTCGGCGGCTCCGTCTTCATCTCGCTAGCTGCGGCTCGCGGTTATTACCGTCGCGGCGGGAAATAAGTCATTCAAGGATAGTCATCTCCTGCCGATATCCCGAGAGATTCGACGAACTCTCTCTACCAACCGATGCCCATTCGACCTCACCCTGCTCTCGATGCTTTGATGCGCGACTACGCCGACATCGGCGCGCGTTCGCGCATCGGCGTCAGAATCACGCCTGCCGACATAACCGACACCTATACGGTCAGCGTCATCGGGGTCATTCGAACCAAGCGCATTCTCCTATTGACGGCGCCAGTCACAGGCGATGGAGCCTTGGTCGCCATCCACAGCGGCCAGCTACTGACGTGCCGATGGTTCGGGACGACGACCGCGTTTCGCTTTCGCGCACGGATCATTCGCATCCTGTTCGAGCCCGTGCCGCAGATACAAGTCGAGTTACCGGCGGTCGTCGAGCGCCGTACGGTACGCGGCGTCCCGCGCGGACTCGCGCATCTTCGAGGAACCATCAAAACGGACAAGGAATCCGATACCGTCATCGTCGACATCAGCACCAGCGGTGCCCGCATTGCCGTTCCGCATAGCATCAGAATGCGGCGCAACGACGAACTGGTTCTGAAGGCGCGCCCGCGCATGCTGAATCGACAGTTCGATCTCGTTGTGGATTGCGACGTGGTCGCAAGTTTCGGCAACACCGACCCTCGGCATCCAGATGTGCAATTTTACGGAGTCGAATTTAGCGAAATGCCGAACGATACGTTGTTGGTTTTACATGCCTACGTCCAAGAATGCCTCGCCTTCGAAACCGATGCGCTCGCGCAAGTGCTGATGGTCAATTCGATCGAAGTGGAAGCCATCGAACAATGACTTCAAGCGAAATACGCTTACCGACCCAAGACGAACGTTCGACCGATCTACCGCAAGCGCCGGCGCCACCTGCAAGAAAGACGGTATTCTGTTCATTCCCGAACTGGCGCAGCATAATGATTGCCCGCCGGGTCGAAGTCGGGGCCACGATAATAATCGAGCAATGGAGCCGCTCTCATTCGAGCGGATTGACGCTGACACATTGTTAAAGGGCATTGGGGAGTGAGCTCATGGCGCGAATAGTTAACCTATCGATTGCACTCTGGGCAACAAGCAGTTGCGTCTTCCAGGCCGCTCATGCCGATGACGGCAAATCAGTGAAGCAGGAAGTGAAGGAGGACTTCAAAGAGGCCGGCCGATCGATCGGCGAGGTGGCACGCAAAGTCGGTCAGGAAACCAAAAAGGTGTCGAAGCAAGTCGGCAAGGACGTCAAGAAAGCCGCGGTGACCACGGGTCATGCCGTGCGCGACGGAGCCAAAGAGGTAAAGCGCTCCGTCACAGAGGGAACGAACGATTCGACAGAAGCCAAACCGGGCACTCCCCACGGACCGCGCTGAGATCGACGTCCACGCCCCGAATGCGCGCAACCGCCCCTATCTCGGGCAGCGGGTGCCGTAAAGCGAACCGAGGCTCGACACATTCCAAAGTCGCATGTTACTTATGCGGGTAGCGGCTACTTTTTACGCCATTTTTCCGAGAGAAATGCCAGACTAGCCGGCGACAAGCTGGCCCTTCGGTACACCTTGTCATTTTGCGCAACGACTAAGACAATTCCCGACCACATCAGAGGCCTTCCGGATCCCCTGCCATGACCGACGACTCGTTGCATTCGCACGATGAATCGCAGACCGCGCAAGTACTGCAGCGCGGTTATCGGGACTTGCGGTTTCCGGAGCCGCTCGAACAACAGTATCGCGACGACCATCGCCTCGGTTCGCATCGCATGGTGCGCATGAGCGTGATCGTCGCCTTCATTACTTCCATCGGCTTCGCGCTGATCGACCACTGGCTGGTGAAGTCGGTGAATGCAACGCCTGATGTCGTGCGTTTCGGCTTGCAGTTTCCCATCCTCGCCATTTGTTTGCTCGCCACGTATCGCCACTTCTATCTTAAGTGGTACGACCCGGCGATCCGCATCGGCGTTCCCTTGTTCGGCATCGGGACCGTATTGATGACCAGCAATGCCCCGCTCGATCACATGGCCTTGGTAGGCGCGCGCTTGTTGTTGGTCACGTTCTTCTGTTACTTCATGCTCGGCATGCGGATGCGTACCGCGCTGGCGAGCAATGTCATCGTATTCGCCACGCTCATCATCATGTGCATCTTCGGACCGATACCTACCGGCATGGGCGGTTACCTCACGTTCGCTTTGCTGTGCGCCAACATCATCGGCGGCACCGGCGCCTACGCACTCGAGTATGCGAACCGCACGGCGTTTTTGGAGCGCCTCTCATTGGAAGAAATGGCAGCGCGCGATGGCTTGACGCGACTGTTGAATCGACAGACCTTCGAGTTTCGCGCACGCAGCGCCTGGCGGAACGCGATGAGCATCCAGCGGCCTCTCGCCGTCGTGATGATCGACGTCGACTACTTCAAACGCTACAACGATCACTACGGACATCAAGCGGGCGACGAATGCCTGCGACGCGTCGCGACAGCGGTTCGAAATGCGATCAAACCCCAGCGCGACGAATTGGTCGCTCGTTACGGCGGCGAGGAATTGATCGCGCTGCTGCTCGATCGCACGCCGATGGAAGTTGAAACGATCGCGCGCAACATCGTCGAATGCATTGCTCGCCAAGCCATCCCCCACGCGGCATCGGTAGTCGGCGACTGCGTGAGCGTCAGCGTCGGCGCCACCACGCCTTGTACGAACGACGCTATCGCTTACAGCACGCTCGTGCACATCGCGGACAAAGCGCTTTACCTCGCCAAGTACCAAGGCCGCAATCGCGCCATGATTTTAGGGGCCCTTGAAAATAGCGAACCCGTCGAAGACACCGACGGCATTTCCCGCCCCGAGGCCCGCGGCGTAGTGCAACGAACGCCGATACCGCTGCCGAACGCGGCCGCAATTTAACGATTTAATTCGGACCGGGCCGATTCTCATAGTTAAATATCGAAGGACGCTTTCGCGTCGTGGAGGTCAGTTCACGCGACGCGCAGCCTTGCAAATACGCCAAAATGATCCGATGGCCACACTCCGTCGACAGACTCATTACAAACCACTTCACAGTGCTCAATCGTACCCGCATGATCCAAGCGTGGTTGTGAGACGAAAATATAATCGATGCGCCGATTTGGCCACGGGGCCCACGCAGCATAGTCGTTAAGCCTTGACCACGTCGCGCCTTTACTGCCCTCGCCTGCCTGCTCCCAAGCATCGCACCAATACGCGCTCCCGCCGTTGAGCGATTGCAGCCCTTTGAGATAACGAATTTCCGCCGATTCCGGGTCTGTATTGAAATCCCCCACCAAGATCGCCGGAAAGTCCTCTTTCGATCTACTCCGCGCAAACTGATTCAACGCCGGCATTTGCCGCTCGCGTTTATAGCCGTGACCAGTCATGTAGAAAGCCGTCGTCGCGCAAGTAAACGGAATTGCCCCACAAGGAGCTCGCACCATTCCACGCAACGCGGGACCGCCGTTTGAATTTTTGTCATCGCCCGGCAACCAAAGCTCCTCGCGATTCTCGATGGGCCACCGAGCGGCGATGGCAATCCCGGACTCCGTTCCCATCCACTCACTTCGATAGCCGAACTCGCCGACTATTTCCTGCACGTGTTCGCGATCAACGGCTTCTTGCAAGCCGATCAGATCCGGTTGCAGGCGCTTGAGCCATTGCTTGATGAGCTGCAGCCGCGACAGCCAATTTTTCTCACGGTTCCAAACATTGAGCGATAGGACAGAGAGCGAATTGGTTTTCATGAAAACATTTGCGCCGTCGCGAACATTGGAATACTTGCTCAGAAATTCTTCATGTTCGCACCGTTACTCTTGAATGCCTATTCGAGCAGGCTATTAATGATCGAAATGATCGTCGCCGGATCAAACGCTATCTCGATTAGGACTGCACTGGAGACACTAGGTTGATTGTTCGCATCCCCCACGTAACGCGCCGTGATGGATCGAGTGCCTGTACTGCGAAGAGCAGTGGTAGTGATCGACGCAGCGCCCGACGCGTTGACCGTAGCAGTGCCCAGCAATCTGCTTCCATCGTAAAACTCAACCGATCCCGTGGAAATGACGCGCGGAGGATTTATTCCCGCCACGGTTGCCGTTAAATTCACCGGTTTGCCCGCCACTGAAGTCAGCGTGGATACGCTCAGCCCCGTCGTAGTGGCAAACGGACCCACGGAAACTCGTTGGATGATGGACTGCGCCGGCAGATTAAGCGAGTCGCCGAGATAACCGATTACAAAGAGGTATTCACCCGACGTATTGAACGGCGCAACGAATTGAAACGTTCGCGAATCAGACTCAATCACGTGATAAGAATACGGACCTATCGCTCTTGTCCCGAACTGAACCTGTTGACCACCTGGCGGCGTCACATAGAACGCCAGAGTACCGGATGGTTTATATAGATCGACACTCGAAGTCAGAGTGATGGTTTCGCCGACACGGCTCGTGCTTGCCGAAGCACTGAAGGTAAAGCGCGGCTGGCGATGACCGACATTAATGGTGACAGTGGGAGTATTACCGGCAAAGCTGTCCCGAGCGTTCAGCACTCGAGCACCCACAGACTGCATCTTGTAAGAAGCGGTGTATGAGCTGGACGGCGTCGATGGACCGGACAACAGCACCGTTGACCCTTCCTTGATATCCACAGTGCCGTAAGTACGACTCCACGTTGAACCCGATCGGGTTTCCGACCACGCCTGTATTTGAATGTCGTCGCCCACTTCCGCCGTGGCCCGATCGACGCTAAAACACACTGCATTCGTAATGCTCGACGTTTTTTCCGTGCAGATCGCCTGAGCATCCGCAATCGAATATATCCCGCTCGCTGCAAAAAACAGCAGAATCGCGCTCACTGCATTCAATAGTTTTCCAATCACGGGCCGACTGATGTTGTGCATGTCATTCTCGAGTTTTTCTTGGATGCTTTAGGATTTCTTGGTGCTGCGGCGAACGACGCAAACCATTGCCTACGGCGGCAAAAGGATTGTTTCCCATACTCTGCAAGTGCTGTCCGTGAAGTAGAGCTGCACTTTCGCTCCCGTTAGCATTGCGGAAAGAAGGTCCGCTTTTATACGGTTAATGCCGGGATGGTCGGGATAGATGGAGGCATAGTCCGGACCATAGCCGCTTTGCGACGTGCAGCTAGTCAGCAGGGGAGAGAGTTTCACGTTAAAGCCGCCGTTAGCGGTATTAACCAATCGAATCACGGTGGAGACAGTCGTCCAGCCCGGGCCTTCCGCAGAAGAAATCGCCGGAAGCGCGAGCATTGCGCAAGCAGCGACTGCACAAATCCAACGAGCAGATGTACGCAACCCTCTAATTGAAAACGCCTCACTTTTTGTTCTCTGTTGCACGATTACTCTCCTAAGTAAATTTAAAGCGTATTGCCTTCTGCCGACGCCATAGTCAGCCGCTTCCGCGAAACCACCCACGCACACGCGCCAATGGCGAAGCGCGTCCATTTCGGCAAGTTGTTAGACATGGGGGGGTCATGGATTTACGCAACTACGCAGTCGATGGCGAGCCGAAGTCTGGACGGCGAGAATCCCTTTCGATGTTCATCTATGAACCCCTGCCTCATCGTTGTTATAAAACGCCGAACCATGCACTTGTTGACGCTGGGACAAACGATGACTCAACTGGAAAACGCTGTCAATATAAGTTTTCGGTCGGTGAGCGTGAATAGCCGGTTGCACATGCTGCACTACATAGCGTTGCCCGAACGGACGAATTCCCCGACTCCGTCTCAACGTGTGATAATTCATCGAATCCCATCTCTCCTTCCCTTCATCGGATTTGCCTTCTACTCGCTATGATCATCCAACCTAAAATCAAAGGCTTTATCTGCACCACCGCTCATCCCGCCGGATGCGCAGCGAACGTCAACGAGCAAATCGAGTTCGTCAAAAAACAGGGTGTGATCGCGAATTCGCCGAAGCGCGTGCTCGTCATCGGCGCATCGACGGGCTACGGGTTAGCGTCGCGAATCACGGCGGCGTTTGGCGGCGGCGCAAAAACACTGGGCGTGTTCTTCGAACGCGCAGCCGAGGGCAAGCGGACCGGCACTGCAGGGTGGTACAACGCTGTGGCTTTTCAGAAGGCCGTTGAGCGCGCGGGCCTCTACGCCAAAAACATCAACGGCGATGCTTTCTCCAATGCCGTGAAAGAAAAAGCCATCGACACCATCAAAGCCGATCTCGGCCAAGTAGACTTGGTCGTCTACAGCCTGGCATCGCCGCGGCGAACTCATCCCGACACCGGCCATGTTTACGCCTCCACGCTCAAGCCCATCGGAAAATCGATCACGCAAACCGGACTCGACACTGATCGAGAAGTGATCAAGGAGTTCACGCTCCCGCCCGCTTCGCAAGAAGACATCGATAACACGGTGGCCGTGATGGGCGGCGATGATTGGCAGCGTTGGATGAATGCATTGAAAGCGGCGGGCGTATTGACGCCGGATTGCAAGACCACAGCCTATACCTATGTCGGCGACAAAATCACGCGCGACATCTACTGGGACGGGACGATCGGCGCCGCAAAAAAAGATTTAGACCGCACCGCCAAAGCGCTTCGCGAACGCGGTTTCGATGCAACCGTCTCCGTGCTCAAGGGCGTCGTAACGCAAGCCAGCGCCGCCATTCCGGTCATGCCCATGTATCTCTCGCTCTTGTTCAAGATCATGAAGCGCGACGGCACGCACGAAGGTTGCATCGAGCAAATCTATCGCCTGTTCGCCGAGTGCCTGTATGCCGCGACGCCGCGTCGCGACGACGAAGGCCGGAATCGCGTCGACGAAAAAGAGGTGGCCCGAAAGGTTCAAGCCGAAATCGAAACCTTGTGGCCGCAAGTGACCACCGAGAACCTCAACACGATCAGCGATTTTCGAGGGTTCCGCGCCGAGTTTCTAAAATTATTCGGCTTCGGCATCGCAGGAGTCGACTACGGAGCGGACGTGAACGCGGAGGTGACCGTCGACAACCTAGTTGATATGACAGGCTAGATCTCCATGGCGAGATGACGAGGAGCGGCAAATGATCGATCACACCGGGTTAATCGTAAGCAACTTCGCAGCAAGCAAGGCTTTCTATTCCAAGGCACTGGCGCCGATCGGCTATACGCTGCTGCACGAATTTTCCGCGGCCGTTACTGGAAACGCCGATGTCGCCGGGTACGGCGTTGCGCCCAAACCGGATTTCTGGGTGGCAGCGGGCACGCCGAACGTTCCTCCCATCCACATCGCATTCCGTGTCGATAGCCGCGCCTTGGTCGATGCTTTCTACAAAGCGGCGATTGCCGCGGGCGGCCGAGACAACGGCGGACCCGGCGTGCGTCCTCACTACCACCCGAACTACTACGGCGCATTCGTTCTCGATCCCGATGGACACAACATCGAAGCGGTGTGTCAC
>CAZQYC010000118.1:1537-9502 GCA_964597495.1 uncultured Steroidobacteraceae bacterium | reverse complement strand
CGCCACAACCGTGAGCCCCGGGGTGTGACGAACAAATAAAGTCCACCGCCGTCAAACATCTTGATCGGCTTCGCCGGCTTTTTGATAGCCTTGATTGCGGTATCGCTCAGCATGGGGGTACGCGAGAGATAGCTTCCTTGGATACCCCCAAAAGTACCCCGTTCTCCGATCGGCTGTCAACGGATCGCTATGGACGTTGTTGGTAGAAAGGTGCTATAAAAACAGCATCTTATACGGAATCGATAACTTTCTTGGACGTCTATGGATGAATTAATGGTGCCCAGGAGAGGACTCGAACCTCCACGGATTGCTCCACTGGCACCTGAAACCAGCGCGTCTACCAGTTCCGCCACCTGGGCTTGTAAGGTGGGAACGGCGGGCAGGGGTCCCGCACGAGGCGCGCAATGTACCGGCGGTCCATAATGGTGTCAATGTAAACGCGAATAACCCGACCCTATCCAACCCACTTTTTTATTAGCTGATGAAACGAAAAAACAACCAAAAAATCTCCACCAAGCGTAGCGCTCCGAAGACGCGTCGTCCCCGGCAGCCGACGACGGTTCCCGATTCGATGCTGCATGCCGACGCCGTGCTACACGCGTTGCGGAACGCCGGCCGGCCGCTCGCTGTCGACGAACTTACAAAATTATTGAACGTGCGCGCGAAAGCGCACCGCCGCCTAACCGAACTGCTCGACGGCCTTATCCGCAACGGCGCCGTCATTCGCAATCGCCGCGACGAATATTGTCTGCGCGATCGTTTGGGGCTCATCGTTGGAACCGTCAGCGGTCATAAAGACGGCCATGGCTTTTTGCATACGGAGGATCGAGCGCAGCCTCCGGTATTTCTCGCCCCTCGGCAAATGCAGCAGGTGATGCACGGCGATCGCGTCGCGGTTCGTATCGTCGGCCACGACCGGCGCGGCCGGCCGGAAGGAACGCTTGTGGAGGTGATCGAACGCGGTACGCGCGAGATCGTCGGTCGTCTTTACGACGAGGAGGGCATTTCCTTCGTGATTCCCGACAATCCACGCATCGGTCATCGTGTGCTGGTTCCGAGGCAACAGCTGAACGGCGCGAAAGCCGGGCAAATCGTATTGCTAAAGCTCGTCGAGCAGCCCAGTCGAACGGCGCAGCCCCTCGGGCATGTCGCCCGCATACTGGGCGAGCACGCAGCCCCGGGCATGGAAACCGAAATTGCGATTCACTCCCATGGGCTGCCGTTCGAGTTTCCCGCCGACGTGGTGCGCGAAGCCGAGCGTTTCGGCGATAGCGTTCGTGCGAGCGCCAAGCGCAATCGCGAAGACATCCGCTCGCTGCCGCTTGTCACGATCGATGGCGAGGATGCGCGCGATTTCGATGACGCCGTTTATTGCGAGCCGCTCAAGAACGGATGGCGATTGCTGGTGGCGATTGCCGACGTAGGCTCGTATGTCGAACATGCAACCGCGCTCGATAAGGAAGCCGTTAACCGCGCCACGTCGGTTTATTTTCCGAATCGCGTTTTGCCGATGTTGCCGGAAGCGCTGTCGAACGGCCTTTGTTCGCTCAATCCGAAAGTCGACCGGCTTTGCATGGTGTGCGAGATGCGTGTCAACATGGAAGGGAAAATCACGCGTTCGCGTTTTTTCGAAGGCGTGATGTGTTCGACCGCGAGACTTACGTACACCGAAGTGGCCGGGTTTCTCGCCAACGATGCGGCCGCGCAGTTCCCGCTGGCTGCCGGCGTAGCCCCTCAATTGCACGCGCTTTACGATGTTTTTCGCGCGCTTTACGGCGCGCGTGTCCGGCGCGGCGCGCTGGACTTCGATGCGCCTGAAATCAAAGTTCGTTTCGACGGGCAGGGCCGCGTTGCGGCGTTCGTCGAGCGGTCGCGCAACGATGCGCACCGATTGATCGAAGAATGCATGATTGCCGCGAACGTGGAGGCGGCGAAGTTTCTCAAGAAACACCGTATTCCAACGCTCTATCGCGTGCACGGCTCGCCGGAGGAAGACCGGCTCGAGCAGCTGCGCGAATTCCTGAAAGGATTCGCGATTACGCTGCCGCAGGATCGTGCCCTGACGCCGCAGGACTTCAGCGCAGTGCTGCGCAACGTCGCTCACAACGAAGAAGCGCGTCTTATCGAAACGGTGGTGGTGCGCTCCATGCCGCAGGCGGTCTATCAACCGAACAACATCGGTCACTTCGGGTTGGCGTTGGAGCACTACGCGCATTTCACGTCGCCGATCCGTCGCTATCCCGATCTGATCGTGCATCGCGGCATTCGCCACGTGCTTCGAGGCGGCACCGCCGAGAACGTACCGGATGAGCTCCGCAACATGGAAGCGATGGGCCAGCAGTGTTCCTTGAAGGAGCGGCGCGCCGACGAAGCGACTCGCGATGCGATGTCCTGGCTCAAGTGCCAGTACATGCAAAGCAAGATCGGCGAGGAGTTCGATGCGCTGGTGACGGGCGTGGTCGACTTCGGGCTCTTCGTGCAAGTAAAAGGCCTGCAAATCGACGGGCTGGTGCACGTGAGTGCGCTCGGTGCCGACTATTTTTCGCGCGATGCGTCCGGATATCGCTTGATAGGCGAGCGGAGCAAGCGGGTGTATCGATTGGGCGACCACTTACGGGTGCGTCTCGTGAACGTCATCATCGACGAACGCAAAATCGATTTCGAGTTGGTGACCACCGGAAAAGGACAGCATCAGGACCGCATGGCGGTGCGCGGGCCGTGGAGTCGTCGTCATCGGGGCAAGCAATCATGAGCGATACCCGCTTGGCCAATTTGGTATTCGGTATTCACGCCGTGCGCACGGTTCTCGACAAACACGCGCATCGAGTCGTGGAAGTATGGTTGCAGTCCGGCCGCAACGATGCGCGCATCGAGGCGTTGATCAAACTCGCTGCCGCACGCGACGTGAAGGTCGAACATCGTTCCGCGCGCGAACTGGATCAGAGAGCGAATGGAGAAGCCCATCAAGGAGCGATCGCATCGCTTCAGGCGAGCGGGACCTTGGGTGAAGGCGCTCTCGATGAAGTGTTGGAACGCGTGGGCCCGAATCCGTTAGTGCTCGTGCTTGATGGCGTTCAAGACCCTCACAATCTGGGTGCTTGTCTGCGCACGGCCGATGCCGCCGGTGCCGCGTGCGTGATCGTGCCGCGCGATCGAGCCGCTGGATTATCGGCGACCGTTCGCAAGGTGGCCTCCGGTGCCGCCGAAACGGTGCCGCTCATTCAGGTCGTCAATCTTTCACGGACGCTTAAGTGGTTGAAAGAGCGAGGGCTGTGGTTGGTGGGTACCGACGATGAGGCCAAAACGTCGTTATTCGCGGCTGACCTAAAAGGGCCGATGGTCGTGGTCATGGGAGCAGAAGGGGGCGGGATGCGTCGCTTGACTCGCGAACACTGCGATCTACTGGTTTCGATTCCGATGGCCGGCGTCGTTGAAAGCCTCAACGTTTCGGTCGCCACAGGAATTGTCTTATATGAGGCGCTACGACAACGAAGTCGCCCGACAACTTGAGCCGGTCATTTCATATAGGCGGTCATACAGGTGAAGATTGCGGCGAGGGGCCTCGGATGCTGAGCAGCGTGATGGAATCCTCATTGCCTTTTCAAACATTGCACCGGTCTTTGTCATTTTTATGCCTTGATACGTTAAACTACGCGCCGTTTTTTCCATACTGAACAATTGTTTACTTTCAGTGCGCTAAATCGCCAATTCGAACCCCTCTCGCACCAACAATGAGCACATCTCGACGAGCCCTGCTCGACTCGACGCCCCTAGATTCCATCATGGGCGCGGGCAATGAGGCTTATCTCGAATCGCTGTACGAACAATTTCTCGCCGATCCTTCGTCGGTTGACCTTCGCTGGCGCGACTACTTCGCCACGTTGGCGCACGAGAGTTCGAGCAGCAATGCGGACGTAGCCCACGGTCCGATTCGCGATGCCGTCGCGAAACGCGCACGCGAGCTGCGTATTCCGGGCGCTCCCGCCGCCGAAGCGCTGGCGCAGAGTGCGTCGGCGAAGCAGGGCGCCGTATCGCGTTTGATTCAGGTCTACGCCAATCGAGGCCACTTGCTGGCCGATATCGACCCGCTCGGCATGATGGTGCGCCCGGTTCCGGAAGTGATGGAGCTGAAGCACTTCGGTTTGTCGGAGGCCGATCTCGACATCGAGTTCTTTACTGGCAGCCGTACCGAATCGATCCCCAAGCGCCAAAAGCTTCGCGATACGGTTGCGCAGCTTAAGCACATCTACTGCGGCAAGATCGGCGCCGAGTTCGCGCACGTGTCTGCGTCGCGGGAACGGCTGTGGCTGCAGGAGCGTTTTCAAGACGGACGCATGCGCCAGCATTTCTCCGTGGAAGAGCGCAAGACGCTGCTGTGGCAACTGACGGCGGCGGAAGGATTGGAGCGCTATCTCGCGACGCGTTACCCGGCGCAGAAAAGATTTTCGCTGGAGGGCGGCGATAGCTTAATTCCAATGGTCGACGACTTGATTCAGCAGGCGGGCATGCGCGGCGTGGAAGAAATCGTTATCGGGATGGCGCACCGCGGGCGTTTGAACGTCTTGGTCAACGTCGTCGGCAAGTCGCCGCAGGCTTTGTTCTCCGAGTTCGAAGGCAAGTACGACGTGAACCACATGCAGGGTTCCGGCGACGTCAAGTACCACAAGGGTTTCTCCGTCGACATCGGTACGCCCGGCGGCAATATTCACGTTGCGCTGTCGTTCAATCCCTCGCACCTGGAGATCGTCAATCCGGTGGTCGAAGGATCGGTGCGTGCGCGGCAACAGCGCCGTAACGATACCCCTGGCGATAAGGTCATTCCGATCTTGATTCACGGCGACTCCGCCTTCTCGGGCCAGGGTGTCATCATGGAGACGTTGCAGCTGTCGCAGGCGCGTGGGTTCTACACGGGCGGCACGGTGCATCTCATCATCAACAACCAGGTGGGCTTCACGACGCACGATCCGCGCGACACGCGTTCGACGCTTTATTGCAGCGATCCGGCCAAAATGATCGAGGCCCCCATCTTCCACGTAAACGGCGAAGACCCGGAAGCCGTTCTGTTCGTGACGCGCCTCGCTCTCGAATATCGCATGCTCTTTCATAAGGACGTGGTCATCGACTTGGTTTGCTATCGACGTCTCGGTCACAACGAGGCGGACGAACCGGCAGCCACGCAGCCGATGATGTATCAGCTCATTCGCCAATTTCCGACGACGCGCGCGCGGTATGCGGAACGCTTGGCAGCGGAAGGCGTCATTACGTCCGCCGACGCCGACGCACTGGTCGAGCAGTATCGGCGCGAACTCGATGAAGGCAAGACGCAGGCGAAACGCTCGCTCGGCCTGATCGGCAACCAACATACCGTCGATTGGAGCAAGTACGCGCGCGCCGATTGGAACGAGCAGGTTCAAACCGGCGTGAAAGTGGAGTCGCTGCGGGAATTGGGCGGCAAGCTCACGACCGTGCCAGAAAATTTTACGCTGCATCGGCAAGTCGCCAAGATCGTCCAAGATCGCGAGAAGATGCTGGGCGGGCAAATGCAGCTCGACTGGGGCTGTGCCGAGAACCTGGCGTATGCGAGCTTGCTGACCGAAGGCTACGAAGTGCGCATTTGCGGCCAGGATAGCGGCCGGGGCACGTTCTTTCACCGCCACGCCGTGTGGCACGATCAAACCAGCGGCAACCGGTATATTCCGCTCAAGAACATCGCGCCCAGTCAGCCGCGTTTCACCGTCATCGATTCGCTGCTCTCGGAAGAGGCCGTGCTGGGATTCGAGTACGGATTCTCCACGACCGATCCGAATTGCCTCACGATTTGGGAAGGGCAGTTCGGCGATTTCGCCAACGGCGCGCAAGTCGTCATCGATCAATTCATCAGCTCGGGCGAATCCAAGTGGGGCCGCGTTTGCGGACTGACTTTGTTCTTGCCGCACGGGTATGAAGGCCAGGGCCCGGAACACTCGTCCGCTCGGCTTGAGCGGTTCCTGCAGCTCAGCGCCGAAAACAACATGCAAATTTGCGTGCCGTCGACGCCGGCTCAGATGTTCCACATGCTGCGCCGGCAAATGCGACGGTCCTTGCGCAAGCCGTTGATCGTCATGACGCCCAAGAGCCTGCTGCGTCATAAGCTATCGGTGTCGCCGCTCGAAGACTTAGCTCGCGGCACCTTCCATAACGTCATCGACGAAATCGACGACATCGACACCGCCAAGGTCAAGCGCGTGGTGTTTTGTTCCGGCAAGGTATTTTTCGATTTGCTCGAAGCGCGCCGCAGTTTGGGCCTGCACGATGTCGCCATCGTTCGCATCGAGCAGCTATACCCGTTCCCGATCGAAGAATACAAAGCTGTCATCGCGAAGTATCCGAATGCGCGCGACGTGGTGTGGTGCCAGGAAGAGCCGCAAAATCAGGGCGCCTGGTATCAAATTCGGCATCGCTTGCAGGAACCGCTTTCCTCCAAAGATCAATTGTTGTACTCGGGTCGTGCGCCCGCGGCGGCGCCGGCGACCGGCATTGCCAAGATGCACGCTGAGCAACAAGCCGAACTCGTCGACGCCGCTCTGCGCGCCGACCGCTCGGAGGAGACCATGCGCCATACCCAGACGTTGCGGTTCACTCCACCCGTCGCTAAGAAAGCCTAAGCTTTATAAATAAATAGAGATCACGACATGAGCATCGAAGTTAAAGTCCCGCAATTGCCGGAATCCGTCGCCGATGCGACGCTGGTGGCTTGGCACAAGCAGCCTGGCGATGCGGTGACACGCGATGAAAATTTGGTGGACCTCGAAACGGACAAAGTGGTGCTGGAAGTTCCCGCGCCGGCAGGTGGGGTGATCAAGGAATTGAGAGTGGCGAATGGCGCCACCGTGACCAGCGGACAAGTGCTTGCGGTTCTCGAAGAAGGTGCCGCGGGAGTCGTCATTGCCAAGCAAGCTGCTGCAGCTCCGAAACCTGCTGCTAAGAGCGATGCGCCGGCCGCCGCCGACAAGTCGGGACCCGCCGCGCGGCGCATGGTCGAAGAACACAAATTGGACGCTGGGCAAATTGCGGCGACCGGAAGAGACGGCCGGATCACCAAGGCCGACGTCATCCAGCACATGGCGAAACCTGCTGCGAATGCACCGGCTGCGGTCCAAGCGCCGAAGTCGGCAGCTAAACCGGTTGCTCCGGTCCTCGCACCGGCCGGTGCCCGTACGGAACAACGCGTCGCGATGACGCGTTTGCGCGCTCGCGTCGCCGAACGCTTGGTGCAGGCGCAGGCAACGGCTGCCATGCTTACCACGTTCAACGAGGTGGATTTGACGGCGATCAACGAAATCCGCAGCCGTTACAAAGATAAGTTCGAGAAAGCGCACGGCGTCAAACTCGGTTTCATGTCCTTCTTCGTGAAGGCGGCTATCGAGGCGCTGCGTCGCTTTCCGGCCGTCAATGCGTCGCTCGACGGCAACGATATCGTTTACCACGAGTTCTACGACATTGGCGTGGCCGTCTCGACCGAGCGCGGTTTGATGGTCCCCGTGCTGCGCAATGCCGAGAACATGAGTTTCTCGGAAATCGAATCGTCGGTCGGCAGCGCGGCGACACGCGCCCGCGACGGATCGATCACGCTCGAAGAATTGAGCGGCGGCACCTTCACCATCACCAACGGTGGCGTGTTCGGTTCCCTCATGTCCACGCCGATTTTGAATCCGCCGCAAGTGGCGATTCTGGGCATGCACAAGATTCAAGAACGTCCGATGGCCATCAACGGCCAGGTGCAAATTCGCCCCATGATGTACTTGGCGCTGACCTACGACCACCGCATCGTCGACGGTCGCGAATCCGTGCAATTCCTGGTCGCGATCAAAGAAGCGCTCGAGGATCCGTCGCGGTTGTTGTTGCAATTATAAGAAGTCGCTAGCTACTAGCCGCTAGCAGCTAGCCAGAAAAATCTTTCCGATTCTGGCTAGTAGCTAGCGGCTA
>CAZQYC010000118.1:0-1437 GCA_964597495.1 uncultured Steroidobacteraceae bacterium | reverse complement strand
GGCTAACGGAGTTTCCATGTCCACTGAATTCGATGTCATCGTCATTGGCGGCGGTCCGGCCGGGTATCCCTGCGCGATTCGCGCGGGCCAGAATAAATTGCGCGTCGCGTGCATCGACGAGTGGCAGAACCGCGACGGTACGTATGCGTTCGGCGGCACGTGTTTGAACGCGGGATGCATTCCTTCGAAGGCGTTGCTTGAATCTTCGGAGCTTTATCATCGCGCGCAGACCGAATTCGCGGCGCACGGTATTTCGACTGGCGCGGTGCAAATGGATGTGGCGGCGATGCAGGCTCGCAAGGGCAAGATCGTCAAGGCATCGACGATGGGAATTCTCGCGTTGTTCAAGTCCGCCGGAGTGACGCCGCTGCAAGGACACGGGAAGTTGCTCAAAGGCAACCAAGTGGAGTTCACGAGCAAGGACGGGACGAAGCAAACGCTGACGGCGAAACATGTCGTCCTGGCCTCGGGTTCGGTGCCCACGCAATTGCGAAGCGTGCCGTTCGACGGTACGCACGTCGTCGATTCATGGGGGGCGCTCGAATTCAGCGAGGTCCCAAAAAAGTTGGGCGTGATCGGCGCGGGCGTCATCGGCATGGAGCTTGGCAGCGTATGGCGCCGGCTCGGTGCCGAGGTCATCGTGCTCGAAGCGCTCGATAAATTTCTTCCGACGGCCGATGCCGCGGTCTCGCGAGAAGCCCTGCGGCACTTTCAAAAGCAAGGTTTCGACATCCGCCTCGGCGCGAAAGTGACCGGCTGCGAAAAATCGAAGGACGGCGTGCTGCTGCAATTCACCGACGCGAAAGGCAATCAGTCCGTCGCGGTCGAGAAAGTCGTCGTGGCCATTGGACGCCGGCCGTATACCCTGGAGTTGTTCGGTGAAGGTGCCGGCGTCGAGTTGGACGAACGCGGCTTCATCAAAGTGGATCACGAGTGCCGAACCGCTGTGCCGAACGTGTGGGCGATCGGCGATGCGGTGCGCGGTCCGATGCTGGCGCACAAGGGCAAGGAAGAAGGTGTCGTCGTCGCCGATTTGATTGCCGGCAAGATGGGTGAGGTGAATTACGACCTGGTGCCGTCCGTGATCTATACCGCGCCGGAAATCGCGTGGGTGGGTTTAACCGAGGAACAAGTGAAGGAGTCGGGCAGGGCTTACAAAGTAGGATCGTTCCCGTTCTTGGCAAGCGGTCGCGCGCGCGCGATGGAAGCGGCCAACGGTTTCTGCAAAGTGATCGCCGACAAGGATTCCGACGAAATTCTCGGCGTGCATGTCATCGGACCGATGGCCGGCGAGTTGATTGCCGAAGCCGTGCTTGCCATGGAGTACTCTGCGAGCACCGAGGATCTGCAGCGAACGATGCATGCGCATCCGACGCTGTCGGAAGCCATGCACGAAGCGGCGCTCAATGCGGACAAGTTGGCGATCGATATTCCGAA
>CAZQYC010000117.1:2879-9541 GCA_964597495.1 uncultured Steroidobacteraceae bacterium | reverse complement strand
CGATCTGACTCTCATCGACGCTGGCGATGATTTGCATCTGCCGCAAATCCTCCGCGATCGTAAACAAGGTGGGTGTTTGGAAGCCGGACGCGACGGTTTGACCCCGATCTACCGCACGCTCGATGACGACGCCATCGATGGGCGAATAGATATCGGCGTATTGGCGATTGCGCTGAGCCCGTTTGTAGTCGGCCGTAGCGGATTCCACTTGTGCCGCCGTAGTGGCTGCATTGGTCTTCAGCGTCCTCAAGTCCTTGTCGGAAATGTACGCCTTCCCCAACAAACTCTCGCCTTCTTTCAGCGCCGCGGCCGCATCGACCTGCCGCGCTGCCGCCTGATCCAACGACGCCTTCGCGCTTTCCAATTGCGAATCGAGCACGCTGGCATCGAGACGCGCCAACAATTGCCCGCGCTTCACTTTGTCGTTGAAGTCGACGTAGATCTTGTCGATGGTGCCGGACACTTGGGTGCCGACCGGAATCGTTTCCAACGCCTGCAGCGCGCCGGTGGCCGACACCGTTTCACGCAACGGACCCCGTGTCACCGCATCGGTTTCGATTTTCGTATCGTCAGGTTTGCTGGTACGTCCAAAAAACCACCAGCCGCCGGCTAAAACGACCACGGTCGTGCCGATCCAGAGAATCTTACGATTCGATTTCTTGCGTGGGTTTAACGGTTCGCTCATTCAATGATTCGGTGCCGAGCCCGGACTTTATGACCTGGACTCCACAATCAACACCGCTCGAGAAAAGTTGCGCTTCGACGCGCTAGTATGAATTGGTTTGAGCGACGATGTGCAAAGAAGCGTCAAAGGGGCGCAGGAAATCCAAACGCGGAGACGCGAGCAGCGACTCGAAACAACCCGAACATAACTTCACTGTCTCTATCTTGTACCCGCTCGACTGCTACGCCGCACTCGCGTTATTCGCCGCGGCCGGCTCATAACCCAGATTCGGAGCAAGCCAGCGTTCCGCTTCATGCAACGGAATCTGTTTACGCGCCGCATAGTTCTGTACTTGGTCGAGATCGACTTTCCCCACCGCGAAGTAACGAGCGTCCGGATGCGAAAGATACCAGCCGCTCACGGCTGCGGTCGGGAACATGGCGAACGATTCGGTGATGGTGATTCCCGCGTGTTGATCGGGCTTCAGCAATTGCCACAACGTTGCCTTTTCGGTGTGATCCGGGCAGGCGGGATAACCCGGCGCCGGCCGAATACCCCGGTACTCCTCGCGAATCAATTGTTCGTTGCTATGGTGTTCGTGCGCGGCATATCCCCAAAACTCGCGACGCACCCGTTCATGCATGCGCTCGGCAAATGCTTCGGCAAGACGATCGGCCAGCGCTTTTAGAATAATCGCCGAATAGTCGTCATGCGCCTGTTCGAAACGCGCCACGTAGGGCTCGATGCCTAGACCGGACGTGACGGCAAAACCGCCGATATAGTCGCGCTTGCCGCTCGATTTCGGAGCGATATAGTCCGCGAGACAAAGATGCTTCTGGCCATCGGGCTTGCCCTTTTGCTGGCGTAGGAAGTGCAGCCGTGCAATCACCTCGCGCCGCGATTCATCCGCATAGATTTCGACGTCGTCGTCGACGGCATTTGCCGGGAACAATCCGACGACGGCTTTCGCCTTAAGCCATTGTTCGCGCTGAATGAGACGCAGCATGCGCCGCGCGTCCGAATAGAGATCGCTCGCTTGTTCGCCCACGATGGGATCGGTGAGGATATCCGGAAACTTACCGGCGAACTCCCAGGCATTGAAGAACGGCATCCAGTCGATATAGCGAATCAAATCGTTGAGCGGATAGTCGTCGAACGCCTTCACGCCGAGCACACGCGGAACCGGCGGTTGATATTGATCCCATTGGCCGTCGAAGCGATTCGCGCGGGCTTGCGCAATCGTGAACTGCGGCGCCTTGACGGTGCGGCCCTGATGCAATTCGCGGCGCTCGGCATGATCCGCCTTCAGCTTCGCTTGATACTCGGCGCGGCTTTCCGGCGTAATGAGTTGCTGACAAACATTGACCGACCGCGACGCATCTTTCACGTACACGACCGGTCCTTGGTACTGAGGATCGATCTTCACGGAGGTATGCGCCGGCGAGGTCGTCGCGCCGCCGATCAACAACGGTTGCGTGAATCCCTGACGCTGCATTTCGCGCGCCACGTGAACCATCTCGTCGAGAGAAGGCGTAATCAATCCTGACAAACCGATCATGTCTGCACCTTCGCGCTTGGCGGTTTCCAAGATCCGATCGCAAGACACCATCACGCCGAGATCGAGCACTTCGAAGTTATTACACTGCAGGACAACGCCGACGATGTTCTTGCCGATGTCGTGGACATCGCCTTTCACCGTCGCCATCACGATCTTGCCGTTGCTCTTGCGGGCGCCGCCGGCCGCTTTCTGCTGCTCGATGAACGGAATCAGATGCGCCACCGCCTTTTTCATGACACGCGCTGACTTGACCACCTGCGGCAAGAACATCTTGCCGGCGCCGAACAAATCCCCGACGACATTCATGCCGTCCATGAGCGGACCCTCGATGACGTCGAGCGGTCGCGTCGTTTGCTGCCGCGCTTCTTCGGTGTCGGCGACGACGAACTCGTCGATGCCTTTGATGAGCGCATGCTCCAGGCGCTTCACCACCGGCCACTCTCGCCAGGAGAGATCCTCGGTCTTCTTGGCTGACGCATCGCCCTTGTATTTGGCCGCGATGTCCAGCAAACGCTCGGTCGCGTCGTCACGCCGATTGAGCACGACGTCTTCGACGCGTTCGCGGAGCTCCGGCTTGATGTCTTCGTAGATCGCCAACTGTCCCGCGTTGACGATTCCCATGTTCATGCCCGCCTTGATGGCGTGATAAAGGAACACAGAGTGAATCGCCTCGCGAATCGGCTCGTTGCCGCGGAACGAGAACGAAACGTTGCTCACGCCGCCGCTGATCCACGCATGCGGACATGACTTGCGAATTTCCGCGGTCGCCTCGATGAAATCGAGCGCATAGCGGTTGTGCTCTTCGATGCCGGTGGCCACGGCAAAAATATTCGGATCGAACACGATGTCTTCGGGCGGAAACCCAGCCTGCTCGGTCAGCAACCGGTACGACCGCTTGCAGATACTCACTTTGCGTTCGACGGTATCGGCCTGGCCTTTTTCATCGAACGCCATGACGACGACCGCCGCGCCGTACTCACGAACCTTACGCGCGTAACTCAGGAACGATTCTTCGCCTTCCTTGAGGCTGATCGAATTCACGATCCCCTTACCTTGCAGACACTTGAGCCCCGCCTCGATCACCGTCCACTTGGACGAGTCGAGCATGACGGGCACGCGCGCGATGTCCGGCTCGGAGGCGATCAGATTCAGGAAACGCACCATTGCCGCTTCCGAATCGAGCATGCCCTCGTCCATATTGATGTCGATGATCTGCGCGCCGCTGAGCACTTGCTGGCGCGCGACGTCGAGGGCCGCGTTGTAGTCGTTGGCTTCGATCAATTTGCGGAACTTGGCCGAACCCGTCACGTTCGTGCGTTCGCCGACGTTGACGAACAAGCTATCCGAACCGATGTTCAGCGCCTCGAGTCCAGAGAGCCGGCAGCGCCGCTCGATGGTCGGCACCTTTCGCGGCGGGAATTTATTCACCGCCGCTTTGATGTGCTTGATGTGATCGGGCGTCGTTCCGCAGCATCCGCCGACGATATTCAAGAAACCGCTCGAGGCGAACTCCCGCAGGATGTCTCCCGTTTGGCAGGCAGTCTCGTCGTATTCGCCGAATGCGTTCGGCAACCCGGCGTTGGGATAAGCGCAGATGTGCGTATCCGCAATGCGCGACAGCTCTTCGATGTAGGGACGCAATTGCTTACCGCCCAACGCGCAATTGAGTCCGATGGTCGTCGGACGAACATGGCGAACCGAATTCCAAAAGGCTTCGACGGTCTGGCCAGATAGCGTGCGTCCCGAGGCGTCGGTGATCGTGCCGGAGATCATGACCGGCAGATCGAGTTTGAGCTCGTCGAGTACGCGCCGCACGGCGAACGCCGCCGCTTTCGCATTCAACGTGTCGAAGATCGTCTCAATCAGGAGCAGATCGGCTCCGCCTTCGATCAGTGCACGTGCGGCGTCGGCGTACGTTTCGGCGAGCTGGTCGAAATTAACGGCACGGAATCCGGGATCGTTCACGTTGGGCGAAAGCGACGCGGTGCGCGTCGTCGGTCCCAAAGCGCCGGCAACGAATTTGATCTCGCCGGTTCGTGCGGCATGGTCATCGGCCGCACGACGAGCGAGACGCGCGCCTTCGAGATTGAGTTCGTGAACCAGGCTTTCCATCCGGTAGTCCGCTTGCGACACGGAATTGGAACTGAAGGTGTTCGTCTCGATAATGTCGGCGCCCGCTTCCAGGAATTGGCGGTGAATGCCGATCACCCACTCTGGCTGCGTCAGAATGAAAAGGTCGTTGTTGCCCTTGAGATCGTGACCCCACAAACGAAACCGTTCGCCGCGATAATCGGCTTCGGAAGGGTGCCGGGCTTGAAACATCGTGCCCATCGCGCCATCGAGCACGAGAATGCGCTCGGCGAGGAGTCGACGGAATTCGGCAATGCGTTCGGTGCGGGTCATAAAAATAATCGTTGGCGACCGGCTACCGGCCGCCGGCAAGAGTACGGGAAGGAACCGGCGCGACTGCATTCGGAGGGCGAACGCCAAGTGCATGGCAGATTGCATACGTGAGCTCGGCGCGATTGAGCGTATAGAAGTGGAAGTCTTCGACGCCTTCGCGCGCCAGTTGCTGAACTTGCTCGATGGCGACCGATGCGGCGATCATGCGCCGCGTGTCGGGATCGTCATCCAAGCCTTCGAAACGATGACGCAGCCATTCCGGCACGCTCATCGCCGTTCGCGCCGCAAAACGCAGTAATTGCGGCAACCCGATAATCGGAAGCAAGCCAGGTACGATCGGCGCAGCAATGCCTGCTTGCACGCAGCGATCCCGAAAGCGCAGAAATTGCTCCATGTCGAAAAAACTTTGCGTAATCGCACGATTGGCACCGGCGTCGAGTTTCGCCTTTAAATTGCCAAGATCCGCATCCGCATTCGGCGCTTCCGGATGAACCTCCGGATAGGCAGCCACGGAAATTTCAAAGTCCGCGACCGATTTCAATCCCGCGACCAAATCCGACGCGTAAGCGAACCCGTGCAAATGAGGCCGGTACTGCGTCGTTCCCTGCGGCGGATCGCCGCGCAACGCCACGATGTGGCGAATACCGTCCGCCCAGTAACCGCGTGCGATGTCGAGCACTTCGTCTCGGGATGCACCGACACAGGTCAGGTGCGGTGCGGCGGTCAGGTCGGTTTCTTTCATGATGCGCGTGACGATGCCGTGCGTTCGCGTGCGCGTCGATCCGTCGGCTCCATAGGTCACCGAAACGAATTTCGGCTTAAGCGGTGCCAACCGCTCAATGGACGACCACAGCGTTCTTTCCATCGCCTCATCCTTAGGCGGAAAAAACTCGAATGAGACCGAAACCGGCCGGGATAGCCGAATTAGGTTTTCGTGAATGCCGTCGCGGAGACTTTGGACTGACATGTCTTGGATACTTCCAGTTAGGCGGCCTGTTGCGTCGTAGCTGCGGCGCGCGCGATGACGATCAAAAGATGCGCAGAGTCGGTATCAATCGGCTTGAGGCGCTGACATTCCAACTGCGCTTTTGCCAGCCAGCCGCGTACGACCGCCAGCGGATTGCCGTCCACGCGATCGGCCAGCGCATCGAAGTCCTCGACTAAACACAAGCGGCCGCCGCTACGCAGGGTGCGCGCCGCTTCGGCAACGGCAACGTCCGGCTGTTTGGAGTCAGCCAGGATGCGATCCATGGTAACGGTATCGAACGTCGCATCGGTGAAGGGCAAGCCGTACATATCGCCGCGTCGAAAAAGGCAGTGACTTAAGCCCGCGCTGTGCGTCTGCGTGCGCGCAATGCGAAGTGCCTCGGTCGAAATGTCCACGCCGACGGCTCGGGTTGCGTTGGCGCCCAGCGCTCGCAAGATCAATCCCGTGCCCGTACCGATATCGAGGAGTTCGCCAATCGGTTCGCCGCCAAGTTCATCGACCAGCACATCGTGCAGTTGATCCAGCGATTGACCCGCGGACGTTCCGCTCTCGTTCGCCGCACGACTCGCAATGGCCGTTTTCACGCGTTCGGCCAGCACGGCGGCCATCCGACGTTGATCGGACTGCAAGGTCGGATCCTCTTTAGGAATGAGCGGCGCGATTTGCCGAGTCAGTTCGTGACCGACCCCTGCCATGGCAGCCCGGTAGTACACCCAGTGCTCTTCGCGAAAGCGGTCCAAAAGTCCGGCGTCGCAAAGCACTTTCAGATGACGGGAAATTCGCGGCTGACTTTGCTCAAGCACCGTCGAAATCTCCCCGACCGTGAGTTCCCCATGGGTTAGAAGCTCAACTAACCGCAACCGCGTGGGCTCAGCAGCGGCCTTGAGGGCGCTTAGCACGTTGGCGAGGGGTTCATTCATGGAGTCATTAAATATAAAGATATCTTTAAGTTCGTGGGCGGACTATAGCCGGAGTGCTTGGCTTTCCGCTAGTAGCGGGGCTTAGTTGGGAGTGAAATTCTTGGAATTTGAGACGGAAGTGGGAAAGGG
>CAZQYC010000117.1:0-2779 GCA_964597495.1 uncultured Steroidobacteraceae bacterium | reverse complement strand
CGTGGGGCGTGGGGCGTGGGGCGTGGGGCGTGGGGCGTGGGGCGTGGGGCGTGGGGCGTGGGTAAGAAATAACCCCCAGAGCAAAACTTCAACTAGAAAATTTTCGACGTTCTTCAATATCTTACCCAGGCCCCACGCCCCCACGCCCTACACCGTACGCTACACTTTTCCACCATTCCTCCCGGAGCCCTCCTCTCGATGATTCGCGATCAGGAAACGCTCGACACCCTATTGTCTGTGCTGGGTCGCTTTGTAAATGAGCAACTCATTCCGCGGGAGAAGGAAGTCGCGGACACCAATGCAATCCCGGCGGATATTGCGGCAGCCATGCGCGATCTGGGTCTCTTCGGCCTCACCTTGCCGGAGAAATTCGGCGGCATGGGCCTCACCATGGAAGAGGAAGTGAGAGTGGCCTTCGTTTTGGGCCGAGCATCGCCGGCGTTCCGATCTTTGATAGGCACGAATAATGGCATTGGATCACTGGGCATCGTTGCGTCGGGGACGCAAGAGCAGCAAGAAAAGTACCTACCTAAACTCGCGAGCGGCGAGCTGATTGCCTCGTTCGCCTTAACCGAACCCTCCTCCGGATCCGATGCCGCCGCCTTGCAAACTCGTGCCGACCGCCAAGGCGATCACTACGTACTCAACGGCAACAAGCGTTTTATCACCAATGCACCGCACGCCGGCCTATTCACCGTGTTTGCGCGCACCGATCAAACCAAGCGCGGTGCGGCTGGCATTTCCGCCTTCCTAGTTGAACGCAACACGCCCGGACTGAGCTTGGGACCTGTCGATAAAAAGATGGGACAGAGCGGTTCGGTCACCTGCGACGTCATTTTCGAGAACTGCCGGGTTCCTGCCAGCGCACTGCTCGCAACCGAAAATGAAGGGTTCAAGCTCGCCATGAAGGCTCTCGATCGCGGTCGCTTGCACATCGCGGCCATCGCCACCGGCGCAGCCGATCGCCTGATCGAGGAGGCACTGCGCTTCGCGGCGGATCGCAAACAATTCGGCGAACCCATCGCCCAGTTTCAACTCATCCAAGCGATGCTGGCGGACAGCAAAACCGACACCTACGCCGCGCGCTGCATGATCGTCGATGCCGCCCGCCAACGCGATGACGGCGGGGATATCACGCTCGAAGCGGCGGCCAGCAAGTTGTTCGCCACCGAAATGGTCGGACGCGTCGCGGATCGCGCCGTGCAGATTCATGGCGGTTCCGGCTACATCCAGGAGTATGCGGTGGAGCGCTTTTATCGAGATGTCCGCCTTTTCCGTCTCTACGAAGGCACATCGCAAATTCAACAGCTAGTGATCGCCCGCCGCATGCTCAAAGATTTGATCGACTAATTGCGACGGCGCTTGAGGATGCGCTTTATGCCACCCCTTTACTTGGGCGCAGCGATGGAGAAACGTTCGCCAAATAGGTAGCGGAGCCACGCCGGCCCATGCATTCGCTGCAGAAAATGGACTGCATCGTCCGGCCGTTCGTTGCGCTCGAACGATAAGCAATGCGCAATTAGTTTTGCCGCGCGCCGCTTCAATCCGGGAATCGGCACGAGCGGAAGGCTCTTTTGACGCGCCGTCGTCAAACTAACGCGTTGAAAAGGATGCTTACCCGTCAATAGCTCGTAAGCAATGACGCCGAGCGGATAAAGATCGTCAGCGGGATGGGGAGTACCGTGCGTAGCCCATACGTTGGCCGTGTACGCCTCCGAATAGGCCCGCAATGTCATCGTATCGAGGAGATCCATGGCTTCGTTGCTCGTCGGTAAGGCATGCACGAGACCCAAACCCATGATCTTCGGCGTGCCGTCGTTGGCGATAAAGACGGCATAGGGACTCAAATCGGAATGCACGATGTCGCGTTCATGCGCGTACGCCAAACCGCTCGCAATACCCTCGATGATCGGCCAAGCCACGTCTTGCGATACACCGACGTTACGCACGGCGCGAATGCGCTCGCCGAGCCAGCGACCGAACAACGGTTCCATCGTGACGAAGAGCCGATCGTTGTCCGTCTCCACGCCGTAGGTCGTTACGATGTTCGGATGGCGCAGCGATCTAATTCTCGCAACGGCGATTTTCATCGCCATGAGCGCTTGCGGTTCGCGCTTAAGATCGACCGCAATTAACTTGAGCGTCACGCGCGGATCGCCCTTGCGCAGCCGTTCCGCTTCCAAATCGGTAGCCGAAAATACTTGGCCGATTCCCCCGTAGCCGAGATGGGAGTCGAGTCGATAGCGATTTTTGATCACGGCGCCCAATTCAAGCGGGGGTAAAACGGGCGCTGAATTCGGCTTCACACGCGGCGGAGGAGCAAGAACCGGAACGCGATCGACACCGGCATCGCCGCGCGGCGCCGTCGAAGCAGGCGCATCCCAAAGAAACGCCCGTAATTGCTCAGCGCTTTCGATGGTTCGTTTATCGGCAACCTGTTTAGTAACGATGGTCGGTGCCGGCGACGCCGACTTCGATGGCGGTGCGCGTAGCAAGTCGGCGCGCGGCGGAGCCGCCGTCGACGGGGCAAGCCACATCGTTTTTTCCGGTTCGAAGTTTTCGAGCGCCTCGCAAAGGGCGCGGCCGATTGCCGACGTAATTTGTTGCTGCGTGACTCGGGCCTCGATCAGCATCGGCCAGAGTTGCGTACCGCTCGGATTGGAGCGCGCAGCGGCCGCAATCGCTCGACAAGCCTCGTCGACAGTCGTTGCACCGTCGATGAGCGAAGTCAAAATATCATCCAATTGCGACGCCATAGTGCTCCAATTTCTTGTTGGGT
>CAZQYC010000116.1:0-9595 GCA_964597495.1 uncultured Steroidobacteraceae bacterium | reverse complement strand
GAGGAAAGGATCGGCCGCCAACCAACTGCGTGAAAGCATTCTGAATGAATACGCTTGTTTGCCCTCATTGATCGCACGATGGTTGTATAAGAACTGAGCGCCTTTCGTAACCGCACGATTCGCGTCATTTCGCGCCTCAAATGCATTACCGCTGTACCCAACTTGCAGCAAGCTATTCTGATTGCTCGCAAGCGCATAGGCGTCCTGTTTTCCCGGAGTACCGAACCGATTGACGACGCGACCAAGAACCACCGCGATTTGCCACGTGGCGGCATCATAGATATTAGTGCCGCCGTGAACGTTAACCCGCTCGGTCTGCAAGTCACCCGCAGGGCCGCGCTGCGGCGTGAGCGTGTAATTCGTGGGGTTATAGGTATCCGTTACTGCACAGGCGACGCCTTGCTGCTTACAAACATATTCACCCCAGTATTCGGGCGCATCGTAAAAACTGAGCGGTAGCATGCGTCCGCGAAGCACGCCCGCTGTCGCCATATAGAGCACTCCGCCACGCGTCTCGCGATCGCTTACCAGAAATTGATAGGTCGCCTCGAGATCGCGGTCTTGCGCATTGGCAAAACCCATGAGCCACATGACCCATAGACTCAAAACAGGAATAATGGATTTTCGAAACGCCATGAAGGCGAATTATAGGGGCGGACGGTGGACCGCTGGAGGCTGGTGGTCACCCGGCCCATCGCCGGCTCAAAGGCGCAACACTCGAAAATTACCGTCACTTGTTGAAGAAAACTGAAATCGGGCGCTGTAGAACTCTTCAAACAGGGGCTACTGAGGCTCCACCACTTCGTATCCCTTTGCCTTTAGTTGCGCGAGCAAACCGTCGGCATCAACAATATCGTGCATAGAAAGCATCCCGAACGTTATCGAGTTGTTCTTGAGCGCCGATTCGGCAAGCGAAAGCCAACGAGTACGGCTAGCCGCAACGGCGCGCTCGTACGCCTTTTTCATTTCGGTCATGAAGTACTGTGCGGGCTGCTCGCCATCGTTATTTCCCGCCAGCATCATGGCAGCCACGAGCATTTCGCCGCAACTTTCCGCCTTGGGCGCTTGATTCAGTTGTTTCAAGCGGCCGATGTCGCCGGTGGCCCATGCATTTGCCCCCGCTTTCATCGCGGCCAACTTGGACTCGAGACCGTCGACCGTGCTACGAAAGCAATCGATATCGTGCAGCTTAAGCTTCGCGATATTGTCGAAAAGTCTGTGGAGATGCTTGACGCTCACCGTGATTACCACCGAAGCGCCATTGATTTTGACAGCATGCTGCTTCGCGCTCCTTTCGACGACGCGGTTGATCGCGGTAGACTGCTTCACCAACCCGGCAGCGTCGATCGCTTCTTTCTCAAGCTTTATGGCCGCGAAAGTCGGTCTTAGTTTGTTCCAACGATTGCTCCGCCCGAGATACTTCTCTTTGAGAGAGAGCCAACGAGCGAAGAGATCAGGAGAAACTAAATCTTTAAGTTCTCCCTCGGTATTCTTCATCGACCGAGAAATCGCAGGCCCCGCTTTGACCTTCTCGAAAAATCCGGAATCGAACTTATAATTCGCACCGCTAGGGCCGATGATCTCCTGCGACTCCGCAATCACTGCCTCGACACGAGACGCCTTCCAAATCATTTTCTTCGGCAAGGGCGAGTAAACCCCTAAAATCCAAAGCGTATGATCGCCATTCGTCACCCTCCAAAGTCCGGGCCCGGGTTGCTCGCCAATGACGACTATCTCATCCAACGTTGCTTGCTGACCTGCCGCCGAGCAACAGATCAACGCCAAACTCCATGCGATTCCCTTCAATACTCGTCTGGTCTTGCACATCGTTGTCGGTTCCATCTTGCGAATTACCTTTCCTAAGTTTCGATGAAGCTTTTTCTGCGCCGAAAAGCTTAGCAGATGCAGATCGGCCGATTTCTTCTATCGTAATGAGCCGCCACTCAAACTTATGTAGTACCCTGGCATCCGTCGTCACGCAGACGTATAGACGGTCGGACAATCAAGATCCGCCGAGGTGAACCATGTCGGCCACAATCGGGACGTGTTTTCGGGTTGGTCGCCTATCTGCAGCACTTGTGTTCGTTTCTCACTGCGCGGCATCAGCCGACACTGCCCCGACCGCACGGTTCATGCTGAATACCGGACTCCCGGTTCTGACTCGGGAAATTGCATATGACAGCGACAACAATTTGCTGATCACCGGCGACGCTGGGAGCGGAACCGTATTGTGGGATGTTGGAACGGCGCGGCAGATATATTTTATTCCACGCAGAAAAGATCGGTCCGAGCTGTTTCTCGTATCCGTTCCCGGAGTCAAAGGCACATTCATTTCCAACCATGCGGACCCGACGGTACTTCAATTCGGTAGGCTGTCATCGGATGCTCCTGACTGGACGTTTGCAAATCCCGATAGCAAGTCATGGACTTCCGTTGAAACCGTTCCTCCATCAATGGCGCTAGCTTCAGACGGATTCCGCACGTATCTCCTGGACTTCAAAGGGCGCACAACCACCCTCGTCAGGGGCCTGGAACAGTGTTATTCGCGACGGTCATTGTTCGTGCAACCGGGCACGCACCCACGTCTGGCTGGTTGTACGTTTGGAAATGAAATTCGCATCGTCGACTTGAGTGGCAAAGCTTCGCCGCGGCTCCTTCACGCCACGACCCATGCATTCGAAACCCAAATTTCCGCGGATGGCCGATATCTCGTCTCCCTCACCGCAATCGACGATCCACCGACGATGAAGAAGCTAGAGATTTGGGATCTCAGCAAGGATGCTGCAGAGGCTCAGACCATTGTCCATGGACCGGATAACGATATCAGCAGCTTTGCTCTCGAAATAGGTCGAGCGCTCAATCTGTATACGACGTCTGGCTTTACCGGTCACATTCAACATTGGGAATGCAGTACCGCACCGGCAGCGTTTTCATGCCGCTCGGTTCTAAACGTCAAGGCTGGCGAAGTCTCTTATCCGAGCGTGTACGGTATCGCACTAGCCCCAGGCGGCTTGTTGTACGTCGGCCGCGAACGAGACATTCTGGCACTCCGCTCCGATACCCTTCAGCAGATCGGAAAATTTGAGTTGACCACGCACGTGAGAATCCGGGAAGCGGGTTTTCTCGGCGAGAACGGCTTTTTTGCCACAGGGCTCGACGTGGGAGCGCTGGGATTCACTACAACACTCGTCTCAACGAACTCCGACCGCATTCTTGCCGATTCCATATCCAACAGCTTGGCTGAGCGAGGCACGGAACCCAGATTGCCTATATATGAGATTTCGAGTGACGACGCGAAACGCGCGGTACGCGCCGACAACCGATACGTCAACAATAGCGTTATCGATCTAAAGTCGTCGCGTGAACTCGCCAATTTCAACGGCACCTATAGCGCGTTCGATCGCAGCGGGCGTTTTGTTGCGTATGTCGAAGATCCGATCGCCACTCACGGCTCGCCCAAGCTGTGTTCGATCGATCTGCAGGCCGAAGATCGCAAGCCACTTTGCCATCCCACGGCCCGAGATTTCCGGACACAGCATATCGCCGTGAGCGAAGAGCAGATCGCCGCGGCGCAATTCAACGGAACGAAACTCCCGAACGGCGAATACGACAATTCCGTGCGTATCTGGAATCGGCGTACCGGCAAGCTTGAAGGCGTTCTGCCAAGAAGCAAGGTCTGGGTGAGCAGCCTGGAGTTCAGCCGCGATTCGAAAAATCTGCTCGTTACCGGATTCGATGTGGCCGAATGGCGGACGTTTCCTCAACTCGTCACCGAAGAGCCGGTTTTTTCCTATGCCGACACCGAAGGCACTGTCGCGAAGTATGCTGGAGACGATAGTCAATTGTTCGTTGGGTATAGCACAGGAGCCATTCGTATTTTCGATCGTGGCCAAGCGCAACCTGTTAGAGAGCTAGAAGGCCATGTCTCGGATGTTGAAACCCTTGCCGTCGGAGATCGAACTGGCGGCATCTACCGAGATGTTTTGTTATCCGGCGGCCATGATGGTGTACTGCGCGGCTGGAACATCAAGGCTTGCCGCGCAGAAGCAGCGGCGAGTCCATGCACTCCGCTCTTCTCCGTAATTCAGCGCGACCATCGACAATGGGTTGTAACCGCCAAGGATGGGAGGTTCGACACCAGTACGTTCGATCGCGAGAAGTCGCTTTCTTGGGTGGTGTCGGACGACGCATTGCGGCCGCTGCCGATCGAAATCTTCACGCGCGACTTTTTTGAGCCTAGGCTGCTGACCAAATTGCTGGATGGAAAGAAATTCGAGTCGGTGCCGAACATTGCAAGTTTGAATCGCGTACAGCCCGCGCGTCCCGAGATTCGAGTGACCTCGAACTCACGGCACCCGGAAATCGTTACTGTGACGGTCAAGGTTGCGACAGCTCGACGGGAATTCGAAGTCCATGGCAAAAAGGTGACTAAAGGCACAGGGGTCTACGATGTTCGATTGTTTCGGGACGGACAGCTGGTTGCCGTGAGCCCGCGACGAAAATTAAAAGCCGACCCTGCTGTCGAGACCAAATTGGCCGACAAGCTCGAAAACTGGCGCGAAAGAAATCGCGTGCTTTCGTACAGGGACAACGAGATCGACTCGACGGAGATTTCATTTCCGGGCATTCGCTTACCGAGCTCGAGCGAGACCAATCGCGTCACTTTTACCGCTTACGCATTCAACGACGACCGAATTAAGAGTGAAACTGCCGAACTATCAATTGATTTGCCGAAAGGCTTGCGTCCGCGCGCACCGCGCGCGTATGTCATCACCATCGGCGTAAGTTCGTTCGAGGATGCTTCTTGGAATCTTCAGTATGCGGCAAATGACGCTTGGGAAGCCGGCCAAGAGCTCGCGAGATCGTTGACCGCGCTGCGCGCACCGAACGGCAATACCCCTAAGTACGACGACGTGGTGCGTATTTCGCTAATCGGCGGAACAACGACGACTCGCGACGGCGAGATAAGCGGAAAATTCTCGCAGGCTCGCAAGGAACAGATTCGTGCCGTATTCCTGAAGCTTGCCGGGGAAAAGGTCGACACGTCCAGCTTACGGGGGGTCGATTCTGCAGACCGCCTGCGGCGCGTGAACCCAGAGGATTTACTCATCATTCTCGTATCGACGCATGGGATGGTAGACAAGGACGGAGTTTTTTATTTTCTTCCCCAGAACATCGGCGCGAAATTTTCGCCATTCGAGGAGTCGGACCTCCGCGCACGTCAGCATATGCTGACGCGCGCCGTCTCGAGCGAAGAACTCGCGGACTGGATGGAGCACATAGATGCGACGGACCAAATAATCGTCATCGACGCGTGTCACAGCGCTGCCAGCGTTCAGAGTCCGGACTTCAAGCCGGGCCCGCTTGGCAGTCGCGGACTGGGACAATTGGCTTTCGACAAGGGAATGCGTGTGCTGTCCGCAACACAAGTAGATCAGGCTGCCGTCGAAAAAGATTCGACTCACATGGGGCTGCTCACTTATGCGCTCATTGAAGACGGCCTTAGAAAAGGCAAGGCGATCACGGACGGCAGCCATGTCATTACGGCAGCGAAACTGCTTGAGTATGCAAAGTCGCGCGTGCCGGAAATATATCTGGAACTGGACGCCGGCACGCTCAGCGGAACTAAAGGTGCCGAGATATACAGTGAAGGTAACGACATGCGTTCCTTGCTACAGCAGCCTGACCTCTTCAACTTTGCCCGCGCTAGCGACATTGCGATCAAGGAGATCACGAACGATGTTGCCGAGAAGGCAAAGTGATGCCTCACGTTTTGACGGCGGTCTTCACGTAGACGCTGAGATAACGCAAATCCGGCATGAACTCGTCCGATGCCTTATACACGTCGAGATCGCGAGTGTTCTTCGGCACCACGAGCCCTTCCGGCATAAATTTCAGCTTGTCCGCCTCCTTGCCAAAATCCGAAACGCGGTCGCGCGGCAGTATGAGGTAACGCCCCGTGCGCAGCGCTACGCCGGAATTCCCAATTTGTTCGCCCGCGGCTCTGGTTCCATAGACCGGCGTCGCCGTGCTCTTAAGTAACCACTTGGTCTTGTCCGTTGCCTGGATCACGCCCATAAGCTTGTCCACCTGAGTCAGAGCGCTCACCGCAATCGCGGGCAACCCGAGAAACGGCACCACCATATCAGCCGCCGGCTTGAGCATTCTCAAGTACTTGCTCCATGCGCTTTCTTTCTGCTGCACGAAAAAGTTCCAGCTCCAGAACGCGAGCCCATCCGGGATCGGAACTGTTTGAAGCTTCCCCCATGCAACGCCCGGATCGAATTCGAGGTTCTGCAGCGAGGGGAGCTTTCCGTTTGCTTCCGGCAGAAATGCCGCGACGGCGGACCATGCCAGTGCTTCGACCAAATTGGGCATCGGCTTGGTTTGCTGTAGGTCGATGCGTAACGACCCTTGTTGCAGATTGCCAAGCTGCTCACGATCGTTCACGGCAGGGCGAAAACGCTCGACACGCAGTAAGACTTCCATATTCCCGGACACAGGCAGCGGCTCCAACTCCGTGTCGTAGGTAGGACGAAATCCTTTTTTTTCGCTGTAGTACAGAAAAACGGGATTGCTAATCGAAGGGTCCTTCGGAGCAAGCCCTTCCGAGTACAGCATGGCGGGCTCACGAACTGACTTCGACCAGAAAGTGAGTGTCTCTTCATCGAACGCCATTGTGGGTTCGTTCCCAGGCCCCGCGGCCATGGGCGTGTTCGCGACAGCTCGTGTGACCGGATCTCCCTCGCGACTACAACCCGCTGCTGCGGCGGCGAGTAGCAGCGCAGCGCTTTGAATCGAACTTCGGCGTGTGATGTCCATGGTCACTCCTTATTCTATGAATGAACGGTGGCGCCAGCAGGCCTTCAACTGGAATTCTTTACGATCCCATTTAGCCCACCCGTCGCGCAGAATCTTCTGATACTCGACGCCAGTGTCATTGAGTTTCTTTCCGGCATCGTCTGTGGATCCGTCCCAGCCGTGAGATCCCCAACCGACAAACAAATCGGGGTCGATGACCATGACGGTGTGTCCGACGCAGGTGTCGCCGCCGGGCCGTCTTCCCTGGAACACGAGTACATCGCCGAGATGCAATGGCTTGCCGCGACAGTCGTCGAAGTTCTCGCGCATCAGCGATCGATTCGGTGTATCGGGAGCGCAGCTTTTAGCCTCGCGCTCAATCATTTGTGATGTCGGTAGATATCCGTTGTGCCACTTGCCGGGCGTGTATGGCAACTCGCTGCGCGTAAATGCGTACCAGATAGCGCGCGAACAATCGATTCCCTTGGCAAGATTCATCGGGTCATCTGTGATCAACGCTTTGCCGCTGCCAGCACTCCAATCGTGTTGCCGATAAGGAACCCCATCTCTCGTGCCCGGACCAGCTAGCGTCGCCAAGCTGTGTTCGTTTTTCAGCACACGCCGCAACGCTTCGTTCTTTTGGGGAAGGTAGGGATCCAGGTGGAAGTCCCGTATCGTGTACTCCTTCGAACGTACGTCCGCACAGGACTGTGCATTCGCATCGATTTCCGCAAATTGCGGATTGTCGAGCACGCGAATCGGCAACCGAGTTGATGTCCAGGGCGCGGTGTTGCGCTCGACCGCCACGTCGCCGCCCTTAATACCCAGCACTAAGCCGCGAAGAACCGACTGCAGCGGATGCGGAGCGCCATTTCGCGAGCCTTTCTGCGTGACGGACGGTTCAGTGAGAATCGACCAATTGATGTCGAGCGACGGGTCGGTACCGAAGACGACGACGTATTCGGGAACATTGACCGGCGGCTGGCTATGAAAAATAATTTTTGAATCCAGCGGCCTAAACTTCCCATCGGCAGGCAGGACGAGTTCCGATCCATCGCGAGGTAACCCTTGTGCGCCACCGTCATTGAACAAGACCACCCCGCCGACTCGGAGCGGAATTTTTGAGGTGTTGGCGACCTCGATTGTCCAATCCGCGCAGTTGGGAACTATATGTTCCTGATTGGGACACTGATCGCGCCATAGCGAGCGAGCGCGAGCGCTGCACGCGCGCTCAAGTTTGTCGCTCGATCGATTGACTAAGCGGATGCGGATCGAATCATCGTTATGAAGCAAGTCAGCCGTCTCTCCTTCGAGGCTGAGTATCACCCGCTGTCGAGCGAACTTGATGAGCTCATCCAGGACAATATCCGCATTGGCGGCAATGCCGTCGCGGCGGGTCACCCCCTCTGGCCCTCGCAATAGGATCTTCGAGGCTTCGTTCGCTTCGACTCGGAAAGCGTTCGACGCGGCGGAGAGACTGAGCAGCTCACGTGCATCGACGCGTTCGGCTATCCGCTTTCTAATTGCCGACACAACCCCAGGTTCGAGTGCATGCGCGCCACTCGTCTTAAGCTCGACCGAAAGCTTGCGGTATTCCTCCGACGCGATGTTCAAGACGGCAACATCGCCGGGAACGATTTTCCCATTCGAAGTCCCCTGGATTTGGCCTTCGGCTTCCAATCCGTGAAACCTGGTGATCATGACCTCGGCCTTTGCGCCAGCAGGATTCGCAGCAGTGGCGCGATCAACATCGCCGCCGTAAACGCGTAGTCGTGCTCCGATTCCCATTCCGGGTAACGGCGGGCCTCGCAACTTGAGCGTCGAATCCTCCACTGCAACCACATCCCAGCCGTAGGGCCGCGCACGCGTTTCGGCGCCAAATACGAGTCGATCCAGATCTCCCTGAAACACGGGCTGCTGCCGGCCGTGCGTCGTCGTGTCGATCGATACTTTCACGCGTCGCGCAACTTGACTCCAACGTAAGGGCGCAACGTCCAGCGATGACATGGCTTCGAGCAATGCGCGGGTAAATAAGCTGGTGCCACCGCTTAGTGGAGCTAGCGCCGAAGAACCGTCACGGGCAGCGGACAAGGTTACGACGCCAACGAGAGATTCGAGTTCCGGTCCTGAGTCATCACCGGGTATCGTCCCAACGGGTGGCGGAACAAGCTTGTTAACGAGGTTGTCGTCGATCGAAGAGCCTTCCAGGCCCTTAAGCGCTGTGCCGGAATTACAGGAGTCGAGAATGACGGTGACGTTATGCGTGTGCTTATAAACGGTCGCAACCAGGCGATTGAATTCATCGTCTCTTAAAGGCGCAACGCCATCTGCCCATGAATCGTTAAGCACGTAGAGTTCGTCCATACCGTCGAGCTCATCGCCAGAATTATCCTTGGCGTAACTGCCGTGGCCCGAGAAATAGATAAGTACTTCTACGGCGGCGCCCTTCTCCAGCGCACTCACTCGTTTGACGACTGCTTCATTGAATTCACGTACGAAGTTCGCACGCGTGGCATCACGGTCCAGCAGCATGCATACATTTTGCTTCGGGAATTGAAAGCCGCCTGCAGACGTGAGCAACTTCTCGACGACATTCACGTCCTCCCGCGGCGCCAAGAGCGACGGAATTTCACCGTTGCGGAATGTGCCGACGCCCACTAGAAAAGCAACGCGCCGAACTCCATCAGGACTCGGCGCAAGGGCGTCGAGAGAACAGGTCGAGCTTGATGCCGACGCGGCAACAGCCCCTTGTGCGACTATTTCCTTCGCGCAGGCAGACAAGGAAATACCCAGG
>CAZQYC010000115.1:4449-9612 GCA_964597495.1 uncultured Steroidobacteraceae bacterium | reverse complement strand
CCGAAGATAGTAGCAGAGGCTAAGCTCCCGTCGATATGCATTGGCTTACCGTTCTATTTCTCACCGCACTGATCGCCGCACTGGCCGCGCAGTGGTGGCTTTCCGTGCGCCAAGTGCGCACGGTCACCGCCCATCGCGAACAGGTTCCTGCCGCCTTCGCCGATACGATTAGCGCAGAGGATCATCGTAAAGCCGCCGACTACACCGTGGCGCGCGAGCGCATTGGCCGCCTCGATCTACTGCTCGATACCGTCGTCCTGGCGCTTCTAACGGTCGGCGGCGGCATCGCATCGCTGGATGCGCTCATCCGCCTAACCGAATTGAATCAACCCTGGCTCGGAGCGACTGTCATCCTGTCCGTCATTGTCCTACAGACGTTGATCGGCATGCCGCTGTCTCTCTATCGCACGTTCCGGATCGAAGCGCGTTTCGGATTCAATCGAACCACGCCGAAATTATTCGCGATCGACTTGCTCAAACAGTTCGCGCTCGGCCTCGCGTTAGGACTTCCGCTTATCGGCGTAGTCCTCTATCTGATGGAGCGCGCCGGGGCCTATTGGTGGTTATATGCCTGGGGAGTATTGGCGATTTTCTCGGTTACGATGCAGTGGGCCTACCCGGCATTCATTGCGCCCTGGTTCAACAAATTCACGCCGCTTGCCGAACAAGCGCTCTTGACGCGCATCACGGCATTGCTCGATCGCTGCGGCTTCCGCTCGCAAGGCGTCTTCGTCATGAACGGTTCGCTGCGATCGTCGCACGGTAACGCCTACTTCACCGGCTTCGGGAAAGCCAAGCGAGTGGTGTTTTTCGATACGTTGATGGAGCGTCTGAATGCCGGCGAAATAGAAGGCGTGCTAGCGCACGAACTCGGCCATTACCGTCGGCATCATATTCGCAATCGCCTCTTGGTTTCGTTGCTCGTCACGTTCATCGGTTTCGCCTTACTCGGCTGGCTATCCAATTGGAGCGCGTTTTATTCGGCGCTCGGAATAGCCACGCCGTCGCCGCACGCCGCTTTGCTCCTGTTCATGCTGGCGCTAGCTCCGTTCACGTTTTGGCTCACGCCGCTCGGCGCCTGGTGGTCACGGCGTCACGAATTCGAAGCCGACGAATTCGCCGCAGAACATGCCAGCGCGACGGATTTATCGAACGCACTCGCCAAACTGTATCGCGACAATGCCAGCACCTTGACGCCGGACGGCCTACATTCGGCGTTCTATGACTCGCATCCTCCGGCATTATTGCGCATTGCGCATTTGCAGCAGCTTGCCGCGCACTCAGGATAGTCGAACCAGAATGATCGAAACCGCTGAAGCAACTGTGGTCGAATGCTTCGGACGGCGCGCCATCGTGCAACTTGCGAATGGCGAGCGCTGGCCCGCCACCGTATTCGGCAAACGCACGGAAATCGTTTGCGGCGACCGAGTGGACGTCGGCACGCCCGCTGCCAGCGACGAATTGCAGATCGTCGACGTATTGCCGCGCTCCACGGCATTCAGCCGTACCGATGCCCGCGGCCGCACTGAAATGCTGGCGGCCAATTTGAATTTGCTCGCCGTCGTCTTTGCCCCCGAACCTGCTCCGGATCTTTACATGGTCGATCGATACCTTGCCGGAGCGGCCTATGCAGGACTGCACGCGCTCGTAATTTTAAATAAAGTGGATCTTGCGACGCCCGACCGCGACTGGCTCAAGGATTATCGCGATGCCGGTTATGCGACGATCGGCTTGTGTGCGAAAACGCATCTGGGTATCGGCGAATTGCGCGATCGGGTGAGATCGAACACTTTCTTGCTGGCCGGACAATCGGGCGTCGGCAAATCGACGCTGACCAACATGTTGTTGCCGCAATCGCAGCGCCCCACTCGCGAACTCTCGGCGGCCAGCGGCGAAGGCCGACATACCACCGTATCGTCGGCATTATTCGCTCTCCCGGAAGGCGGTGCGCTCATCGACTCACCCGGCGTGCGCGACTACGCACCACCGCCGCTGACCGACGACAAAGTTCAAGTCGGCTGGCCGGAAATATTGATGCGAGCCCCAGAGTGCCGCTTCAACGATTGCCTGCACGTGCGCGAACCGAACTGTGCCGTGCTTGCGGCTGTCGGTGCCGGCGAAATCTCCTCGCGCCGTTACGAAGGTTATAAGCGCTTGCTCAACATCATGCGTGGGCTCTTGCTGAGCCATGAGCGGAGATAGAACGGAACGAGGGAGCTTGGAGAAAGAGCAGAGGCCCTCACCCGCGACGCGCGACCTCCCCCGGTTGCGGGAGAGGATTGGGGTGAAGGCCTCCAGGGATGGAGGTCATACTGGGCAGGTGAATGCTCCTGCAACACCTGCATTCCCTACGTCCTTGTAGGTCAGAATGCAGGCCGGTGATTGATCCATTCAACACCGCCATTTGCTACATCCATGTAGCTCGAGCAATTCTCAGTAGGGAAGTTTCTTAACTAATCGACCTTCAAACGCCCCGCAATGGCATGCGCCAGCGTTCCGCCGTCGACATATTCGAGCTCTCCGCCGACCGGCACGCCGTGCGCGATACGGCTCGCTTTAATGCCATGAGCGATGGCGAGCTCGGCGATGTAGTGGGCCGTGGCCGCGCCTTCGACGGTGGGATTGGTGGCGAGGATGACTTCTTGAATTTCCTTCTGCCCGAACAGCGCATCGAGCTGCGGCAAGCCGAGCTCCTCCGGACCGATTCCGTCCAGCGGCGACAGATGCCCCATCAATACGAAGTAACAACCGCGATAACTGCCGGAGGCTTCGACGGCGACCACGTCGGCCGGCGATTCCACTACGCAGAGCAGCGAGCGCTCGCGCCTTGCGGACGAGCAAATAGGACACAACTCGCTCTCGGCAAACATGCGGCAGCGTCCACAGCGGCCGATGCGTTCACCCGCTTGCGCGATGGCATCGGCCAATTGCTTCGCGCCGTGACGATCGCGCTCCAACAAGTGAAATGCCATCCGCTGTGCGGATTTCGGCCCGACACCGGGCAAACAACGCAGTGCTTCGATAAGTTGAGTCAGGGAAGGCGGGTAGAGCATTAAGATGAACGCTACATTCCCGGAAATTTCATTCCCGGCGGCAGTTGCATGCCCGACATAAGCCCCGACATCTTTTCCTGCGTGGTGGATTCGACTTTATGGACCGCATCGTTAATGGCCGCGGCGATCAAATCCTCGAGCATGTCCTTGTCGTCGCCGATCAGCTTCGGGTCGATGACGACCCGCTTGGCCTCATGCTTTCCCGTCATGGTGATTTTCACCATACCGCCACCGGATTCGCCGATGACTTCGAGGTTGGCGATTTCCGCTTGAGCACGCTGCATGCTGGCTTGCAGCTGCTGAGCTTGCTTCATGATGTTGCCGATTCCGCCTTTCATGCGAACTCCAAGGTAAGTAATAAATTGAGGAGCCGAGGTTACGTGTAAGCGACGAGCTCTCCGGCTAGCTGCTAGCGGCTTCCATTCTCACACAGGCTTTACCGATTCCGGCAGCACCGTGGCGCCAAAAATATCGCGCATGGCCTGAACGTTCGGATCGCTTTCGATGGCGACGCGGGCCGCTTGCAGACGATCCTGAGCCTGCGCTTGTTGGCGCCGCGCCGGCGTGTCGATCGCACCCGAACGTGCGCCGGTTTCGAATTCGAGCTTAACGGTCACGCCGTAGTGCGCGGAAAGCGCCTGGGCAAGCTTGTCTTCCAACGCCGGACGCCGGAACGGCTCGCCGCTTTCGTCCAGCAAGAGACGGATGCGGCTATTCTCTTTGGACAACAAACTGCAATGCGCGGCGAGTTGGCTTGCAGGTCCTTGCAAATTCAATTGGGCAACCGTGCCCGCCCAGTCCTCTCCGCCTTCGATAGGGCTAGCCGATCTTATTGCGGTTGGCGCAACCGTGTCGGCAACTGGGGCGGCAACTTGGACGGGGGCCGAACGCGGACGACTCGACGATGCCGCCGGCGCAGTCACCGGTTCGGCGTTGCCGTCGCGTGCCGGTTGGAACGCAAGCATCCTCAGCAGCGTCATTTCGAAGCCGCCGCGCGCGTCGGGCGCGAGATCGAGATCGCGGCGGCCCAGCAACGCAATTTGATAATTCAGCTGCGCATCCTCGGCGGTGAAGGCTTGTGCAAGACGCTTGATCGCATCGGGATTCTCGTCTTCGTCCAGCGGTAGATCGGGAACCGACTGCAACAGCGCAACGCGCTGTAAGAGCGCCGCCACCTCGGCAAGCACGCCTTGATAGTCCGGCACGCGCTCATCGAGGTCCGCCACGCAGGACAACAATCGCTTGGCATCGCGCGCCGCCAATGCCTCCAGCAATTCGACAACGTGCGTCTGCTCGATGGTTCCGAGCATGGCCCGGGTGTCCTGCGTGCCGACCCGGCTACCACCGAACGCAATCACTTGGTCGAGCAAACTCAACGCATCGCGCATACTGCCCTGCGCCGCTTTCGCGAGCAGCTTGAGCGCCTCGGGTTCGAACTCGATGTTTTCGGCCTGCACGATTTCGGTGAGCCGTTTCACGATGAGCGTCGGCGACAGGCGCTTCAAATTGAATTGGAGGCAGCGCGATAGCACGGTCACCGGCAACTTCTGCGGGTCGGTGGTGGCCAGCAGGAATTTAACGTGCGGCGGCGGTTCTTCGAGTGTTTTCAGCAACGCATTGAACGAATGCGTCGACAGCATGTGCACTTCGTCGATGAGATACACCTTGTAACGCCCGCGCGCCGGCGTGTACTGCACGTTGTCCAGCAATTCGCGCGTATCGTCGACCTTGGTGCGCGAAGCGGCATCCACTTCGATAAGATCGACGAAACGACCCGCATCGATTTCCTGACAGGCGCTGCACTGGCCGCAAGGTTCCGCGCTAACGCCCTTTTCGCAATTAAGCGACTTCGCAAGAATCCGGGAAATGGTCGTTTTACCGACACCGCGCGTGCCCGTGAAAAGAAAAGCGTGGTGAATACGGCCGGAATTCAACGCATTGACCAACGCGCGCAAGACATGCTGTTGTCCGGCCAATTCGCCGAACGTACGCGGTCGCCATTTGCGGGCAAGAACGAGATAGGACATTCCGAAGCGTAACTCGTGAAGTGTGGTGATAGTGCCGGTCGAAATTCTGATTATTCACGAGTCACTAGCTACTAGCTACTAGC
>CAZQYC010000115.1:0-4349 GCA_964597495.1 uncultured Steroidobacteraceae bacterium | reverse complement strand
ACTAGCTACTAGCTACTAGCACCTAGCCGCTCACTGGAGACGGCCCGCGCCAGCACCCCTCCGGCGCACGACCGGGCCGGTACCGTTGCTCCCTTCCGGGCCTGGCGGGGTTAGCGGCTGTTCGTCGCGGAGGAACCGACGCGGACCGCCATTGACTAATTGGAGTCGCGTGCGGTCGCCTCGAATCGAGGGGCGCGGACTATAGCAGAGGATGAAAGCGCTATCCGCTTCCTTCTAGCCCCTTCCTCGATAACTCGCCACTCCCTGCTCCGGTATCCAGACGTTTTTAGGCGGCGCACCGGTTTGCCAAAACACGTCGATCGGCATGCCGCCGCGCGGATACCAATAACCGCCGATGCGTAGCCACTGTGGTTTGAGGAGCAGGGCTACCCGTTTTGCAATCGCAATCGTGCAGTCTTCATGGAACGCCCCATGGTTGCGGAACGACCCTAGGTATAGTTTCAACGACTTGCTTTCCACCAGCCATCGATTCGGCACGTAGTCGAGTACCAAATGAGCGAAGTCGGGTTGACCGGTCACCGGACACAGAGAAGTAAATTCCGGCGCCGAAAAACGCGCCACATAGCGGGTGCCCGGATGCGGGTTCGGAACTCGCTCAAGTTGCGCGCGATCCGGCGAATTCGGCAGCACCGTAACCGCACCCAATTGCCGAAGTCCTGCGGCGGAAGTACGCTGACGAGGTTTGGAAGTTGGCATAAGACAGCATTGTATCGTGCGGCGGCCATCGAGGAGCGACGGTTGCCGCGCCTGCGCCGAAATTGTTCGCGTCCACGGCATAAACTGGCGCATAACTCTGGCATAGCCAGTTGCCGCCAACCCCAATCGAACTCAATTGCCCAGCACCTATTGTCAAAATAAAAACACTCCGTCGCCGAAGCCTCTGCCCCCAATCCAATGTCCGGATACGCACTGTTTTTTTGGCCCGCCATTGCCGGCATTTGTTTCTATGCCGCACTCTTGCATTTGCAAAGTGGATTGCGCCGTCCAATCGATAAGATGCCTATCCTCGTCGGATTATTGGCGCTTTCCCTCGGCGTTGCGCTTTGGGGGAACTTCGAACTCGCCGGCGAGTTATCCCGCGCGAGCGACGTATCGAACCATCGAAGTGCCGGCCGGCTTTCAGCCATTACGTGGCCGCTTGCATTCACGTTGGTCCCTTGGTGCGTGACGCACTATGCCGACGAACCTCACCGACGCTTCGCGGCTGTCGTGTCGTCGTTGTACGCCGCCATAACGATCGGCATTGCCCTAGAATTCCACGGGTCTGAACTACTGTGGGTACCGAACGCCGCAGTCATTCTCTATTTGATCGTTGCCTGTGTAGCTCTCTTCCGCCGCGGACCGCGCTTTCGAGCGTGGGGACTGACGCTAGGTGCCGCCCCCTTTGCACTGAGCCTTGCCGTTAGCCTCCTGATCCACGACGCGATGCAGGCTGCCAACGCCTTGGCCTTCGGCTTGCTCGCGATGGTGCTTGCAATGAGCACGACCCTGACGCGCGAGCGGCAAAAAACGCATCGCGATATGCAAACGGCGCTGCGCAATTTGCGCGAACTCACTGCTGCACTCGAACGCCGCATCGCTCGACGGACGGAAGAGTCATCGCAATTGAGCGCAGAACTCGAGGCCTTCGCGTACTCGGTGTCCCACGACCTCAGGGCTCCGCTCGCCGCGATGAACGGCTTTGCCGAGCTTTTGCTGCGCGAACACGGGTTCAAGCTCGATCAAAACGGCCACCGCTACATCCAGCGCATTCGGGACGGTTCGCTACGCTTGGCGGGCCTGATACAAGCTTTGGTCGACCTCTCCCGAATCGCGCAAACCGTGCTCGAGCGAGTGCCGACGGACCTTGCTCCGATGAGCGAGATCGCCATCAAGACGCTTCGCGAAGCGGATGCGACGCGTACGGTGACGGCGATCATTCCACATTCCTTACCTGCAAACGGCGATTCCAAGCTGCTTGCCCTAGCGATCAACAACCTCGTGGCGAACGCTTGGAAGTACACGTCGAAGTGCACGGATGCCCGTATCGAAGTGGGCAGCGTCGATCAGTCGGGTGAGACCGCCTACTTCGTGAAGGACAACGGCGCCGGCTTTAACCCCACCCACGTCGACCGGCTTTTCCGCCCCTTCGTACGTCTGCATGCGGAGAGCGAATTTCCCGGTACGGGCATGGGCTTGGCCACGGCTGCACGCATAATCCGCAAGCACGGGGGGCGGATTTGGGCCGAAGGTAAACCCAATGCCGGCGCAACGTTTTACTTCACACTTCCGGTCGAGGAAGGCCAACTTCCCACCGAGATATACACGCCCACCGGACCGCTAAGTACCCGGTAATCAACTAAGGAAGCCGATCGTTCGTGCACGGCCAAAGCGGGCCGATGCGCAGTTGGCCGCTTCGCGTTAGACTTGCCCAAATTCAAGGCGCAGGCCTAACCAAACTTAATCATGTATTTGGAACTCTTCAAATTACGCGAATTGCCGTTTCGACTGAGCCCGGATCCCGCGTTTCTATTTCTGTCGAAGCACCATGCGCGCGCCAAGGCGTACATGGAATCGACCATTTGGTTTACCGACGGCTTCGTCGTCATCACCGGCGAAATCGGTTCGGGAAAAACCACGCTGATCGAAACCTTCTTAAAGGAACTCGAAAAGGACGTAGTCGTCGCCCAGATCAACCAAACCCAGGTGACCGCGGTCGAATTCCTGCAATCGGTGCTGGCGCAATTCGGTTTTCAACCGTTCAAGATGAAGAAAGCCGAGCTGATCGCAACGCTAAACGGTTTTTTGATCGAACAGTATTCGGCCGGACGCCGTGTGCTGCTGATCGTCGACGAAGCGCAGAATCTGACCAATAAAGTGCTCGAGGAAATTCGGATGCTCTCCGGCGTCGAAACGACCAAGGACAAAGTGCTGCGAATCATTCTCGCCGGCCAGCCCGAACTGAACGACAAACTCAATTCGGCCGATCTCATCCAACTCGCGCAGCGCATCCGCCTGCGCTTTCATCTCACTCCGTTGTCGAAGACCGATATGCAGGCCTACGTCCAGCATCGCCTTGAAGTGGCCGGCTCGCAGGGGCGCGAGATCTTCAATGCCAATACGTTTCCTTTGATCTTTCGCTACACCGGCGGCGTGCCGCGGCTGATCAACACGCTATGCGACACGGCCATGCTATCGGCGTACGGCCAGGATCGCGACAGCGTGACTGTCGCAGATGTGGAAAGCGCGATCGAGGAACTGCGCTGGATCGAATATGCCGAACGATCGGTGCGCTTGCCGGCATTGAACTTGAACAACGCCGACTCCGCCACCACCGAACGCCGCACGGTGCTTGGCAGAGTCTTACTGGCTTCGAGCGGTAAAACCCTCGTCGAGCGCGAGCTAAAGCTCGGTCGATTCATTATCGGCCGCACCGAAGAAAACGACTTACCGATCGACAGCAAATACATCAGCCGCCATCACGCGCAGATCATCACGACGCTGAATACGTGCATCCTGGAAGACTTGAACAGCACCAACGGCATCTACGTGCGCTCGAAACGCGTGCGCCGCCGCGTATTGAACGACGGCGACGTGATCCGCATCGGCGAGCACGAAATCATGTATGTGGATGAGCGGCAAGCACGGACCAAACATCCGGAAACGGAAGCCGAGGACGATGCCGTCCCGTTACTCGATCAAACGATGGTGCAGGATATTGCCGAGCCGCTGGAGCATGGCGAGACGCAAGTGCAAGGGACGTGATTCGGGATAAGCCGTCACCCCGGCGTAGGCCGGGGTCCATCGGAAGGTATTGGGGAAAAAGATGGATACCGGCCTAGGGCCTGCATGGATGGAGGTTATACTGGGAATGCAGGAGCAATTCCCAGTACGCCGGTATGACGTGCTCAGGAAATAAGCGCTAACGAGTCAGATTTTCCTTAATTGAATCTCGAATCAAGAATCTCGTCTCACGTCGCCGTACCGCCCACCGTCAATCCATCCACGCGCAGCGTCGGCTGACCCACGCCGACCGGCACATCCTGTCCTTCCTTGCCGCAAGTTCCAACGCCGTCGTCGAGCTGCAGATCGTTGCCGACCATCGACACCCGCGTCAGCACGTCCGGTCCATTGCCGATCAACGTCGCCCCGCGAACCGGAGCGCCGATTTTTCCGTTTTCGATTAGATACGCTTCGCTCGCCGAAAAAACGAACTTGCCGGAGGTGATGTCGACCTGGCCGCCGCCGAAGTTGCGACAGTACAAGCCTTTAGGCACCGACGCGATAATTTCGCTTGGATCGTGCGGACCGGCCAGCATGTAGGTGTTCGTCATCCGCGGCAGCGTGAC
>CAZQYC010000114.1:2492-9841 GCA_964597495.1 uncultured Steroidobacteraceae bacterium | reverse complement strand
GTGATGTCACGGTAACGAATTCATCGGCCACCTCCGCCACCATTGCGCCACTTCCTGCCCTGACCTCTGGTCCAAGTTCCGAATCGGCGTGCCCGATAGTCATCACGCCGTCGCAAACTCCGCCCCCCACGCAAGCGAGTGACGCCGCCCCGCCGCCGGCGGAAGAAAAAGGCGGTGGCCAGCTTGGAATCGGGCTCGTCGTTTTACTAGTTGCGCTAAGTGTAATGTTGCGACGCACGCACAACGCCGCTCAAACCGCCTTCAAACCCAGTTCCAGCTGCCGCAGCTCGTAGATTCGGTCACGTAGTTTCGCCGCTTGCTCGAATTCCAAATCCCGCGCCGCCTTTTGCATCTCCTGCTCGAGTTTCTTGATTTGTTTGCCGGCTTGCTCGGGCGTAACGCGCTCGTAGTTCGCACGCCCTTCGGTCACTTTACGGCCTGACTCTTTTTTACCGCTGCTATAAGCGCCTTCCATCACGTCCGACACGCCCTTCACGATGCCGCGCGGCGTCACGCCGTGCTTGGCATTGAATTCGAGTTGAACTTTGCGACGCCGATCCGTTTCCTCCAAGGCGCGCACGATCGAGCCTGTTTTGGTATCCGCATACAGAATCGCCTTGCCGTGCAAATTGCGCGCGGCGCGGCCGATGGTTTGAATCAGCGAATTCTCCGAGCGCAGAAAGCCTTCCTTATCCGCATCCAGAATCGCCACCAGCGACACCTCCGGCATATCGAGCCCTTCACGCAGCAGATTGATGCCGACCAGCACGTCGAACTTTCCCAATCGCAAATCGCGAATGATCTCCATGCGTTCGACCGTATCGATGTCCGAATGCAGATAGCGAACTTTGACGTCGTGTTCGTCGAGGTACTCGGTTAAGTCTTCGGCCATTCGTTTCGTTAGCGTCGTGATCAACACTCGCTCGTTACGCTCCACTCGCAAGCGTATCTCCGACAATACGTCATCGACCTGCGTGCGCACCGGCCGCAACTCCACTTCCGGATCCACGAGCCCCGTAGGACGAACCAATTGCTCCACGATCTGGCCGGCATGGGTTTTCTCGTAACTGCCTGGCGTTGCGGACACGAAGATCATTTGCGGCGCGAGCTTCTCCCATTCTTCAAAACGCAACGGCCGGTTGTCGAGTGCCGACGGCAAACGAAACCCATACTCGACCAGCGTTTCCTTGCGCGATCGATCGCCTTTGTACATGGCGCCCAGCTGCGGAATCGTTTGATGGCTTTCGTCCACGACGAGCAAGGCGTTGGCCGGTAGGTAATCGTATAGGCACGGCGGCGGCTCCCCCGGAGCGCGGCCGGACAAATACCGTGAATAGTTTTCGATGCCGTTGCAGTAGCCCACTTCCTGCATCATCTCCAAGTCGAAACGCGTTCGCTGCTCCAAGCGCTGCGCTTCGACTAGCTTTCCTTGTTCCTTCAGTTGCAGCAACCGCACTCGGAGTTCCTCGCGAATCTCGTCGACCGCTTCGATCAGACGTTCACGCGGAGTCACGTAGTGCGAGGACGGGTAAATCGTCAATCTCGGCACTTTCCGCAGTACTTCTCCCGTCAGCGGATCGAACCACTGAAGATTCTCGACCGTGTCGTCGAACAGCTCCACGCGCACGGCTTCCCGCTCCGACTCCGCGGGAAAAATATCGATGAGATCGCCACGGACGCGATAAGAGCCCTGCGCCAAATCCATTTCATTTCGCGTGTATTGCATGTCGGTGAGTCGGCGCAGCAATTTACGCTGGTCGAGTTGGTCGCCGCGCGACAAGTGCAACACCATTTCCAGGTACGCGGCCGGATCGCCAAGGCCGTAAATGGCGGACACCGTGGCGACAATGATGGAATCCGGTCGCTCGAGCAGCGCCTTGGTGGCCGACAAACGCATTTGCTCGATGTGCTCGTTGATATTGGCGTCTTTCTCGATGTACGTATCTGACGAAGGCACGTACGCCTCGGGCTGGTAGTAGTCGTAGTACGAGACGAAGTATTCGACGGCGTTGTTCGGGAAGAACTCCTTGAATTCGCCGTACAGCTGCGCGGCCAGCGTCTTATTGTGCGCGAGCACCAGCGCCGGCCGCTGCACGGCCTGAATCACATTCGCGATGGTGAATGTTTTCCCCGATCCGGTCACGCCGAGGAGCGTCTGGTGCGAGAGCCCCGAATGCAGGCCATCAAGCAATCTTTCGATGGCTTGCGGCTGATCGCCAGCCGGTTGATAACCCGCCTGCAAGTGAAATCGCGCGTCGTGACTTCGGGATGGGGAAAGTACTCGGGGAGGAACTGCGGCACTCATGGCGCACACTCATGGCAATAGCAGGTGGATTCGCTGGTAAACTTGCGAGCCGAAATAATTGTCGGGATAGAGGCCGGAATAGAGAGTGAGTCTACCAGTTTCAAAGCGCATCCAGCGCGTCAAGCCCTCCCCCACCGTGGCGCTGACCGGACGTGTCGCGCTGCTCAAGTCGCAAGGCAAAGACATCGTGAGTCTCGGCGCTGGCGAACCCGACTTCGATACACCCGAGCACGTACGCGATGCCGGCATCGAAGCGATTAACAGAGGCGTCACCCGCTACACGCCGCTTGAAGGCACGGCTGAACTCAAAGACGCGATTGCCGCAAAATTCGAGCGAGAGAACGGTCTCGTCTACAAACGCAATCAAATTCTGGTGTCGAGCGGCGGCAAACAAACGCTGTTCAATTTGACCTTGGCGCTCATCGACGCGGGCGACGAAGCGATCGTGCCGGCGCCCTATTGGGTGTCGTATCCCGAAATGGTGTCGCTGGCCGACGGCACGCCGATTTTTATTTCGGCAGGTCCGGAACAAGGCTACAAGATCACGCCGGCGCAACTGCAAGCCGCCATTACGCCGCGAACGCGACTCTTATTTTTGAACAGCCCCAGCAATCCGACCGGCGCCGCTTACACCCGCGCGGAATTGCGCGCGCTAGGCGACGTGCTTGCGAAGCATCCTCGCATCGTCATTTGCACCGACGACATGTACGAGCACATCTACTGGGCTGACGAGCCCTTCGTCAGTTTTGCAGCGGCGTGTCCGGAATTGTATGACCGAACCGTCACGGTCAACGGCGTATCGAAAGCCTATGCAATGACCGGTTGGCGCATCGGTTACTGCGGCGGTCCGCCCGAACTCGTTGCCGCCATGTCGATCGTGCAAAGCCAGAGCACCTCGAATCCGTCGTCGATCGCCCAGTATGCCGCTGTGGCTGCGCTCAATGGCGACCAAACCTGCGTGCAAGCGATGAACGCCCAGTACCGCTTGCGCCACGACTACCTAGTTGATGCATTGAATGCGCTGCCCGATATTTCTTGCCTGAAAGGCGCCGGTACTTTCTATGCGTTCCCGCAAATTAAGAAAGCACGAGAGGCGCTGGGGTTCGCCGACGATCACGCTTTCGCCGAATACTTACTCGACGCGGGCGTCGCCGTTGTTCCAGGATCGGCTTTCGGCGCAAGTGATCACCTGAGGCTCTCCTTCGCCTGCAGTATGCAAACCTTGGAAACCGCCGTGGCTCGGATCGCGAAGGCGCTGCAAGCTTCCCGCCGGCCGCAATGAAATTCGCAACCGCACCCGCACCGCATACGGTCGCTGCGGTTGGCGTGCGGCGCACGATGGTATTGGTGCTCGTGGCATTGCTGCCTGCCTTCATCACGCATCTCATTTGGTTTGGACCTGGGCTCGCCGTCAATGTTTTGTTGGCCGCCGTCAGCGCATGGTTCGCCGAAAGCATCGCACTCAAATTGCGCAGCAAACCCGTCCTGCCCTTCGTCACCGATGGCAGCGCAACGCTGACGGCCGTGCTGCTTGCCTTTGCTTTACCGCCTCTCGTTCCGTGGTGGATCACTGTGAGCGGCGCCGTTTTTTCGATTTTGGTCGCCAAACACTTGTACGGCGGACTTGGTTACAACCTCTTCAATCCCGCGATGGTCGGGTACGCCGCACTCCTCGTTTCTTTTCCGTCGCACATGACGCATTGGATTGCGCCGGCCGGGCTCGAGCTTGAGTCAGGCGATCTCAGCTTTGCCCAAACGCTATACACGATTTTTCACGGCGCGCTCCCGCCGGAACTTTCCTGGGATGCCGTGAGCCATGCAACGCCGCTGACGAGCCTGCGCACCGGTCTTATCTTTCGCAGCACGATGGATGAGATTCTGGCGTCGTCGATTTTCGGCGGCTTCGCGGGCAAGGGCTTCGAGTGGGTTGCCTTGGCGACTTTGCTCGGTGGCATCGGGTTGCTGATGACACGCACCATTCGCTGGCAGATTCCCATCTCTATGCTCGGCACGTTGTTTCTTTGTGCGCTCGTCATGCACGCACTGGACCCGGGCGCCAGCGCCGGTCCCATGCTGCATGTTTTCGGCGGTGCATCGATCCTTGGCGCTTTCTTCATTGCGACGGATCCAGTCACCGCCGCCACCAGCCGGCAAGGACGACTCGTTTACGGCGCGGGGATCGGGTTCTTGACGTACCTCATTCGCTCCCTAGGTGGCTACCCGGATGGCGTCGCATTCGCTGTGCTCCTCATGAACGCCGCCGTTCCGTTGATCGATCGCTATACGGTTCCGCGAATCTATGGCCACGCGAAATAACTCGACCGAAGGCGCGATCGGTTCCGCCGATCCACCGTCAACCACGCCTCGCTATGGAGTGCTTGCGCTCGTTATTGCCGTCGCCATCGCTGTCGTTGCCTTGGTCGCAATCTTGACGCGCGACCGCATCGCGGCGAACGAGCGAGCCTGGTTCGTTGAGCGCTTGGAAGCGCTGACACCCGCCTCGCTGCGAGATAACGATCTATACACAGATCGAATCGTGGTGACGGCGCCGGAAATGCTGGGAACAAGCGCGCCCATTACGGTCTATCGCGCACGGCGTGCTGGCAATCCCACTGCAGCGATACTGACGGCCGTCGCACCCGATGGATATGGCGGTCCGATCGATCTTTTAATCGGAGTCAACTACGACGGCACGTTGCTTGGCGTGGACATCCTGAGGCATAGCGAAACGCAAGGCATTGGCGACGGTTTCGCGCCGCATCGCTCCAATTGGCTTGAGACCCTGATTGACAAATCACTGGGGAATCCGCCGGCTGTCCGGTGGACGATTCGCAAAGACGGCGGCGAGTTCGATCAGTTCACCGGGGCGTCGATTACGCCGCGTGCGATCTTGAAAGCCGTTCGCCGCACGCTGGAATATTATTCGTCTCACCGTGAGAGACTCTTCGATGCCCCCCATTCCGACTCAACAAATCCCGAATCAACAAGTCCCGCAGCCGCTGCTCGCCACTAGCGCTCTTGCGACGACTCGTGTCGCGGCGCTTTTAATGCTGTGTCCGCTCCTTGCCGTGAGCGATTCGGTGATCAATGCGCTCGGTCTTGGAATCGTCGCCATCGTCGTCACCATCGTTGCGACCATCCCGCTTTCGATGGCATTGCAGCGTTTGCCCGAATACGGCCGCATTGCTACGGCCGTCGCCATCGTTGCCGCAGTGGTCACCTGCGCCATTCTCTTCATCAACGCCTACTTTCACGAACTCTATCTTGCGATCGGCGCCTATTTGCCGTTGCTGGTCGCAAGCGGACTTTTAATCGCACGCTACGATGTCGCCGCCATTCGGCAGCGCGAATCGCGGCGCTCGTTGGTCTTTGCCGGACTCAGGACCGGCGGCTTATTCGCCGCCGTTCTTCTTGCACTCGGAGCCGCACGCGAATTCGTAGGGCGCGGCTCGCTTTTTTTCGGCGCCAGTGCGCTTCCGGTTCCCGGCGCTGAGCGACTGACGCAAATATTTTTCCATCCCGATCTTGGCTTCGTGCTCGCGGCGCTGCCGCCCGGCGCGTTCATCGCCGTAGGCATTCTCTTCGCCGTTCGCAATTGGATTCGCCAACGCAGAGGATCGGCAATGAGCAGCCGGCCATGAGTCCGAGCAAACGCATCGAATTGTTTGAGCGACTCAAGTCCGCCAATCCGAAACCCACCACCGAGCTCAACTATCGGACGCCTTTCGAGCTGCTGATTGCGGTGATCCTGTCCGCACAAGCGACCGACCGAAGCGTAAACATCGCGACGCGTGTGCTCTACAAGGACGCCAGCACGCCCCAAGCCATCTTTGACTTAGGCGTCGAAGGGCTTTCGCGCTATATCAAAACCATCGGCCTCTACAATGCGAAGGCGAAAAACATTATCGCCACCTGCCGGATTTTGCTCGACCGGCACGGCAGTCAAGTACCGAACAGCCGTGAGGACCTCGAAGCGCTGCCCGGCGTCGGCCGCAAGACAGCCAATGTCATTTTGAATACGGCCTTCGGCGAACCGACCATTGCCGTCGATACGCACATCTTCCGCGTCGCCAATCGCTTGGGGCTGGCCCCTGGAAAAAACGTTCGCGAAGTGGAAGACAAGCTCCTTAAAGTCGTGCCGAAGGAATACCAGCACGACGCCCATCACTGGCTCATCTTGCACGGCCGCTACGTTTGCAAAGCGCGCAAACCCGATTGTCCGCACTGCATCGTGGCCGATATATGTGCTTATAAAGACAAGACCAAACCGGAGGGACGTCCATTCGAGACACCCATCGTTCAGCTTCCTGTACGTAAGAAAAGCAAATGAATCACTCTTCCTGTTCCCTCTCCCCTCGCGAGAGAGGGGGCCGGAAACGTTCGACGCCCTGATAGAATTTAGCACCGTCGCAATCACCGAGCCCACCTTTGCCGTTCTTCGCCAACCAATCGCGTTCCGACTTACGAGCTGTCTATGTAGAAGCTTGGCACAAGCACAAAACCGGCTTAGTGCTCGAACCGGTCGAGGCGCAGGTCGTCGATGTGATCTTGGAGCATCCCGAATACACGGCTTTGCTCGACGATCGGGAAGCCGCGCTCACGAAAGACTTCACGCCGGAAATGGGTCAATCGAATCCCTTCTTGCACATGGCGATGCACTTGGCCGTGCGCGATCAGGTCGCCACCGATAGGCCGGCAGGAATTCGAGCGGCGTTCGACTCACTTTTGAGGCGACAAGGCAAGCTCGAAGCTGAACATCGGATCGCCGAGCACTTGGCCGAAATGATTTGGCAAGCGCAACGTTCGGGGTTGCCACCGGACGAACAGGTTTATCTGCGGCGAATACAGAAACTCCTTCGCTGATTCCATGGATAAATACAGCCAGACATGAATCCCAAGTTGTCATACCGGCGTACTGGGAATTGCTCCTGCGTTTCTGACCTACAGGGATGTAGCGAATGCAGGTGTTGCAGGAGCTTTCACCTGCCAGCATAACCTCCATCCCTGGAGGCCCTAGGCCGGTATCCATCTTTTCCCTCGAGAT
>CAZQYC010000114.1:0-2392 GCA_964597495.1 uncultured Steroidobacteraceae bacterium | reverse complement strand
GCATAACCTCCATCCCTGGAGGCCCTAGGCCGGTATCCATCTTTTCCCTCGAGATTTCAGATGGACCCCGGCCTACGCCGGGGTGACAAAACAACTAAGGAGGTCAAACGCTTTCCCTGAGAGCAGTAAGCTTATACAGGAACCCACACCACTCCGATTCCAGTGGCAGTAGTTTCGGATTTTCGCGGTTTGATCGATGTCGTTTCGATACTCACGGCCGCCGGATCGAGCTCGCCCTGCAATCGCGCGATTTCGCTTTCGAGTTCGGCTTGCAGATCCGCGAGCCGTTGTTGCAGCACTTCCTTGTTTTCTCCCGCACGTGCCACATCGGCGCTTTCCTGCGAAACGCGACCGGCCGAGCGCATGGCCGAACCCGCACGCGTGAAGTTTGCGCTGCTCACTGCCTTGCGTCCGAAAAAGGCGCCCAAGATCGCGGACCCCACCGAAATAGCGGCATTCATCTTTTGTTGTGAGAGCTGCGATTGCTCGCGGGCGATGCGCTCTTCCGCGCGGCGCACTTGATCCGACAGCACTGTTATTCGCGACGCATATTTCGCGCGTAGTTTGTCGATCTCGGCATCGCGCTTTTCACGCAGTGCTTGTGCTAAGCGTGCGCGAAATTCGCCTTCGGTTTCGCCTGGAGTCGAACGGAGTTTGGCGGATGCGCACTGAAGCAAGTCGCAGGAAGCAGTCTGATACACATGGTCGGCGGCCTGTTTGCTCCACAGCGGATAACTTTGCGCGCGCAGCACTGCCGCCGGTGCCTCCGCAAACGAAAGACCGCTCATTGCGACATTACTGAGCCGATCCTTCGCGCCCTCGCCGGATTTCGACGCAACCCAATCCGGCGCAGATCCGTCGTCGAGCATCGGCGCAAGCAAGGTGCGTGTTTGCCAGACGTCCACTCCCGCCGATCCATCGAGAAAGTGCGCGCGCACCGTTACAAAGAGGTAAGGAACGTACTTCGTTCCCGATCCGGACAAATACTGCTCGCGAATGTCCGCCGGGATGGGCGGCTTCGCCGCGGATTGTCGCAACGACGGCGACGCCTGAATCAACGAATCCGCACTCGACTCGGAAAGCGCACCCGACAGCGTCCGAATTTCAGCGAGCGTCATGGGACCGCGCAAGTACGAAAGCGTCCAGCGGGTGCGCATTAGCACAGGCGCGTCTTCGTGCACATTGCGCATTAAAAACACTCGGCTGCCGAGATTCGCCATTAGCCGCTCAAGCGTTTCCTTCTCCACCCCATTCCCACCGGCGCTTAGCAGCCCTTCGATCACGCGTGCCTTGTCTCGCTCGGTTTGCAACCGGCCGATAAACCACGTTCCGGCATTCGACAATCCCTTGTAATCGAGGTCGACGGGATTCTGTGTCGCCAAGACAACGCCGACCCCAAAAGCGCGAGCCTGCTTCATCAGCGTGAGCAGCGGAATCTTGGACGGCGGCATTGCGCTCGGCGGAAAGTAGCCGAAAATCTCGTCCATGTAGAGAAGCGCCCGCAAACTCGACGTGCCGCTTTGTCTGCGCATCCACGCGACCACTTCGTTGAGCAACATCGTAACGGTGAACATACGTTCGGCATCGCTCAGATGCGCGATCGAAACGATCGCCACGCGAGGCTTTCCCGAGCCGGAAAATAACAAACGTTGGATATCGAGCGTCTCGCCTTCGAGCCATGCATCGAATCCCGGTGCGGCCAGCAAGTTGTTGATCGACATCGCGAGAGTCAAACGTTCCTTGGCCGGATAGAAGGTTTCGAGATCGAATACGCCGACCTTGTCGAAGGCAGGCTTTTGAATTCCTTGAATGATCCCCGCCAAGTCGAGTGCGTTACCGTCGCGCCAACTTCTTTCCACCAAGGTTGCTAGGAAAATAAACTCCCGGCTCTTGAGCGGATCGGCATCGATTCCCACCAATCCTAGGAGCCCGCTCACCGCCGCGCTGATTCGTTCTTTGATCGCTGCGACATCGTTCATGTCCGCCGGCGGCGCAAACGACTTGAGCATCGAGAGCGGACGACCCGCTCGACTGCCGGGGGTATACACCGCGAACTCTGTTGCCGAACGCAGCCGCTCGATTCGCTCGCCATCCTGCTGCCAATCCGCAAGGCCTTTTTTCCACGTGTCTGCCGTCGCCTTCGCATACTCCGAAACCGAGAGTCCCTTGCGCGCTGCCTCTCCCGAATCCACCCACGGCTCAAATTCCTCGGCGCTCAACGCGGGAAACGTCAGCAGGAGATTCGCGAGATCGCCTTTCGGATCGATTACCAAGGCAGGCACACCGTCGATCGCGGCTTCTTCGAGCAATGCGAGACACAAACCGGTTTTACCGCTACCCGTCATGCCGACGCACACGGCATGCGTCGTCAAATCGCGCGAGTCGTACATCA
>CAZQYC010000113.1:0-10044 GCA_964597495.1 uncultured Steroidobacteraceae bacterium | reverse complement strand
GTCTCAACCCCCTCTCCCTAACCCTCTCCCGCGAGGGGAGAGGGAACAAGAAATGTCGCGAAAACAACCTTAGCTAAGCGCCGTTCAATTTCTTGATAGGTTCTAGCACGCCGACATTGCCAAAACCTTCTGATTGCCTCGCGCGCATCCATGCGCCTGCTTTGCATTCGGAGTCGGGATGCCACACGTCTAATGCTTCGTCGGCGCGCCCTCGACCGGTGTCTCCGTATGCATGACACATAACCAACGATCGCCGCTGTCGCGAACCCAAGTCGATGTGTCGTTCATCTCTTGAATCACTTCTTTTCCATCGCTGCGGGTCTTTAAAGCCTGCTTCACGCGGTAGGTAAGAATGGCGGTTGCGTCGTTTGGAAAAACGACGTCAACGTCCTTAAGTTCGAACGAGGTAACGCTCATGGTGCCTTGCTCAGCCATTTTACGGTAGCCGTTGCGGTCGAACTTGAGCGTGCCGTGCGTACTCACCATCAAAGCAGGTTCCTTGAGTAGATTCACGGCAGTGTTGGGGTCTTGTTCCACAATTGACTGCCAAAACTTCGTTTCAAGATCAATCAGTGCCTTGGCGGAAGGAGTCGATATCTTGCTGGATGTATTCATGGTGCAGCCTCGTCTCGTCAGGGAGTGTCCATCTTCCTCCTTGATCTGTTGAGATCGATCAGACGCGAGGTGTTCCGAAGGTGAGTTACGTCCTACGCTTATCACGGAGCGTCGAAGAAGCCGTTGCGGAATTCCCCATGACAATCCTCTTCAGTACGTAGCTCGATCAAGCCGCGAGGCGTTGGTGTTCCGGCCGCTTGTAGGCCAACACGCCGGCTATGTAGGTCGCATCGATCGCGCGATCGTCGCCGAGCGTCATTTGTACGAACAGCGCTTCCTCGAGGGTCTCGCACGTGCGCATCCGATATTCGATGATCGGCGTCGACTTGAGATCCATCACGACGAGATCGGCCTCCATGCCGACGCCGATACTTCCGATTTTTTCCTCGAGATAGAGCGCACGCGCCGTACCGCGCGTCGCCAAGTAGAACGCCAGCGGCGCCGACAATTTGTTGCCGTTGAGCTGCGCGACCTTATAGGTCTCGTTCAGGGTTTGTAACATGGAGAACGAAGTGCCCGCGCCGAGGTCGGTCGCCAGACCCACGCGCACTGGACGTTCCTCTTTCATCGCGTTCTTCAAGTCGAACAGGCCGCTACCGAGAAATTGATTCGAAGTCGGGCAGTGCGCGATCGCGGTTCCGGTATCGTGACAGTGCTGAAGTTCCTGCTCTGTGAGCCAAATCCCGTGGCCGTAGATGGATCTTGGTCCAATCTGACCGTAGTGGTCGTAGACGTCGAGATAGCCTTTCCTATCCGGGTAGAGTTCCCTGACCCAGGCCACTTCGCCGCGATTCTCGGAAACGTGCGATTGCAAATACGTACCCGGATGTTCCTTCCACAACTGTCCGGTCATTTCCATTTGCTCTCGACTGCTGGTCGGTGCGAATCGCGGCGTTACGCAATATAGCTGTCGCCCGGCGCCGTGCCATTTTGCTATCAGCGCCTTCGACTCGTCGTATCCTTTCTGAGGCGTGTCCATGAGCGTATGCGGTGCGTTGCGATCCATCATGATTTTTCCTGCGATCATGCGCATGTTGAGCGCGTGAGATTCTTCGAAGAATGCGTCTACCGACTGCGGGTGTACGGTGCAATGCACCGCGGCGGTCGTCGTTCCCGCGCGCGTGCATTCGTGTAGAAACACCTTCGCAACTTCACGCGCATGCTCTTTTGACACGAATTTCTGTTCGGCGGCGAAGGGGTACTTGTTGAGCCAATCGGTCAGTTGTTCTCCGTAGGCGCCGATGATTTGGGTCTGTGCATAGTGCACGTGGGAGTCGATGAAGCCGGCCATCATGATCGAATCCCGCCCGACATTTCGAATCGGGACGCCTCTCGGGATTTTCGCGGCGACTTCCGTTGCCGGGCCGAAGTGCACGAATTTTCCGTCTGCCATGGCCACGATGGCGTCCGGCTCATAGCGCATCGCATGGTCTACCCCCACAACGAACGGGTCGTCGACGAAGGTAAGCGCTTGTCCGCGTAATACGGTGGTTCTACCGATTAAAGCGTCCATCGAGTGACTCCTCTAGAAGTGATGGTCCACCGCGGCAAATGCGAATGCCGCGTCGGAGAAAGCATCCCGTTGCACGACCGAATCCAGAGCACGCGGCAGCTTCCTACGATAAACGTCGCGCATGAATCCGTAATAGGGGTAGTGACGATTCGCCGTCGCCAATGCCCAGAGGCCTTTCTGCGCTACCCTTTCTCGTCGATATTCGCCGTGAACCCGATCGGTCGCGACTTTGGCGCGGGCGGGTTCATGAGTTCGCGAATGGTCTTCAGGATGCCAACGATGGCTTGATCGTGCGAGGCGACTTTTTTCTCGAGTCTTTCGAGTTGTCGTGCCAGCTCTTTGTTGGAGGAAAGGAGTTCGCGCATGCGTATGAATGTACGCATGATCTCGATATTGACGGCGATAGCGTGTTTGCTGTTGAGTACGGATGACAGCATGGCAACGCCCTGTTCAGTGAATGCATAGGGCGCATAACGCCGACCGCCGCGTCCTGCGTTTGAGATCACGGTTTGTGATCTCAAATCGGTCCACTCGTTAGCGGTGAGGCGCAGCATGAAATCCTCAGGGAAACGATCGATATTGCGCTTTACCGCCTGGATGAGGGCGCCGGTTTCTACGCCGTATAGGATTGCAAGGTCGCGATCAAGTAACACCTTGTGGCCGCGCAGTATCAAGATCGATTGGGCGATACGCTCTGTGGGAATGGAGCTGATTCGTTTCGGCGGTTCCATTTTTTAGTAGGCTATTTTTTTAAAGATTCTGGGTAGCTAAAGGTAAAAGGAGTCATGGATCAACGGATAAATCTGTACGAACGTGCAGGCAAAGTCCCTTGACGCTTCGATAACGGCCGTTTCTACTGAAAATCCCGCGACTGCCGTTCGAGCGAACTCGCTAGGTGCGAGTAGTCTTCGATTTTTTCCGCAATGACGTGCGCGATGTTTTGTTGATTCTGCAGTTTGCCGGTGATTCGCATGAGCGAGGCATGGAGTAACGCATGGCGATACTTATCGAAGACCTTCGGCCAGATGACGATGTTGTGGATGCCGAATTCGTCTTCGAGCGAGGCGAAGACAATGCCCTTTGCCGTTTGCGGATGTTGTAAGTGAGTGACTAGGCCGCAGACGCTGACGATGCAGCCGTCCGGGACGGTGTCTACTTCGCGGCGAGAGCTGATACCGAGGCGATCGAGTCTCTGCCGTAAGAACGACAGCGGGTGAGGGCCGGCGCTTACTTTCATCTGCGCGTAGTCGCTGGTCATCTCTTCCCATTCGCTGGGCCTCGGCAAGTTAGGGGAATCTTCCCGAGCGGATAGGCCTGCCAGCATGCCCGGTAATCGCTCGACGCCGAGTGCATTCCACACTGCCAGGTGACGGTGTTCGTTGAGACTTCGCAGTGCGCCGGACAAAGCCAGCAATTTGATTGTTTGCCGGCTCAGTGCGGCACGATGCGCCAAGTCATCGGTGGAGATAAAAGTTCGTTCATGCCGCGCCGCCACGATGCGTTCGATATCCGGGTCGCGGAGACCACGAATCAAGGAGAGCCCGAGGCGTATTGCTTGCTTATTGTTCGATGCCGGCTCCAGCGTGCAATCTCCATGGCTCACTAGAATGTCTGCGTGAAGAATCGGCACTTTCTGCCGCTTGGCTGCTTCAAGTAATTGGCGCGTCGAATAAAAGCCCATCGGCTGGCTGTTGATCAACGCGGCGAAGAATGCCGCGGGATAATGGCATTTCAAATAACTGGAGAAATAAGAGAGCAAGGCGAAAGACGCGGAATGCGATTCGGGAAAGCCATATTCCGCGAAGCCTTGGATTTGTTTGAAAATACGTTCGGCAAACTCGCGCGTATAATTGCGCGCCAACATGCCGTCGATCAGCTTCTGTTCGTAGCGATGCAGCGTGCCGCTCCGTTGCCACGAAGCCATCGCACGGCGCAATTGATCCGCCTCGCCGGCCGTGAAGCCGGCCGCGACGATGGCGATTTGCATGACTTGTTCTTGAAAGATCGGAATGCCCAGCGTTCTTTTAAGCACTTCCTTGAGCGCCTCGCTCGGATACGCGACGAGTTCGGGATGGTCGCGGTTTTTCAAGAACGGATGCACCATTCCGCCTTGGATAGGCCCCGGTCGAACGATCGCGACTTCAATCACCAAATCGTAGTAACAACGCGGCCTGAGGCGGGGCAGCATGGTCATTTGCGCACGCGACTCGATTTGAAATACGCCGATCGTATCTGCTTTGCAGATCATGTCGTAGGTGGCTGGATCATCGTCGGGTATGTCTTTCATTTCGGTCGGAGCGCCGGGTGACGTCTTAAGCAAGTCAAACGTACGGTGGAGCGCGCTCAGCATCCCGAGCGCAAGCACGTCGACTTTCAAGAGCCCTAGGGTTTCAAGATCGTTCTTGTCCCATTGAATAAGCGTGCGCTCCGGCATGGCGGCATTCTCGATGGGCACCAGTTGAGAGATCGGTTCGTCCGCAATGATGAAACCGCCGACATGTTGCGAAAGATGGCGCGGAAAACCCACGAGTTCTTTGACCAAGGAGCACAAACGCCGAATCAAGTTGGTATCGAGTTGCATGCCTTGTGCGGCGAGGTGATCGCGAAACGTCTCCCAGCCATCCCAGTACACTTGCGACTTCGACAATTGATCCACGGTATCCGGCGAGAGCCCCAGTGCTTTGCCGACATCACGCAATGCGCTGCGAATGCGATAGGTGATTACGGTGGCGGCAATGGCGGCGCGCTCGCGACCGTATTTCTGGTACACGTACTGGATTATTTCTTCGCGTTGCTCGTGCTCGAAGTCCACGTCGATGTCGGGCGGTTCGTTGCGCTCGGCGCTTAAGAAGCGCCCGAAAAGGAGGCCAATTTTGGCGGGATCGGCCTCGGTGATGCCCAATGCGTAACACACTACCGAATTGGCGGAAGATCCGCGGCCTTGGCAAAGAATGTTTCTTGATCTCGCTTCCCGAACGATGTCTTGCACCGTAAGGAAGAAGTGCTCGTAGCCGAGCGTTTCAATGAGAGCGAGTTCATCATCGATGAGTTTCGCTATCTTGGCGGGTGTTCCCGCTGGCCACCGCACTTTTTTTCCGGCCTCGACCAGATTGCGCAGATGTTGAATGCCGTTGATTCCTTTAGGCACTAGTTCTTTCGGATAACGATATTGCAGCGAACCGAGCGAGAATTCGCAGCGTTCCGCTATGTGTAGGGATGCATCGAGCAGGTTGCGAGGATAAATGGCGCGCAGCTCATCCAAGCCGCGCAAATTCCGTTCGCCGTTGGGGAACAATCGATAGCCGGCATCGGCAACCGTACAGCCATGACGAATCGCCGTCATGGTGTCTTGCAGCGCCTGGCGCTCCTGCACGTGCATGTGCACGTCGCCGGCTGCGACCAGAGGAAGCGAAAGCGTTGCTCCTATTGAATGAAGCGTTGCGAGTCTGTGTGCGTCGCCGGCATTGCGATGTAACTCCACGGCAATCCATGCACGGCCCTCAAAGCGTTCGCGAACCCAGGCGGCATGCGAAAGCATCGGTGCGATCGGGGGAATCCATAACAGTAAACTGTCTTCCAGTCCTTGCTCGAAATCCGTCCGATGAAGCCGATACGTTCCTTTGGCGGAACGCCGCCGTCCCAACGTGATGAGGGCGCAAATTTGCGAATACGCTTTCTGCGTGGGCGCCAGGAGCACGGCGTGAAAGTCGTCGACGGTTTTAAATTCGGCGCCGACGATGAGTTTGAAATTGCTTTCCTTCGTCGCTTCGTACGCTCGTACCGCACCCGCCATCGAACATTCGTCGGTGATGGCCAGTGCCGCATAGCCCAATTCCTGGGCGCGTGTCACCAGCTCATGCGGATGCGATGCGCCACGGAGAAAACTGAAATTGCTGAGGCAGTGAAGTTCGGCGTACATAGTTAAGAGGGGAAGTTCCGGAGGGGGAGGAAAGGGAGGAGAGGGGAAAGTTGTGATTGCATGTGCGCGCGCTTCAAAAAGGGTTGGTGTCATCCGCAAATTCCGTGCACGAACCATTCGTTGCGTTCGTCGCGGTACACCCAGAGTCCGGTGCCGTTCGCTTTGCGAAGAAAGTAATAGTCACGAGCGATATCGTGGTCGTCCCACCATCCGCTGGCGATGCGTTCGGAGTAGACGAGGGCCGCGGTGGGTTTTGAAATGCGTCGCGGTTCGGTCAGCAACCATAGTGGCCGCGGCGAAGTCGTTGCCTTTACGGATGCCGCGGTGGATGAAGCGATCTCCGAAGAGGTCCAGGAATTTTCGGGACGATAATCGGCTTTTAGTTCGTAACGATGAATGGCCTCTTCGCCAAGACGTGCAGTGAGTTTGTCGAGCACGTGTTGAAACTGTTCGACGCTTTCTTGCGCATCTGAAAATATTCCCGCCTGCCGAATGGCCGGCGCCGTGAAGTGATCCGCTAGCAAACGGATTTCGAGTACCGGCGCGGAAAGGGCCAGTCGCTCCAGGCGTTCGCGCACGATAGGAAAAAAGGAATCGGCGCGCCGCTCCGGCGCCGAAAGACCCATTGCTATGCGAGTTATACCGTCGCGATGGCACAGACACAGCAGAAAGTGCTGCACGCCGCCGTCGATGGCGCGTAAATAACCTTGGAATTCCTGCAATATGCGCCGCAGAGGGAATAACAAAGCTTCCGTGTGCGCCACCTCCGTGCCCAGTTCGCAGCAGGCGTGATACTTCTTCGGCATCCGAAAGAGGCTGGGCGGATCGGGAGCGAGGCCCAGCATTCGGTCAAGGTAAGCATTTGTCTTGGGACCGAAACGACGTGCGACTGCGTCTTTGGGTAATTCAATCAGCGTGTCGATGGTGCGAATGCCCGCTTGCTGCAGCTCGCAAAGAATGGGTGACTCCAAGGCGAGCAATCGAATCGAAAGCGGTGCGATGTGCCTTCGTAAAGCGGCAGGAGTGCCGGCAACGACTCGCTTCTTTGCGCGAGCCAATAGGGCGGCGCCTTCGAGGGAGCAGGCGATGCCCAATTGGTAGGCATATTCGAGTTGCTTCAATTCTTCTTCGATTCGCTTGAGTAGCGCGACGCGTCCGCCGAACAAGGTAAAGCTGGCTTCGATCTCCAGCCAGATTCTCGAATCTTCCCAGACTTCCGAGTCTGCCCAGATTTTGGAATTTGTGCCGAGCGAAGACAGTTCGGCAGATCGCACGACCACGGCACTGCTCCATTGATAAGCCCAGGCTGCCAGGCGATGCAGCGCTTTGCGTTCCGCTTCGCTGTTGCGTTCGACTCCTTTTATATGTGCGCAGAGTGCGGATGCGGCGGTGAATTCCATGCCGGCGTAAATGCGGAGTGCCTGCGCCGCCTTGCTGCTGGCGATAATGCGTCGCGTGCGTCCCTTGTTTAAAGAAGTGACGACTACCAGCTCTTGATCGTTCAGCGACAAAGCTTCGAAGGGCAGCCGGGGAAAGCGAATGCAAAGCCAGAGCATGGCACGTACCCATGCTCAAGCGATCGGATGCGCCGCATTCGGAGATGCAGTACTGCCCACATCAAGCGCGCACCTTATGATGCCGCCGGTATGTGCTCCGCGGCATTTCCTGATTTCGATATGCAGTTCATGTTCTATGCCATGCAAACATAGACGCAGGGCAGCGGGAGAATGGTTGAGCGCCGCAGCGGGTGGCCGGTAAATGAAGGCGAGGTTTTTGCCTGCTTCTGCCGCTAGTTGTAAACGCCGCAACGCCTTGTCGCCGATGCTTTCGGTCCACAGAAGAACCGCGCCGAAGGCATCACAGCGCAGCATCTGTTCCGTAGCCCACCATGAATCAGCTGTGGAGGAATTGGAGACGAATAGCGCACGATCGAGATGGATGCCTTGTTGAGCCAGCGCCGGCGGATAAGGAAAGTGCGGCGCTTCGACGAAGGCAATGTAACGACGCGCATCGGTCAATTTGGCGAGTGCCGGCATGACCAAGCGCAATTCACCGATACCCGTGGTGCGCGGCATGATTTCCGTCAGTGCGCCGACGGGCCATCCGCCGATCGGTAACGCGTGGTCCAGTGCTTGGAAACCGGAAGCGTGGACGGTTGGCAAAGCAGTGCCCTGCGCTCGTCCGAATCGGCAGACCTGGGCTAACTTTTCCAAGGAAAGCGCGGGTATAGAGGGGGAGGCTGTTAGCGAGGGTGGAGACATATATATGAGAGGTTTTTTTGCCGAGACAGGTTGATGACTGTATATAAAAACAGTATACTAATCACCATTAGATTCGTTGATTGATTCGTCACACCGGCGTAAGGCCTCCAGGGATGTAGGTCATGGAACGCAGGCGTGGTTCTCAGGAAGGCCTACAGGGATGAGGGTCATACTGGAAACGCAGGAGCGGTTTTCAGTAAGGCCTCCAGAAATGGAGGTCATGGGGAACGCAGGAAGGGTGCTCAGTAAGGTCTCCACGGAGGGAGGTCATGCTGGGGACGCAAGAGTGGTTCTCAGGAAGGCCATCCAAGGATGTAGGTCATGGGGAACACAGGGGTTAGTTCTTAGTGAGGCTCTCCACGGAGGGAGGGCCTACTGGGAACGCAGGCTGGCAATTCATTCATTCAACTGATCCATTCAACACCGCCATTCGCTACATCCGTGTAGCTTGAGCAATTCTCAGTGAGGCCTCCAGGTCGGATCATTCCGACACAAGGTTGCTTTGCATTTTCGTAGCCTGCAAGGCCTACACTAGGATCCTTCCTTACCAAGGTGGAGGATTGAATATGGTCAAGAAAGCATGGGCAGTGTGGAAGGGCAACATCAAAGAAGGCAGCGGTTACATTTCAACCGAAACGGGCGTGCTGAGAGAAGCGCCTTACGGTTTCAAATCGCGATTTGAAAACGGCTCGGGTACCAATCCCGAAGAATTGATCGGGGCCGCGCATGCCGGCTGCTTCTCGATGGCGCTTTCGTCCATGCTCGGACAAGCGGGGTTGACGCCGGAACGAATCGAAACGCGTGCAGCCATTACGTTGGAAAAAATCGGCGATGGCTTTGCCATTACGGCGAGTCATCTCGATGTCGTTGCCAAAGTGCCGGGCGCAACTCAAGAAAAATTCGACGAGATCGCCAACAAAGCCAAGGCAGGGTGCCCGGTATCGAAAGTGCTGAATGCCAAGATCACGATGCTTGCTAAATTGGAGTCGTAGGCGGTTGTTTGACGGAGGCCGACAGCCCTCACTGACAGCAAAGGCTGACAGCAAGGACCGACATGGAGTAGGCAGCAGGACCGATAGTTGAAGGATGCGAGACTGAATACTCTCGCCGCAAGGAAACATAAAAGCGGTGAGCGTCATGAAACTTGCGAATTCACTACCGACTCTATCGGCTGGTTTACTGCCCAGTTTTCTGCTTGGTTGTTTGGCGTTCGTGATGTCCGGCTGCGCAACAATGGTCAAGGGTTCTTTGCAGAGCAACTCTGCACGCCTGGAAGACAGTACACGGGAACTCTATTCCGAAGTGCGCGCTCAAGCGAGAGAAGAATCCGGAAATCAAGTTATAGCCAGGATGCGTACTCAGGAAGTAACGCCGGTGACTCGCGCCGCCGAGGCGCTGATTATTTCCTCACGCGATTTCAATCGTGCGGTGACGCGCCGTGCCACGAACGAACAGGTGCAAAGCGAATTCAATCGTGTGACGCGGGACTACCAACAGCTGACGGAAACCCTTGACCAACAGCGTAGCGGGGCTGCCAATGGCGTCGATAGTCAGACCAAAGTGGAGAGTTTGTCGGAGAAATTCGAGCGTGTGCAGCAGGCTTACCGTGCCGTCGAAAATTCCATGTCGCCGCGGCAAGCGGAAACGGAAAGAATTTCCATGAGTCCTGCGCAGAGCAATGCGTATAACGAAATAGAGCGGCGTAGCCGGTTGAAAGATTTTTGGTTTCCCTAAAC
>CAZQYC010000112.1:0-10143 GCA_964597495.1 uncultured Steroidobacteraceae bacterium | reverse complement strand
CTATTGGAGGCAACTCATGGCGAAAGCGAAAGCTCCTGCGAAAAAAGCCCCCGCAAAAAAGGCGTCCGATAAGAAAGCGGTGCAAGCAAAACCCAAAGCCAGTGCCGCAAAATCCGCGCAGGCCAAGCAACCTGCCAAGCAATCCGTCAAACCATCGGCTAAGCCTGCAAAAGCACCCGCCTCCAAGGCTGCGAAAAGCCCAGGGCACGCCCCGTCGTCCGTCGCGAAACCGACGCCGGCTTCGCCCCCTAAAACCGCAACTGCGGTATCCGCCGCGGCCAAACCGGCTGCGATCAGCCCTCCCGCGCCCAGCGCCCCGCAGTCGAAACTTTCCTGGTCCGAATCTTTAAGGAAAGCCATACACGATAAAAGCGGCCACACGGCCGGACCCGAACACGACAAGAGCGATTGGAAAAATCGACAGCGCTCGGGACTGTCGATCGCGCATCGGAACAAGTTTGGCTAGAGTTTTTTGGCTAGAATTTTTCGTCGTGAAACAGAAATCCATGCTTGCGGCAGTTCTTCTTCACTACCGCTCCTAATGCCGGCGGCCCGCAAAAAAACACATCCACTTGATCGCGAGGATGTGCGGCCGCCGTTTCTTTGAAGATGGCATCCCAGTTTGGCCGGCCTGCCGAAGTATTCACGAACAAGCCGGTGATCGGATCGCGCTCCGAACGCTCTCGATATGCGTCCATCGCAATCTGCATGGCGATGTTGGTGAGATCGTGCGTGAGACTGGTCAAGTGGATATGCAGCCGAAGCCGCGCCCGCCCCAGCGCTCGCTCCGCTTCGGCCAGCAATTCGATGAACCACTCGTATGAGCGCTGCGAACGATTCAACCAGTGAAAGTAAATAGTTTGTTCGAACTTCCTGGAACCGGCCGTCTCCTTACGCAAGATAACGCTCTGCAGCAAGGACGCGTACGGAGTCACCCCAATGCCCGCCGCGATCAACACGGCAACGCGCGCCCGATAAACCGTACTGCTAGGCGTCGCATAAGGACCATCGATGCGAGCCTGCCAAAATTTGCCCTTCGAAGACTTCTTGCAAGACAGGTTGTGCAACGCGCCGGTCCAATCGCCGTTGTTCCGCACGTACACCGACAGTTCCTCGGCCTCGGGCGCTGCACTGATCGTAAACGGATGCCACTGATGCTTCGACAAGTCCGGCATCTGCAGACGCAGATAATCTCCCGGATAAAACGCAAAGCCCTTGGGCTTTTTAAGAGTCACTTTGGTTACGCCGTTAGCGAGAGGCGTCAGCCGTACCGAATCGATTGTCGAGGTCTTGTGAAAGGCGCGAACCAAACTCTCGAAGAAGAAAAAAATCAGCGGTGGCGCGAGCCAAGGAATGACTTTCGGCGTGTGTAAGAGCAGCGCCGCAATGAAGACGGCGTAGAGCAAATGCGACGCCGCAAAAATTTCGTAACGCCGCTTCTTAGGCGCCATGCCGGCCCATAGCATCACGAACAGAACCGCCGTTGCCACAACACCGGTGATACCCACGACGGTGGTCGTTAGCACTTCGGCAACCGCCTGTGCCGTATCCCGATAATTCACCAGATGCGCCGCAACGTGAACTAGGGAAAAGATCGCCAGTGACTCGGCCAGCACTCGGTGCAAACGAACGGTATCCGCAAGCGGGAATACTCGAGCGATCGGCGTTTGCCGAAGCCAGCTCCAAAAGCTCTTGCAAACGGGAACGAGCACCAACGCCGTATTCAGATCGAGACATGCGCCGGCGCCCCGTGCAATCTGCACGGCAAGCGATTCGCCGCTGTCTGCATACTTTTGCATCGCGAAGAAAAAGATCGCCGCATTGCCCGACAGATAGAACACCGTCCAGCCAAACGGTTTTCGATAGCTCTGCCACCAGCGCCGCATCCGCAACCGGAAAGCGGCAGGGGCGATGCGCGGCAATTTGAGTTCGCGCCCGTAACGGAGCCAGTTGGCTGCGTGCACAGCGAACTGCTCGTCGATGCCAGGATAGTGACTGGCGACCTGCACGAATTCCTCAAGGCTTATGGAGTTATCCTTATCCGTATCCATGAGCCGCATAAAATCCCCGACGAGTCCTGCGACGATCGGCTCTCCGAGCCGCACTTGTTGTTCCGACAAACTGGCATCGAGCACTTGCCGCACTTCCTGAGGATCGATCGCGCCGTCTCCATCAAGGTCGTAGACACGAAAAATGAATTCCAGCCTTTGTCGGCGATCCGAAAATAGACTCGTGACGAACGCGATGAATTCGTCACGATCGATGAAGCCGGAGCCATCGGTATCGACCAGCTCGAAAATTCGCCGCAGCAGGAAATCGTTCTTGATGCCGACCGCCCGCTTCCATTCGGGATAGTCGATCAACAAATCGGCGCCGGAAAACGACCGGAAGGTGCGCTTGGCGTGTCTTAACTGACTTTTTGTAAGCGGCACGACTGCGATGTTGCAGTGTCGTGGGCAAATCGTCAACGCGTGCGTGGAAGCCAAGCGGAACCATATTCGCGCAAAGCCCTGCCGTAGCGTTTCGGACCATGCCCGTTCTCGCCAATAACGATGCCTTCGGTCCGCAGCACGAAACGGAAGGCTTAGTGGCACCCGCACACAAAAGTTATGGATACTCTCCCTTGCTCTCCAGCCCGACTTGGCGACAATACGTTTCCTAGTTGTGAGTCTGCATCAAGCGGTTTCACAACCGAGAACGATTGGCGGTATTTCGGAGTAGCTACTCATGAATCATCGAGCGTTACTTTCGATCGCGGTTGCCATCGGCGCCCACTTAGCCTCACTCTCGTTCGCCGCAGAAACGAATGCCAAGAAGCATTGGAAATTGCCGCGTACCGAAACGGGTGCGCCGGATTTGCAAGGCTTCTGGAATAACGCCACCCTCACTCCGCTTGAACGCCCGCCGAAATTCGGCAACCGGCAGGCGTTGACCGAGAACGAAGCGCGCGAAATGGAACAGACCGAAGCAGAACTCTTGAAAGCCGGCGACGCTCCCACCGACCCGAAGAAAGGAATTAAAGACTTGCCGACCAGTTGCGGCAAGGGCTTCACCGGCGTCGACTGCGGTTACAACAGCTTTTGGATCGACGCCGGCACACGCGTCATGCGCATCGACGGCGAAGCGCGCACGTCGATCCTCGTCGATCCGCCAAGCGGCCGCGTGCCCGCCCTCCTGCCTGCGCGACAACAGTTCATGATGGGATTGTTACGAACCATGCGCGGCAATGCCGACGGCCCGGAGGTTCGCACGCTCGGCGAGCGCTGCCTATTGGCGTTCGGCTCAAGCTCGGGCCCACCCATGTTGCCGACTCTCTACAACAACAACTATCAAATCGTGCAGACGCAGGACACCGTTACGATCTTGGTCGAGATGGTGCACGATGCGCGCATCATTCGCATCGGCGGCACTCATCCGCCGAAAAATGTCCGCAAATGGATGGGCGATTCGATCGGCCACTGGGAAGACAATACGCTCGTCGTCGAAACCACTAACTTTACCGACAAGGAGTATTTCCGTGGCGCTTCTCAAAACTTGAAAGTGACCGAACGCTTTACGCGCGCGGACGCAGGCACTATCCGCTACAAATTCACGGTGGAAGACCCGAGCGCCTTCACCGCACCTTTTAGCGGCGAAGTCGCGTTCCATCTGAGCGATCAACCGGTTTATGAATACGCTTGCCATGAAGGCAACTACGCCCTACCGGGTATTTTGGCGGGAGCGCGCGAAGAAGAGCGCGCGGCAGCCGCAAAGAAGTAATCGTGACGACCGAACGCGTGACCTACAAGACTCTCGAAACGGCGAAGGCAATAATACTTGAACCGTCGACGAAGGCCGACGCCGCCGTCATATGGCTACATGGATTGGGAGCGGACGGGCACGACTTCGTGCCCATCGTTCCCGAGCTCCGATTACCGGAAGGCACGCGACCGCGCTTCATCTTCCCTCATGCAGCGCCGCGGCCGGTCACGATCAACGGCGGCTATACCATGCGCGCCTGGTACGACATCGTGAGCGCGTCGCTCTCCGGCCAAGAAGACAGCATCGGTATTCGCGAATCCGAACAAGCGGTGCGCGCTTACGTTCAACACGAACTCGAGAAGGGCATCGTCGCCGACCGCATCGTCATCGCCGGTTTCTCGCAAGGTGGTGCGATCGCCTTGCAAACCGCGCTTCGTTATCCGGAACGCCTGGCTGGCGTCATGGCGCTATCCACTTATCTGCCGTTGCGCGACTCGCTCCGCGCTGAGATGACCGCTGCCAACCGGGATCTGCCAATCCTGATCTGCCATGGCACGCAAGACGCGATCGTTCCCATCAGCCTGGGAGAAATGTCGCGCGACATCTTGGTCGAACACGGCTATTCAGTGGAATGGAAAACCTATCCGATGGAACACAGCGTCCACCCCCGAGAAATAGCTGATATTGCTGCATGGTTGCTGAAGGTATTCACAAGCGGTAAGCAGAGCAACTAGCCGCTAGCCAGAATCCAGATCTCTTTATCTTTTCTGGCTAGCGCCTAGTAGCTAGTGACTAGTAGCCAGTCTTGTCAGGTGTCACAAATAATGAGGCTTTGGACCCTACATCCCAAGTATCTCGATCCCCAAGGCCTCGTCGCGCTTTGGCGCGAGGCACTGCTTGCACGCGCCGTTCTTCGTGGCGAAACCAAGGGCTATCGCCGGCATCCGCAGCTGCATCGCTTTCAAGTGCATCCCTCGCCGCGATCCGCAATCAATTCCTATTTGACCGGAGTCTTAGAGGAAGCAACGGCACGCGGTTATTCGTTCGACCGAAGCAAAGTGGGCCCGATTCGCGTTCCAGGGCGGATTATCGGAACGGAGGGACAGCTGCACTATGAGTGGCTGCATCTCATGAAGAAGCTCAAAGTCCGCAATCCGACCTTTTATCGCCGGTGGCGAAACGTCGCTGCACCCGAACCTCATCCTCTATTTCACATCAAGCCTGGCGCGGTCGAGCAATGGGAGCGCACCCGCTAAAGGCACGGCTCCCAAAAGAACATACAGTCTCGCCTAAGCGCCGCAAAGAAATTAGGCTCTAGCTACTAGCCGCTAGCCAGATAAAGACAAGAGAGAATCCGGACTCTGGCTAGCGCCCTCCATCTAACGCTTTCGTCATATGCGCGCATTCCGTGTGTCGTGGGCAAGCGATTTCCGCATTACATACTGTCGAAACGTAGCGCCACGCAACGCAACATGCCGCTCTTCAACGACACGAAATCCGAAACGCTCGAAAAAAGGAAGCGCTACTAGGCTCGCTTCTGCAAACAGTTCCGAAATTCCACCGTCGGCTAAATCAACTTCTGCTTTTCGGTACAACACCGAAGCAATCCCGCGACGCGAATGAGCAGGCGATGTGTAGAGCAAGTCGATGTGTCCGTTCTGCTCGTAGGAGATAAAGCCCGCGAGTCGCAGATCCACTTCGGCGACCAGCGTTTGCAGACGGGCAAGCCGTTCTCCCCAGCCCTTCAGATTAGGGGGGCGTGGCGCCCAGGCCGCACATTGCTCCGCATCGTAATAACCGTTGGCAAGATGATGAACGGAATCCGTAAACAGCGACGCCACGGCTTCGACGTCGGATTCACGGTAAAACCTGATTGTTGGTTGCATGGGTACGGATGAATTCTTCCAATGAGCGGGCCCGTGTTTTGCTGTATGGGATGGGGCCGAGCCTTGACACACCTGTGACCCAATTATAGATTGCCCGCTGTATTTTCAAGCCTTTAAGCCCTCCTAAAACGAACGCATGGCCATTGATGCCTTTGCGTTGATTTCCCTTTAGGCGATTCGAAATTCGGAGCGTGCGGTGCAATCTAAAGCAGCGATTGAGAGCCTCGCCTACTCGCTCCGGACTCGTCGTCGCGGCCACCCGGTTATTTTAAGCAGCATTCTGATTGCGATGCTCGGAGCGCTTCCTTTAATCAGTTCAGCGGCACGTCCGCCAACCCAGGAATCTCCGCCTCAGACAAAGGGGTTCATCGTATCGAACTGGGCGGTCGCCAATTATGCGGGCCCGGAAGACTGCCCCAACGGCATGACGCTCGATGCCATTCCTGCCTATCTCGAAACCCTATCCAGCGAAGAGCGCGCCCGCATCGAGCGGCCGGAAAACGCTTCCGAGCTCTACATGAAAGCGAGCGGCGATGCGAAAAGAGATGCCTGCAATTACCCCACGCTCTTTCCACGGCCGCCGATCAAGCTCGTGCAAGGAAAGATCGCCTACGGATTGAATCTCGACGGCCGCGAATCGGATCACGACTTCATCAGCCCGTCGGGCGAACGCGGCATCGACAATCAGTTTTACCGCACCACGGGATGCACGAAAAAATATCGACGCGGCGGAGCCGTCGGCGCATCGAACGACCGCATGACACCGAACGATGAAACTTTTACGTCCTCGCTTCGCAGCGGAGAACTGACGATCCTGATCGAGGTAGAGGGCCTCAAGGACTTACATCGTGACGGCGAGGTAATGGTCGGCATGTACACGGGGGTCGATCCCGCCGCAACCGATGCTCAAGGCAATACGCTTCCCTACACGACGCAGCGAATCACCGACAACGTGAAGTGGCAGAATCGGACGCGAGGAAGAATGACGAACGGCGTCCTCACTAGTGAACCCGTCGATCTGCGATTGCGGTATCAGTCCGCGATGGCGATCGGCGAATTATTTCTGCGGCGCGCGCAAGTGCGATTGATGGTGCAACCGGATGGCAGCCTGAAGGGAATACTGGGTGGATACTACGATCTGGAAGCGCTGTGGGGCTTCGTACCACGTGGTTATGCACGCACTCTGCCGCTTGGCGGCAGCTTCGACTGCCCTTCTTATTACAAGGGCCTACATGACCTAGCCGACGGGCCGCTTAATGCAGCCGGAAAGCACGATTCGATTTCCGCTGCGTTCGAAATCGAGGCTGTGCCCGCGTTCATCGTGCATGCCGCGTCTGATTTGAACGCATCAACGGTCGTGCCGAAGCCATGAAAAGGTTTTCGTCATTCCTCGTTGCCGGGCTAATAGCCGCCACGATCCCAGGCGTCGGCGCTCAAGCAGCAACACCCACTTCCAAGGTAGCGACAGAACCTCCATCCGTAGGCACGCCCGCCGGTTTGCGCAAGCTCACTCAAGGTCAATATCGGAACATCATCGCCGATGTTTTCGGCCCAGACATTCGCGTGCCGGGGCGATTCGAACCGGAAGTGCGGCGCGACGGATTACTCGCCGTCGGATCGCGCCAGGTGAGCATCACTCCCGCGGGCATCGAACAGTACGATCTGATGGCGCGGCAAATTGCCGCACAAATCGTCGATCGAACGCATCGAGGCACGCTGCTACCCTGCACCCCGTCAAACTCCGCTCGTGCCGATGCAGCCTGCACGGCACAAACGATCGGCAAAATCGGACGCTGGGTGTTCAGGCGCCCGCTGACCAAACAGGAACTCGACGCTCGTGTCGCACTCGCGGCACGAGCGACGGAAATATTGGGCGACTACTACGCCGGCCTTGAATATGCGCTGGCGAATCTGCTGATGGCCCCGCAATTCCTATTTCGCGAAGAACTGACCGAAGCGAACCCGAACAAGCCCGGAACCGCCGGAACCACCGGAACCACCGGAACCGTAAGACTCGACGGCTTTGCAAAAGCCATGCGACTGAGCTTTTTACTGTGGAACACGACGCCGGACGACGAGCTTCTTGCCGCCGCCGAACATGGCGAGTTGCAAGACCAGAAGGGACTCGAACGGCAAGTCGAGCGCTTGATGTCGTCGCCGCGAGTAGCGGGTGGATTGCGAGCCTTCTTCTCGGACATGCTTGGGTTCGATGCCTTTGACGAACTCGCGAAAGATCCGATCATCTATCCGCGATTCAGCGCACGGCTTGCGAACGACATGCAGGAACAAACGTTGCGAACCATCGTCGATCACGTGCTCGTTCAGCAGCGCGACTACCGCGATCTGTTCACGACCCGCAAGACATTCATCAACCGCACGCTCGCCGCGCTGTATCGAGTGCCGCTACCCACAAGCGGTTGGCAGCCCTATGAGTTCGCACCCGGCGATCCGCACGGCGGCTGGTTGACGCAGCCAAGCTTTCTCGTTCTGCATGCGCATCCCGGACGCACCTCCGCCACGTTGCGCGGTAAGGCCGTGCGCGAGCTGCTGCTCTGCCAAGACGTGCCTGCGCCGCCTGGCAACGTCGACTTTAAGATCGTGCAGGACACGAGCAACCCGGAATACAAAACGGCACGCGCACGCTTGACTGCGCATCGCAGCGAACCGATGTGCGCGGGATGCCACAAGGTGACGGACCCGATCGGCCTGGCACTCGAAAACTTCGATGGCGACGGTGAATTTCGCCGCGAAGAAAACGGCGTGTCGATCGATCCCAGCGGCGATCTGGACGGAGCGGCCTTTAAAGATGCCGTCGATTTTGGCGAACGACTGCGCAATCACCCGCAAATCGCCTCGTGCCTGGTGTCGCGCGTCTATGCTTATGGCATCGGCGCTGCGCCCAAGAAAGGCGATCGTGCTTGGCTCAGCTATATGACCGAGCAATTCGCGCAAGCCCAGTATCGCGTGCCGGAGCTATTCAGGAAAATCGCGACGAGTGAAGCGCTGTATAGGGTCGAGCAATCCTCGCCCGCCACCGCCGTCACCGTCGCGGATCCGGCAGCCAACGTTCGAAATACAAGCGACCGTACTCCGGTGCGTGGAACTTCTCCCTAATTGCACGAGCCATCACTGCATAAGTAAGGCCCATCATGATCCGGAAACTAACTCGTAGAACCGTGTTACGCGGCATGATCGGCAGCGGCACCGTCGGCGTCGCACTGCCGTTCCTCGACTGCTTCTTGAACGAAAACGGAACGGCACTCGCGGGAACGTCGGCTCCGCTGCCCGTTCGCTTCGGCACCTGGTACTGGGGCTGCGGAGTGAACACGCATCGCTGGACGCCGACGCGAGAGGGACGCAATTACGACTTTCTTCCTGAACTGAAACCGATGGAACCTTACAAGGACCTGGTAACGGTGCTCAGTAACTTCAAGTGTTTCGTGGACGGCCGCGCCAATTACGTTCACCACACCGGCAAAGCGTCGATTCGGACGGGCACCGCGCCAACGCGCGTCGATGGCTACGAAGCGCCCAGCCTGGATGTGTTGATCAGCGCCCAAATCGGTACGCGTACGCGTTTTCGCTCCCTCGATGTCGCAGCGACCGGAAATTCCAAGCACAGCTACAGCATCGCGCCGGGCAACGTCGTCAATCCCTCCGAAGTGTCGCCGCTCGCGCTGTATCAGCGAATTTTCGGCTCGGAATTCCAGGATCCGAACGCTGCCGAATTCAAACCCGACCCGCGCGTGATGGTGCGGCAAAGCGTGCTCACGGCGGTTAAAGACGAACGCGAGAACTTGGTGAAGCGCGTCGGCGCTACCGACCGCATACGCCTCGATCAATACTTCACCTCGGTGCGGCAACTCGAACAGCAGGTCGCTTTGCAATTGCAGAAGCCGCCGCCTGCCGCCGCCTGCAAAATCCCGCAGGCGCCGTCGTCGGCACCCGCCGGTAGCGATATCGACACGGTGATAACCAATCACCGGTTAATGATCGAGCTCCTCGGCATGGCGCTGGCGTGCAATCAAACCCGCGTATTCAACGTGGTGTTTTCCGATCACTTCTCGACGCTGCGTAAACCCGGCGTGAGCTCGGTCCACCACACGTTGACCCATGAAGAGCCCGTGGATGCGGAACTCGGTTATCAGCCGCAAGTGACGTGGTTCATCGAGCGTACGATGGAAGGCTGGGCAACCTTCCTGGAGGTCATGTCCAAAATTCCCGAAGGCGACGGAACGCTGCTCGATAACACGCTGGTCTTCGCGCACACCGAGGTTGAGACCGCGCGCGTTCACTCCATTGGCGCGATCCCGATGATGATCGCCGGTTCCGCAGGCGGTCGCGTGCGCACCGGCCTTCATATCGACGGCAAGGGTACGCCGGTCACGAGAGTCGGGTTGACCGTGCAACAATTGATGGGGTTGCCGCTGGATCGGTGGGGCACGGGATCGATGGAAACCTCGCGCAGCGTCAGCGAACTCATCGTCTAGCGATAACGAAGTAATGTCCATTTCAA
>CAZQYC010000111.1:6948-10144 GCA_964597495.1 uncultured Steroidobacteraceae bacterium | reverse complement strand
GGCACCCCGCGGTTAACCGTGGCGATCGACGACACCCGCAAGCAGCGCGTCATGCAAGTCAAAGCCTCGGTCGAAAACTTAAATTTCTACTACGGCGAGAATCGCGCGTTGAAGGATTTGTCCATCCTGATTGCCGACCGGCAGGTGACGGCGCTGATCGGACCTTCGGGCTGCGGCAAGAGCACGTTTCTTCGTTGCTTCAATCGCATGCACGACTTGCAACCGGACACTCGCTACGAGGGATCGATCACGCTGCATCCCGAGAACATCAACCTCGTCGGGAAAGGCGTGGACCCGATCGAAGTGCGGATGCGCATCGGCATGGTGTTTCAAAAGCCGAATCCTTTCCCGAAAACGATTTTCGAAAATGTGGCGTACGGGTTGCGTTTGCGAGGCATACGCAGCCGCGTCAGTTTGGCCGAGCAAGTGGAGCAGGCATTGCGTGAAGCGGCCCTTTGGGATGAAGTCAAAGACCGCCTCGACGAGTCGGCGCTGGCTTTATCCGGAGGCCAGATGCAGCGTCTCTGCATCGCGCGCGCTTTAGCCACGAAACCGGAAATTATGCTGTTCGACGAACCGACCTCGGCGCTCGACCCGATTGCGACCGCGAAGATCGAGGAGTTGATCTCGACCTTGCGTAATCAAGTGACGGTGCTCATCGTCACGCACAACATGCAACAAGCGGCGCGTGTGTCCGACTACACGGCCTTCATGTACTTGGGCGAACTCATTGAGTTCGACGAAGCCGCGAAGATTTTCACGAATCCGAGCAAGAAGGCGACGGAAGATTACATTACGGGGCGGTACGGTTAGGTCCACGACGTCGCACGTTTGCGCTCCGTCATTCCTGCGTAGGCGGGAATCCAGCGAGGTCAGTCCACCGAATTAAATTTCAAGTGTGGTGCCCGCCACGATTTCGGTGCCTCGGAAGGCGGTGCGCTTCCCTTCGTCATGCGTTCGCGTTAGCCAAGCGAAAGTGTGCCCGACACATTTCGTTGTCGAGAACCCACGGGTCGAAATGCCGCATCTCGTTAACGTAACGTTACCCGCAGAAGTCGCGAATGAGAATGGCGAGTGGCAGGCGCTCTGCACACCACCTTCCGAGTCACCGAAATCGTGGCTACGTCGATGCCAAGTTATCTTCCAATGTGACTCAATCCATCGCCTTAGACCTTGATATCCACTGACTCGCCTCCAAAGCTGGGCAATCGAAGAACTCAGGCGGGGGCAAGGATTCAATGTCAATAACAAGACGGGCCAAGACAAGATGGATTGCAGTATTCACCACTGTCGTCGCGTGCTGCTTGTCGTCAGCGACTCTGTTCGCTCAACAAACCGACGATGTTCCGCCTTCCATTCCGATGGAACCGATCACGGCCATCATCGATGCATTCCAGTCGCATCGAGTAGTGGCGCTGGATGAAGGAGATCATCGCAACGAACCCGGGCATCGGTTTAGGCTCGCCTTGATTCGCGATCCGAGGTTTGCGCAGAACGTCAACGACATCGTCGTGGAGTTTGGCAACTCGCGATACCAAAATGTGATGGATCGCTTCGTCCGCGGAGAACGCGTCGCAGAGCGGGATTTTCAACAAGTGTGGCAGAACACAACGGTGTCGAGCGCTATCTGGGACGTTCCCATCTATAGAGAATTCTTCGTCGCGGTACGAGAAGTAAATGCGAAGCTGCCGAAGCAGCACCAACTCCGTGTGCTGCTAGGCGATCCCCCGATCGACTGGAGCAGGGTAAAGCGTTTTAAGGATGTGGAACCATTCACGGATCGCGACGAAAGCGCAGTCGAAATCATCAGGCGTGAAGTGTTGAGTAAGGGTCGCCGCGCTCTCGTAATCTACGGCGGGATGCATTACTCACGAAAGACCACTCTCTTTGCCCTGAATGATCCGGAGCCGAAAGAGGAGTCGGCCAACGTTCCGCAGCGAAATATTGTTGGATATCTCGAGGCTGCCGGTACGAAAGTGTTTTCGATATGGACACACACATTCGGAGAAATAACGGCGATCCAAGCCGATATCAATTCATGGCCGATTCCATCGTTAAGCACGCTACGTGGTACGCGTCTGGGGCGGGCGCTTTTCAGCAAGTACTATTCCACCGAAGGCATGCAGCTCTACTTCACCACACCGGAAGGTCGAGGAGAGCGAGTCGTGCTTGATCCGAATCGATCCATTCCCATGGAAGAAGTTGTCGATGCGGTGCTGTACTTGGGCCCTCCGGCGGGGTTCACCTACAGCCGATTGAGCCCGGCTCTTTGTGCGGACCGAAACTACATCGAAATGAGAGTCAAACGACTTGCGATAGCAGACTCGGGACGCCCGGCTGACGCGCCTGCTTCGGATCCGAGAAAGGAGTTAAACGAGGAATGTTCGGAAGCAATGAAGTGAATCCGGGACGCACCGTTGCAACCCTGTTCGACTAGTCCGCGAGTAAATGGAGTCGACGATGCTGCGGCAGGCATGTCTAAGACTTGAAAATATCCTCTACCGGCATCTTGAACAATTTCGCGATCGCAAAGGCCAGCGATAGGCTAGGCTCGTAGCGTTCTGTCTCAATCGCGTTCACCGTTTGACGTGACACTTTCAGGCGCGCGGCCAGCTCACCCTGCGTCCATCCATGTTGCGCTCGAAGATCAGGTAGACGATTTTTCACGGCCGGACAACATCAATCGGATCATGAGGGCGATAAAAATCAGCCATCCCGCATTGCCGACCCACATCATGCTGAGTCGGGGGAATCCGACCAGCTCAAGGTAACTATAGGCTAGCGTCCAGACTGCGGTGATTGCCGCGGCAGCAGCGGCCGCAGACAAAATCTTCAGGCGGATGTATTCATCGCAAGCTTGGTATTGCCAGATTGCCACGGCGACAATAAGTACACCGGGAACGATAGGGGACAAAGTTAGTGCAGTGCGCACAGGGCTTGGCGGCAAATTAAATTGAGCCCAGACGCATACACCCCACATGCACCAATAGGCCCATTGCGCGTACAGCAATCCGCGGACGAAGGGATTCTTTATCGGATTCATGGTTAGTCCCTGTAAAGGATGCTTTACTGTCTCATGCGCATCGCCATCTGTCAAGCATGCTTTACTTTCCCTTCTTTAAGTCGAAGCTGCTAGCTACTAGTTACTAGCAGCTAGCCAAACAAAGACTCCTGTTCTTTTCTGGCTAGTCGCTAG
>CAZQYC010000111.1:0-6848 GCA_964597495.1 uncultured Steroidobacteraceae bacterium | reverse complement strand
TAGGCAAACCAAGTGACGTCATTCGCTATCCTGCTCGGTGCCGTCCGTCGCGAACTGACCGCACGTTTGCGATTGCTAGCAGCCGTGTTTGCGCGCATTTCTTCGACGGACCAAGCGCACGTGCGGACCGATTTGATGAGCGGCGTTAACCTAGTGGGCCAGGGAGCGGACATGCAAGTATGGGATTGGGATTTGGTTACCGATCGCTTCACAGCCGACGCGCATAGGAGGAGTGTCGAAGGCGGCCGCGAGCTTATAGCCGAAGCCGTTCATCCCGAGGATGCTGCAGGCTACCGTCAAGCTATCGATCGCGCTTTGGAATCCGGAGAATCGCTATTCCATCGCTATCGAATGGTGTTGCCCGATGGCGGTCAGCGGCATGTGCAAGTGCGTGCGCGAGTGTTTCGCAATGCAGATGGCAATGCCATACGCATGCTGGGTATCCGTCTCGACGTTACGGAGGACGTCGAACACCTCAATGAACTGCGTCGTCAAGCGGACGTAGGCAACATGCTGCGCGATCACTTGAATTTGGCTACCGAGACCGCTGGTATCAGTATCTGGGATAAAGATTTGGTAAATGGAGCGTTTGGAAGCGGCGAACAATTCTGGAAAATTTTTGGACTTGCGCCGGATACCCGTTTCGAAGTTCACAACGCCATTCATCCGGACGAACGCGAACGCGCTCTAGCGCCTTTGAATGCGGCGTTTGCAGATGGGAATCGCAACGAGATTCTGGCGATCCGTCATCGATCTGCCAATCCGCGCCCCGAACCGCAGTTCGTCCAAACGCATATGCGCGTATTTCGCGACTTAAGCGGTAAACCGATTCGGTTGCTCGGCGTCACGTGGGATGTCACCGATGAAGTGGTGCACGCCGCAGAGTTGCAGCGTAAGGCCGAACAAGAAAGCAAATTGCTCGATCGATTGAGTGTCGCTACGCAAGCGGCGGGCATCGCACCTTGGGAGTTCGATCTTAAGACCAACCGGTACATGTGGTACGGCACTAGACTCGCTGTGCTCGGGTTGGACGACGCACCCTTGGATACCTACGACGCCGCACTTAAGAATATTCTGTTGCCGGAAGATCGAGAAAATTTAGACAATGCAGCCGTTGCAGCGATCAAGAGCGGCGCCACTGCGTACTCTGCCCAGTGTCGCGCGCGTGGCACCGATGGCCAAGTGCATCACCTGAAAAACTTTGTGCGCATTTTGCGTAGCCCGCGAGGCACGCCGTATCGCTTAATCGGCGTCACGTGGGACATTAGCGAAGAAGTCGCCGCGCGCGAGCTTGCGCAACAACAAGCGGAACACGAACGTGCACTGGTCGAGCGATTAAATGTGGTATCCCGAGCCGCTGGTATCTCGCCGTGGGAATTCGATCTCAAAGCCGACAAATTTACCTGGTCCGGCGTCCGGCTCACTGCAATGGGTTTGGACGACGAACCTAACGATACCTTTAACGATGCGCTGAAGAAGACGGTGCTGCCGGAAGACCGGCACATTCTGGTGGATGCGCCCGTTGCAGCGATAAAGAGCGGCGCCGAGGTGTACTCGTACCGATACCGCGCCTACAGTGTCGACGGCCAAGTGCATCACCTGAAAAACTACGTGCGAATCCTGCGTAGCCCGCGCGGTAAACCGTATCGCCTGGTGGGCGTCACGTGGGACATTAGCGAAGAAGTTGCCACGAGCGAACGGTTGGAAGCACAAATTCATCATGTCCAAGCGCTAAAGGAACGCTTGGATATCGCAACCCAAGCGGCAGGTATCTGGACATGGGAAATCGACTTACTCACCAAGCAATTTGTGTTGGTGGAGAATCCACTCGAAGTCTTCCACGACCTCCGCAGTGGCTGCACGGTCGCATCGTTTGCACAACGCATCCACCCGGAGGACCGCACTATATTCCGCGACGAAATTATCCGTGCAGCGCGGGAAGGGCAGGACGTCATTACTTACTGTTATCGTGCCTTCACGCGCAATAACGAAATCACGTATGTGCAAAACTACGCCAAGCTGTATTTCGACGCGGAAGGCCGCGTAACGCGGGCGCTGGGTACGGCGCGGGATATAACGAGAGAAGTTGCGGCAGCCGAGCAGCTGAAACAACAGACAGACCGATTGCGCGACGCGGAACGCCGTTTGGAACGTGCTTCCCTCTCCAGCTCCGAGGGGCACTGGGAAGCGGAACTCGCCACGAGCCATCTGTGGTGTTCCTCTAGTTTCCATACTTTGCTTGGCTATCGAGATGGAGAGTTGGAGCCGCGCGTGAGCACGCTTGACTGCTTAGTTCATCCCGACGATCTCGATCTTTATCGCGGCGCGCTGCGCAGACACTTGGAGAAGAGTGAACTCTATGATGTAAAGGCGCGCATGCGCATGGGGAACGGCGAGTATCGCTGGTTCCGCTTGCGCGGCATGGCAGAACACGATGCCGACGGCCAACCCACCGTGATGGCTGGCTCGATACACGATGTGCATCAACAGAAGTTGGTAGAGGACGCGCTAGATTTGGCGCAACGACGTTTCGAACGCGCAATCAATGGTACGCAAGACGGGTTGTGGGAAATGGACGTGGCGACGGACGGTGCATGGTGCTCGCCGCGGTTGGCATTGATCTTAGGATATTCGGTAACGCAACTTGAGACGAAACATTTCGCGCGTTCGCTGATTCACCCGGAAGACGTGACCAAGATGGCCGAAGTTACCGCTTCGCACTATCGCCACAACACGCCGTTCGACCTGGAAGTACGCATGAAGACGCGCGGGGGCGAATATCGCTGGTATCGTGCGCGCGCTAAGGCGGAACGCGACGATAACGGTCGTGCAATTCGCTTGTCCGGCTCTTTGCAGGATGTCACCGAAGCACGCGCCGCACGCGAAGAATTGATGCGCGCCACCGAGACGGCAGAAGCTGCGAACCGCGCTAAGAGCGCCTTCTTGGCTAATGTGAGCCACGAGATTCGCACGCCGATGAACGGCATCATCGGTATGACTGGTTTGTTAATTGATACGCCACTTGATCGCGCGCAACGCGACTACGCGGACACTATTCGTTCCAGCGCCGATTCTCTATTGACCGTGATCAATGACATTTTGGATTTTTCAAAAATCGAAGCAGGCAAGCTTGATCTGGAATCCATTGAATTGGATTTACGCGCGAACGTAGAAGATGTCGGCACGATGATGGCTTTCCAGGCCGCGAGCAAGGGTTTGGAGTTGATCGTCAACGTACATCCGGAGATCTCGGAGCGCGTGCGTGGCGATCCTCAACGCTTGCGCCAGTGTTTGATTAACTTGGTAGGCAATTCGATTAAATTCACCAAGCGCGGCGAAATCGTTATCGACGTGTGCGTGGTGGGTCGTAATGACGGGCGTATGTTGACGCACTTCGAAGTGCGCGATACCGGCATGGGGATTCCGGAGGAAACGCTCAAAACTTTATTTCAACCGTTTGTGCAAGCGGATTCGTCCACAACACGGCATTTCGGCGGCACTGGTTTGGGTTTATCAATTGTACGGCGTCTCGTTGAACTGATGGGCGGACAAATGGGTGTGGTCAGCGCCGTAGGTGAAGGCTCTACGTTCTTTTTCACGCTGCCATTGGAGCCGGTGGATGCCGCTGCCCCGATCGCGAACGATATCTCGATGAAGCGCAGCGGAAATATCTTGATAGTCGACGACAACAGCACCAACCGGCGCGTACTTAGTTCGCAGCTCTCGCACGCAGGATACGAAGTGGTTGCTGTGGACAGCGGCGCCGCAGCGCTTGAAGCGTTGCAGGCGGCGGCCCTGACGCCAAAGCCGTTCGATATGGTGGTAACGGACTTTCAAATGCCGGACATGGATGGCGCCATGCTGGGCGAGTGCATCAGCGGCATCGCATCCCTGGCGAATATCCGCCTTGTAATGCTGACGTCGCTTGATCGACAAGGAAACATACCGCGCCTCGCTGCGCTCGGGTTCGCCGCCTATCTTACAAAGCCGGTGCGAGCCCGCGAACTGTCCGACTGCGTGGCGCGTGTTCTGAGTGGCGAGGCGCGGCAATGGCAAATGGAAATTCGGCCTATGATTACACGCAATACCTTGTCGAAAGACGGGTCGCAACAGTGCTTTTCCGGTCGTGTGCTGGTCGTGGAGGATAATGTTGTCAATCAAAAAGTGGCGATGCGATTCTTACAGCGCATGGGGTGCACCGTGGAAATCGCGGAGCACGGCGCCGACGGTGTGGCCGCCTATCAGCAATCGCGGTTTGATCTCGTATTGATGGATTTACAAATGCCGGTGATGGATGGCATTACCGCAACTCGAAAAATTCGCGAATTGGAGACCGATCGGCGCACCCCAATTGTGGCGCTTACGGCCAATGTCATGCGAGACGATCAAGCGCGCTGCGAAGCGGCAGGCATGGATGGTTTTTTAACCAAGCCGATTGAAGTGGAACGCTTGCGCGACACGCTCGCGAAGTTCGGCCTGGCAATCGATGAATTACCCGTTACAAGTCGGAGGCAGGCCGCGAGCATTTTAATGGAGGCACAAACCGACGTCATCCTTGAAGGCGCGGCGACCGATATCAAAACAAATGATGTGCCTGTCGATCTGGCGCGTATCAACGAAATCACCGAAGGCGACGCCGAGTTCGCTCAGGAATTAGTGCAAACTTTTATCTCAAGTGGCGAGCAGCAGTTGCTGGAGATCGATGCGGCGATCAGCGGCAACGATCGCGATGGCTTGGCGCGTGCCGCTCATAAGCTGAAAGGAGCGTGCGCGAATATCCACGCCCGTACTCTACAAACATTAGCGTTGCACCTGGAAGTGGCAAGTGTTTCAGCCAATAGCATCGCATTGCAAGCTTGTAGTACGCAGCTGAAGGATCAATTTAAGCGAGCTAAAAACTTTTTGAACGATCCGAATGTCATCGCGGTGCCGATCAAATCGGAAGCGCCGCCCGCGCGCTAAGAATTGGCACCGGTTCGATGAATGTACGGAAGCCTATAGTCAGTTAGCAGCCTGTTGAAAAACACTTTTCAACGGGCTGCCCTAGTTTTATTTACGTGGCGGGCCATGGATGGCCCAGTGAAATCGAGCACATTCTATGTGTTTGCCATATTGATATAGATGGGGGAGCGCCGCGAAAATCATACTTTTCGCAAACGACGTTGCCAAATTGAATTAATTGGGGGCGACAGGAGGTCCTTTTTCAACAAGCTGTTAGAGCGCTTTCTCCAGTTCCGGCACGATCTGGAACAAATCGCCGACCAAACCGATGTCCGCCACTTCAAAGATCGGCGCTTCGGGGTCTTTGTTGATCGCGACGATGGTGCGTGCGTCCTTAATACCGGTGAGATGCTGGATTGCGCCCGAGATGCCACAGGCAATGTAGAGCTCCGGTGCGATGATCTTGCCGGTTTGGCCCACTTGCAGATCGCTTGCGACGTAGCCGGCATCCACGGCTGCACGCGACGCGCCGACCGCGGCGCCGAGTTTGTCGGCAAGGCTGTACAGGATTTTAAAATTTTCGCTGTTCGCGAGCGCACGGCCGCCGGAAACGACGCGCGCCGCCGATTGCAAATCGGGGCGGCCGCTTGTTGCCGCGGAGCGCGACACGAAACGCGTGTGCGTCGGCAACGTTGCATCGACGGAGATCGATTCGATCGCCGCATTACCGCCGGATGCCGCGGGCTGGAAAGAGGCGACCCGTACCGTCGCAACCAGTTTTTGATCGGCCGGCGCCTCGACGGTGAGAATGGCGTTGCCTGCATAGATCGGACGGCGAAACCGATAAGCTGACTCGACCGCCATGATGTCGCTCAGTTGGCCGACGCCCAAGAGGGCGGCAACGCGCGGCATCAAGTCCTTACCGAAAGTGGTCGACGGTCCGAATACGTGCGTGTAATTTGCGGCCAGCGCGGCGATTTGCGGTGCGAGAATCGCCGCAATCGGCTCGGCATTGGCGGCATTATCGACTTTAAGAACTTTGGCAACTCCTTGGAGTGCCGCGGCCTGAGCCGCGACGGCGCTCGCGTCAGCGGCGAGCACGGCAATGTGAATCTCGGCGCCAGCGATCTGTGCCGCGCAACTCACGGATTTCGCCGTCGCCGGATTCAGTTTTCCGCCGGCATGCTCGGCAACGATGAGGATCTTGCTCACTGCAGCACTCCCTTTTGTTTGAGAGCGGTGATCAGCTCGGCAACGTCTTTGACGATGACGCCCTTGCCGCGCACCGCGGGCGGTTCAAATTTAACGCTCTTGAAGGCATTCGTCGGCGTCACGCCGAGGTCGGCGAAGCTCAACGTGTCGAGCGGCTTTTTCTTCGCCTTCATGATTTCCGGCAGCTTGATGAAACGCGGTTCGTTCAAGCGCAGATCGGTGGTGACGACGGCAGGCAGATCCACTTCGATCGTTTCCAAACCGGCATCGACTTCGCGCGTTACGCGCGCCTTGCCGCCGTCGAGTTCAATTTTCGACGCAAAGGTCGCTTGCGGGCGTTGCCAAAGCGCAGCCACCATCTGGCCCGTTTGCCCGTTGTCGTCGTCGATACCTTGCTTTCCCATGATCACCAGCGAAGGATTTTCCTTCTCGATGAGCTTCAGGAAAACGCGCGCTGCCGTAAGCGGTTCGACGGCGCTCTCGCTTTGCACGAGCAGCGCGCGATCGGCGCCCATCGCCAGACCGGTGCGCAGTTGCTGTTGAGCATCGGCCGGCCCGATGCTCGCCACGATGACTTCGGTGGCGGCGCCGCGCTCCTTGATTCGCAAGGCTTCCTCAAGCGCAATTTCGTCGAACGGATTGATACTCATCTTGACGCCGTCGGTCACTACGCCGGTGTTGTCGGGTTTGACGCG
>CAZQYC010000110.1:0-10245 GCA_964597495.1 uncultured Steroidobacteraceae bacterium | reverse complement strand
CGCCTTGGGGTGGCCTTATGGCCTGAGATGCCGGCGGCGGTTTGTAAACCGCACACCGGCGAACCCGTTGAACCTGATCCGGTTAGTACCGGCGTAGGGAGCGGCTGATGTCACGACGGTTTTCAATTGACAATCCGAGTTCTGTCACTGTCATCTCTGTTGTACCTGTGTCTGTCTGGCGGATCTTCTTTATTAAAAGAGGATCTCATCGATGTCCATTGTTCGTTCTATCGCTAGGAAGCGATCCCTATTCGCGATTTCACCATTCGCGATTTCAATAGCCTTCTCGTTAACCGCCGTCGCCGACGAGACGGTACTCAAAGAAGTGGTGGTCTCGGGTACGCGGCTGCGTGATCAAGTACAGACCGACGTGCCAGCCAGTGTGACGGTGCTATCGGAGCGGACGCTAACCGATAGCGCACAGCAGCATTTCGAGGAAGTGCTGACGCAAATTCCGAACTTGAATTGGGCAGCGGGCACTTCGCGGCCCCGCTACTTCCAAATTCGCGGGATCGGCGAGCGCGAGCAATACGAAGGCGCGCCGAATTCCTCCGTGGGTTTTCTCATCGACGACATCGATTTCAGCGGGGTCGGCATGGCTGCCACCTTGTTCGACGTCGATCAGGTCGAGGTGATGCGGGGTCCGCAAGGAACGCGATTGGGTGCCAATGCATTGGCAGGCTTGATCGCAGTCCATTCGGCCGATCCGGCTGACATCTACGACAGTCGGGTGATCGGTGATGTGGGTAACTACGACACTCGGTCGCTTGGAGTGAGCGCGACCGGTCCCGTCGAATCGCTCGATTCCGCCTGGCGCTTGTCGGCGCAGAAGTACCGCAGCGACGGCTTTCGTACGAACACCTATCTCCATCGCGATGACACCAACGGTCGGGATGAGCTCACGGTGCGCGGAAAATGGCGAGCGCAGACAGGTGACCACGGCCAGCTCGACATCGCCTGGATGCATGTCGATTTGGCGAACGGCTACGACGCGTTTTCCATCGATAACTCACGGGTCACTTTGTCGGACAAGCCCGGCGAAGATTCGCAACGCGCGAACGCCGCATCCGTCAAATGGAACAACGAGTTCTCCTCGGGGTTGACGCTGACTGCGCTGGCGACAGCGCTCGATTCGACCGCGGTAAATTCCTTCGATGCCGATTGGGGCAATCCGCAGAGCTGGGCGCCTTACAGCGACTTTGACTACTACTACCGCGCCGATCGCGATCACAAGACGCAAACCCTCGAAGTCCGGCTCGCCTCGCCGGCTTTGAGTGCCGATAGACCGTTAGCATGGCTCGCGGGCATTTACGCGCTGCGTTTGCGCGAGCGTTTGTTGGAAACGACCAACTATAGTGATCCGTTGCAGAGCGACTATGACGCGACCAATAGCGCCGTGTTCGGGCAGGTGGAAGGTCGTCTTGCGCCGCGCTGGTCGTGGGCGGCCGGCCTTCGCGCTGAGATGCGTAATGCGGATTACGAAGATACGCGTCCCACCGATGCAAGCCGCACGGATCATATGGCGGGCGGTCATGCGTCTCTGACGTACGACCTGGCAGAGAAAGCACGTGCTTACGCTTCCGTGGCGCGCGGCTACAAAGCGGGGGGCTTCAATTTAGGTACGTCTGGCCTCACTCGCCCGGAGTTCGAGCCCGAGTCCTTATGGAACTATGAAGCGGGAGTGAAAGCGCACGCATTCGACAATAGATTGTACGTCGAGAGTTCCGTCTTCTATATGCGCCGCCAGGACATGCAAGTGCGGAGCGGCGAGCAATCCGATCCGAGTAACCCGGCCAGTTATGTATTCGTCACCAGCAACGTGTCCAGCGGTTATAACTACGGAATGGAGTCGAGTATTCGCTGGCTTCCCGCGCCGCGCGTTGAATTGGGCGCCGCGTTGGGATTGTTGCGCACGCAGGAAAGCGGGGCGCGCCGTTCGGACGGAACGCTCGTTGCGTCGCGCGAACAAGCCCACGCGCCCAACTACCAGCTGCATCTCGACGCCACTTACCGGGATCCGCGCGGACCGATGCTGCGAGTCGATTTCGCGGCTGTCGATTCGTTCTTCTTCGACGTGCCCACTGACCACAATCAGAAATCGAAGCCGTACACGCTGACCAACATAAAGGCCGGCTACGAATCCGGCCATTGGTCCGTCATGGGATGGGTGCGCAATGTATTCGATCAGCAGTACGCCACGCGCGGCTTCTATTTCGCGAACGATCCGGTGGACACTCAACCCAAGCTCTACATCCAAAACGGCGATCCGCGGCAGGTGGGCGTGAGCGTCGAGTGGGTGCTCCGATGATTTTCAACGCGATAATTTGCCGCCGCAAAACCTTTCCGGATAAAGAAGCCATCGCCGACTAGGAGTCTCCATGCGTGTTTCAGTCGAAATTAGTTTGTATCCCTTGAATGCCGACTACATCCCGCCGATCAAGGATTTCATCGAGCGGCTTAATCGATATCCGGATCTTCGCGTCGTCACGAACGCGATGAGTACGCAAATTTCAGGCGAGCACGAGAACGTCTTCGCGGTGCTGTCGATGGAAACCGCGCAGACCTTCGCCGAAGGCGGCCGGCGTGTGTTCGTCATGAAGGTGTTGGGCGGCGAGCCCTCCGCCCAAGAGGCCGCTTCGCGGTAGCAATGAAATTGCTCGACACGCTACTGAATTGGTTCTCGATGGTCTCGCCCTGGGAACTGGTTGCCGTCGTGCTTGCGGTTGCTTACGTCATCCTGGCCATGAAGAAACGCTTGGCCTGTTGGCCGGTCGCGCTGGCCAGTTCCTGCATTTACGTCGCGCTTATGATCGAAAGCCGCCTCTATATGGAAGCCGCGCTCAACGTATTCTATGCGGCGATGGCCGTGTATGGATATTTCTCCTGGCGACATCGGCGCGATACCGCCGGCGCCGTGACGGTCGAGCACTGGAGCATAAAAGCGCATCTGATGACACTGGCGATAATAGCAGTGCTTACGGGAATTAACGGAGTGCTACTCTCCAGCCACACCGATGCGGCCCGCCCTTATCTCGACTCATTGATTACTTGGAGCAGCGTAGTAACGACATGGATGGTGGCGCGCCGCGTCGTCGAGAACTGGCTTTACTGGGTGGTCATCGATGCGGTCGCCGCGCTGCTTTATTTTCAACAGAGTCGTTCTCCTACCGGAATACTGTTTTTGTTCTATGTCGCCATCTCGCTACGCGGATATCAGGTGTGGATGCGAGAGTCGGCTCGTTCGTGTAGTCTAAGCGCAAGGAACTTAAAACTGCCGACGTTATGAATCCCACCGACATAGCCGCCGAGGTTTTACGCAAGGAGCGCGATCGATTTGCACCGGCGGAAAGACTCGATGGCGGAGTGACCAACGACAGCTGGCTGGTTCGCACCGACGACCTGGCGATCGTCGTACGACTGAGCAATCGCGATGTCCGAGCGCTGCAGATCGATCGCGAAAGCGAAGCGGTCGTGCTGAATACGGTTGCCCATGCTGCAATCGGCCCACCCGTTGTCGTGTGCTCGCCTGAGCGCAATCTCTTGATCACCGAACATCTCACCGGTCGTACTTGGACCGCGAAAGATGCCCGGCAACCGAGCAACGTCACTCGGCTCGCGACGGTTCTTCGTAAGCTGCACGCACTGAAAGCGCCTGACGGGGTGCGGCGAATCGATCTGCATGCGATCGTAACCGGCTATTGGAATACGTTGATGGCGTCGGGATTGTCCGCCCGTGCGGGCAGTGCGCGCACACGGACGCAAGCGCTCCGCACCATAGAAAAGTTAGAAACCGATGCCGCTCATTGTCTCTGTCACAACGACGTTCATCATCTCAACATCATCGACGACGGGAAGCTATGGCTGGTGGACTGGGAGTACGCCGGCATCGGCGATCCGTATTTCGATCTCGCGTCGGTGTGCTGCTATCACGCGTACCGCGATGCACTCCGTTTGCAGTTGTTGAAAGAATATCAAGGCGACAGCAAACGCGCATCGGTAGAACGGCTCGACCGCATGTGTTGGGTCTTCAATTACATACGCGAATTGTGGTTTGCGGTGAGGGAGATGAAATGACTATCGTCAGATAGTCATCCCGGCGGAGGCCGGGATCCATCTTTAATTCCTTATGTTTTCAGAGGGACCCCGGCCTGAGGCCTCCAGGGATGGAGGTCATACTGGCAGGTGAATGTTCCTGCAACACCTGCATTCCCTACGTCCCTGTAGGTCAGAAACGCAGGAGCGGTTTTCAGTGCGCCGGGGTGACGAGCTGGCGCTCGTCACTTCTTCTCCGTCTGCTTCGCCACCGCATCCATCGCGGCTTGCACTGCGGCGGGATCGCCAAGGAAGCGGCGCGGTTTCGCCGGCTTCAGGTCACTCGTCAATTCGTAAACGATCGGCATGCCGGTGGGGATGTTGAACTCCACGATGTCGGTATCGGACATGCCGTCTAGCATTTTCACCAGCGCGCGCAGGCTGTTGCCGTGCGCCACGATCAATACGTTGCGACCGGCTTTGAGCTCGGGCGCAATTCGCGAGTCCCAAAACGGCTTCACGCGATCGAGGGTGGTCTTTAACGATTCGGTGGCTGGCAGTTCATCGGGCTTCAGCGCCGCATAGCGGCGGTCGAAACGCGGATGGCGTTTGTCGTCCAGGGATAACGGCGGCGGTGGAATGTCGTAACTGCGGCGCCAGATCTTTACTTGCTCTGCGCCATGCTTGGCCACGGTTTGCGCTTTGTCGAGACCTTGCAATGCGCCATAGTGGCGCTCGTTCAGTCGCCAACTGCGTTCCACCGGAAGCCACATCAAATCCATCTCGTCGAGCACCATCCACATCGTGCGAATGGCGCGCTTGAGCACCGACGTGAACACTTGATCGAATTGCAGGCCTTCGGCCTTAAGCAAGCGGCCGGCGTTTTGCGCTTCCTGGCGGCCTTGATCGGTTAAGTCGACATCCACCCAGCCGGTGAATAAATTCTCCAGATTCCAAGCGCTTTGGCCGTGGCGAACTAGGACGAGTTTTCCGATGGACGTGTCGGGCACAGTGCGGTCCTCAACCGATTTGCAAGGCGGGCTTTATACCAGAGTCAAGAACCTATCTCATCACCGTTCGTGACGGTATCCTGCGCGGATGGCTTTATTGACACTACGAGATGCCGAACTCGCTTACGGCTTGCATCCCTTGCTCGATCGCGCCGCATTGGCGGTCCAAGCGGGCGAACGAATCGGATTGATCGGCCGCAACGGCACCGGAAAGTCGTCGCTATTGAATGTCATCGCCGGCAAAGCGCATCTCGATGACGGTGAATTGATCCGAATGGACGGCGTGCGGACCATCTTGGTCGAGCAGGAACCGGAGTTGCCGCCGGCCGATTCGCTGCGGGAAAGTTTGACGCTGCGGGGTTCGTTCAACGACATCCATGACGACCGTGAGCGCTGGCGCGCGGAAGCGCGTCTCACGGAGTACTTGCAACGCTTCGAACTCGATGCTCAAAAATCGCCCACGACCACTTCCGGCGGCGAACGCAAGCGAGCTGCGCTCGCGCTTGCGTTGGCGTTGCAGCCGGATTTGCTATTGCTCGATGAGCCCACCAATCACCTCGATATTGCGGGAATTACGCTCCTCGAGGATTTGTTGCTCAAGGGGCCGACGCTGCTGGTCATTACGCACGATCGAAGCTTCTTGGATCGAGTCGTTACGCGCATCGTCGAGCTAGACCGAGGTCTATTGCGTTCCTATCCAGGCAGCTTTTCCGCGTATGAAACGCGGAAATCGGAGCAGCTTGCCGCGGAATCGGTGGCGAATCGGAAGTTCGATAAATTCTGGGCGCAGGAAGAGGTCTGGATTCGCAGAGGCGTCGAAGCGCGCCGCACTCGAAACGAAGGCCGCGTAAAGAGATTGGAGCGTCTGCGAGTCGAGCGCGCTGCGCGCCGCGAGCGCATCGGCAACGTAAAACTGGCGCTGGATGCCGGCGAGCGTTCGGGAAAATTGGTGGCGGAATTGGTCAATGTAAGCAAGCAGTTCACCAGCAAGGCCATCGTAAAAGGCCTTTCATTGCGCGTGCAACGCGGCGATCGGCTCGGGCTCATCGGCGCGAATGGCGTCGGCAAGTCGACGTTGATCAAGCTGCTGCTCGGTCAACTCGAGCCCGATTCCGGCATCGTGCGTTTAGGCGCAAATGTACAAGTGGCCTACTTCGATCAATTGCGCGAGCAGTTGAATCCGGAAGCAACGGTTGCCGACACCATCAGTCCCGGATCCGACTGGATCGAGATCGGCGAGGAGCGCAAGCATGTCACCAGCTATTTGCAAGACTTTCTGTTCGCCGCGCAACGCGCCAATTCGCCGGTGAAGGCGTTATCGGGCGGTGAGCGCAATCGATTGCTGCTTGCACGGCTGTTCGCGCGTCCCGCCAATGTCCTGGTGATGGACGAGCCGACCAACGATCTCGACATTGAGTCGTTGGAGTTGTTGGAAGAAACGCTCCAGACCTATGCGGGCACCTTGCTATTGGTCAGCCACGATCGAACGTTTCTCGACAACGTCGTGACGCAAACGCTGGCGGCGGAAGGCGACGGATTTTGGCGCGAGTACGTTGGCGGCTATTCCGATTGGCTCGCGCAGCGCCCTGTGACTCTGCGAGTGGAGGAGAAATCACCGCGGGCCGCGGTTCAGGCTGCAACCTTGGCGGCGGCTCCTGCGTCTCAGCGAGTGAAGCTTAGTTATAAGGAAACCCGGGAACTCGAGCAGCTACCTAAGGAGATCGAAATGCTCGAGCTCGAGCAAGGCGCGCTCAACGCTAGGATGACCGGCTCGGAGTATTACAAGGAGAGCGCCGCACAAATGAAAACCGATGGCGAACGAGCGGCGGCAATCGAAAGTTTACTCATGCAGAAATTGGAGCGGTGGACCGAGCTCGAGGCTAAAGACAGCTCTACTAAAGCAACCTGATACGCCCGCTTATTGCCGCGTGTAGTTGCAAGCGATGTAGTTTCGTTATGTGATCTACTGCGTATAGTAAAGGAAGCTTGACATCCTGCGCGTGAATCAATACTGTAAAGCGAGCTTTACATCACTCTGTAGGTGTGCACATGGAATATCTCGGAATGGTTCTTTTGGTGGCAACGACCGGTATTGCGACTTTCTTACTCGGACAATTCGACGTATCTGAGCCTTGGCGGTATGTCGTTGCTGCATTCTCCGTTCTGCCAGCGATTTTAATCGCCTACGGCATGCTCCGATCGATCAGGCGGCAGGACGAATTGTTCCAGCGCGTCCAGTTCGAAGCCATCGCGTTCGCAGCCATTCTCATTTGGCTGTTTACGTTTAGTTGGGGTTTTTTGGAAATCATGCAGCTTGTCCCGAGAATTCCGGCTTACATGGTTGCGACCGCCATTTTGTTTCTGTACGCGTTCGGCAGTTGGTGGTTTCGTCGGCGTTACCAATGAAAAATCAACTGCGCGAACTGCGCGAAGAAAAAGGTTGGTCGCAACAGCTGCTGGCGGAAAAACTGAATGTGTCTCGCCAGACGGTTATTTCAATCGAGCAGGGAAAGTATGATCCCAGCTTGCCGCTCGCCTTCGCCATCGCTTTCGTTTTCTCGGTGACGATCGAAGACATATTCATTCCCGAGGTAAGGCGTCGCAAGTGACTTGCTACTCGGCCTGTAGGCAGGCTGTTCAATCGCCGAATCGGACCGCAAGTTTTTCTCCAAGATAGTGGATGCGCAATTCGAATTCGAGGGCGAGCAAGCAGGGAAGGCGGCGCACGTGACTTTGTTTCAAGGTCCGGCGACTGTGAAAGCGGTCAGGCAATAAGAATCTACACTAGCTACTAGCCAGAGTTGGAAATCTTTATTTCTGGCTAGCAGCTAGTAGCTAGTGGCTAGTAGCTCCCCTAGATAAGTCTCCGAATCGACTGCGTCGCGACCGAAAGCGTCGCGAAGTCCGTTTGCGGCAAGGCTCTCATCTCTTTCAGCGAATCGATGGTGTGCTGCACGGTGCTGGCATTCGCCTGCCGCCATGTCTCCACTGCTTCGGGCGCTTTCGTTCGCTTCGCGCCTGCAAGCACTTGCAAGCAAAGGGCACGGTGCAAGCCGTAGATGTTGTCGCGCAAGGTGGTGCGGGCGATCGCCTGCCAGCGATCTTGCACGCTAAGCGATAACACTTGATCGCGTAGCCAGCTCAACGACAGTAGTTCATCGAGTTTGAAGTAGATGCATGCAACGTCAGTTACCTTGGCCTTGGCTGCCGCGGCAATTTCGACGATGTCCGGTGCGCCGTACAACGCATCGATTGCGGCCAATTGCGCGGCAAGCGATCCCGGAATGCGTTGGTCGGAGAATTTCCCGAGTCGTGCTGCGAAGTGCTTTTTCGCGTCGCTGCTCAAAAGCGTCGGTAGCTCCTTGCGCAGTTCACGAATGCCCGCCCGAAGCGTAGCTACCTGTTGTTCGATATGCAGACGGTCGCGATGCTGGTTAATCAACCAATAAGTGACGAAGCGCAGTAGCCGCGCGGTTTCGTTCATCAGCGCATATTGCGTGGTCGTGGGCACCTTGGTGTCGAGCGCTTCGATCTGCAGCCAGAGATCTCGCATCTCAAAGCTTTCGCGCGCGATCGCATAGGCACGTGCGACCGTGGCTGCGTCGGCCCCGGTATCTTCTTGCGTGCGCAACGCGAAGCTCGGCCCCATGCGATTCACTAGGCTGTTAGTGATCGCAGTGGTGATGATTTCACGGCGGAGACGATGTTTGCGCATGAGTGCGCGGTACCGTTCCTGCAGAACCTCCGGAAAGTAGCGCTCCAATTCTCGGCTCAAGTACGGATCTTCCGGCACGTCGGTGCCGATGAGGCGGTTGAACAGCGCGATCTTGCTATAACTCAAGAGCACGGCCAATTCGGGACGCGTCAACGCGCCGCCTTGATTGCCTCGTTCAAGTAATTCCTCCACGCTCGGCAGGTATTCGACGGCGCGATCCAGTTCGCCGGTCACTTCGAGCGAGCGGATGAAATAGCCATGCTCGGCCAGCCTGTCCTTCGCGGTCTGCTCGATCATCGACAAGGCTTGGCTCTGTAAATAATTGTCGCGCAAAACGAGCGCGGCGACGTCTTCGGTCATCCGCGCCAAGAGTTTATTGCGGTCGGCCGACTTCAAACCTTTTTCGGTCGCTGCATTCAACAGGATCTTGATGTTGACTTCGTGATCGGAACAATCCACGCCTGCCGAGTTGTCGATGAAGTCGGTGTTCAGGCGGCCTCCTTGCTGCGCATACTCGATACGGCCGCGCTGCGTGAAGCCGAGATTGCCGCCTTCGCCCACGACTTTGCAGCGGAGTTCCCGGCCGTCGACACGTAAGCCGTCGTTCGCGCGATCTCCTACCTGCTGATGCGATTCGCTGCTTCCTTTGACGTAGGTGCCGATCCCGCCGTTCCAGAAGAGATCCGCGGGCATCTTGAGGATGGCTTTGATCAATGCCTGCGGCGTGAGCGATGCATCGCTCACGTTGAGCATGCGTTGCACTTGCGGCGAAATCACTATCGATTTGGCGCTGCGTTCGAAAACACCGCCGCCTTTGGAAATAAGCTCGGGGTTGTAGTCCTTCCAACTGGAGCGCGGCAGATTGAACAAGCGCTCGCGCTCGTCGAAACTCGCCGCTGCGTTCGGTTCGGGGTCGAGAAAGATATGCTGGTGATTGAAGGCGGCTTGCAGGCGAATGTGCTTGGAGCGCAGCATGCCGTTGCCGAACACGTCGCCGCCCATATCGCCGATGCCGAACGCCGTGAAGTCCTGCGTTTGCGTATCGACGCCGAGCTCGCGGAAGTGCCGTTTCACGCATTCCCATCCTCCGCGCGCGGTGATCGCCATTTTCTTGTGGTCATAGCCCGCCGAACCGCCGGAGGCGAAGGCATCGCCCAGCCAAAATTTATACTCCGCCGAAATGCCGTTCGCGATGTCGGAGAAAGTGGCGGTGCCTTTGTCCGCCGCCACGACCAGATACGGATCGTCATCGTCGCGACGAACGACATTCTGCGGCGGGGCTACGCGACCGCCCACGAGATTGTCGGTGAGATCGAGCAAGCCGCGGATAAACGTTCGATAGCAAGCAATGCCTTCGCGTTGCCGGTCGTCGGCCGTGGCGTTCAGCGGCATTTGCTTGGGAACGAATCCGCCTTTGGCGCCGACGGGAACGATGACCGTGTTCTTCACGTTCTGCGCTTTCATGAGCCCGAGCACTTCGGTGCGGAA
>CAZQYC010000109.1:0-10596 GCA_964597495.1 uncultured Steroidobacteraceae bacterium | reverse complement strand
AAGAGAAAATGCGGCTATTCTCATGCGATTCTTCTGGATCCTCTGTTCATCAACCGTGGAATCTGGTTGAAGCCGGTACAGCAATCTGGCCCAAGCCGGTACGGGGTTCTGACCGAAGTCGGTACGGCGATCTGATGCAAGCCGGTACGGTGAATGTGGGTAATCCTGGTGTCTTTGCGTTACAGCGAGGCACCGATGAGTTTTCGGAGATTACCCATGAAGCAATTGTTGGAGTTAGCTCGTCTGCGGTTTGAGCTGAAGTGTTCGTACACCGAGATCGCCGGCAGTCTGGGCATGGCGCGTTCGACGGTGCAGGAAGCCGTGCGTCGATTTCGGTCGGCGGGGTTAAGTTGGCCGCTGCCGTCGGAATGGGATGAGGATGCGCTGTATGCCGCGTTATACCCGGTGACGGTGCAAAGTGACACAGCAGCGCCGGACTTTGCGGTGTTGTCGAAAGAGCTGGCCCGCAAAGGGGTAACGCGCAAGCTGCTGTGGCGCGAGTATGTCGAGCAGCAATCTGGGCAAGCGTTGGGGTATGCGCAGTTCTGCGCGCGCTTTGCGGCGTTTGAGCGACGCGCGGATCCGGTGATGCGGTTGGTGCATAAACCCGGTGCCCGCCTGTTTGTGGACTACGCCGGGATGCGACTGTCGATCACCGATCGGCACAGTGGCGAACTTCGGCCGGTGGAGATTTTTGTTGCGGCGCTGGGGTATTCGCACGCGATCTATGCCGAAGCCAGTGCCAGTCAACAAGCGGTGGACTGGATCGGTTCCAACACGCGCGCGCTGGAGTTTTTTGGCGGCGTGCCCGAGGCGATCGTGCCGGACAATCTTAAAACGGCGGTCACGAGCGCGGATCGCTACGAACCGCGCATTCAAGAGGATTATCAGGAATGGGCGCGTCATTACGGGACGGCGATTTTGCCGGCGCGGGTGCGCGCGCCGGATGACAAAGCCAAGGTCGAGAACGCGGTGCGGTTGGTGGAGCAGCGTATGTTGGCGCCGTTGCGCGATCGTCTGTTTTTCTCGCTGAGTGAGCTCAATGGCGTTCTCGCCGAAGGCGTGCAAGCCCTCAATGCGCAGCCGTTCAGTAAACGCGAGGGCCATCGATTCAGTGCGCTTCAGGAGGAACGTCCGCACCTTAAAGCCTTGCCCGAGACGGCGTATCACTACGGTCGATGGAAGCGCGCCAAGGTCCACGTGGATTATCACATCGAAGTCGACAAGCGCCTGTACTCGGTGCCCCACGGACTGATCAGCAAAACCGTGGACGTGCGCATCGGCGAGAAGTTACTGGAGGTGTATTACAAGGGCAAACTGCAAGCCGCGCACGCGATTGGCTACAAAGCGGGTGATTTTTCCACCAAGCCCGAGCACATGCCCGACTCGCATCGTCGTTATCTGGATCGCACCCAGGAGCAACTGCAACGACGCGCCACGGCGATTGGCGAATACACGGTGACGGTAATCGCTCGACAGATCACGCGCAAGACCCATCCCGAACAAACCTATCGTGCAAGCCTTGGGATTTTGCGCCTAGCCAAGGATTACAGCCCGGCTCAATTGGAAACCGCGTGTCGTCGCGCCTTGGAGCTCAACATTTTGAGCTATCGCGGCATCCGCGATCTCATCCGCATCACACCGCGCGCGGCACCTTCGATCACCCCGGTCATCGTGCATGACAATGTGCGTGGCCCGGATTATTTCGGAGGTTCCCATGCTCACTGAACCGTTGTATCAGGGTTTACAGGATCTGGGCTTGCGGGGCATGGCGCGAGCTTTCGCTGCGCAGGAAAAACAGGCACCCCATGACTTACCCTTCAACGACCGTCTCGCGTTACTGATCGATAGCGAACAAAGTGAGCGACGCAATTATCGCTATGCGCAGCGGTTGCGCTGGGCCAAGTTGGGACACAGTGCCAGCCTTGAAGATCTCGATTCACGCACACCGCGTGGCCTGGATCGCGCTGTGATCGCACAATTAAGCACACTGACCTTTCTCAATGACAAGCTCAACGTCCTGATCACCGGACCCACGGGCGTGGGTAAAAGCTTCCTGGCGTGCGCGCTCGGTCAACAGGCATGTCGCGACAATCTCAGCGTGCGTTATCTGCGTTTGCCACGACTGGTCGAAGATCTCGTCCGCGCCGATGCGCTCAAAAAGAAAAGTCAGCTATTCAAACATCTGGCCAAGTTTAGGCTACTGATCCTCGATGACTTCGGCATCGCCCCACTCGCTGACGAGACCAAGCGCGATCTCTTGGAGATCATCGACGATCGTTTCGATAAGAGCAGTACGATGATCACCAGCCAACTCCCTGTGAGCAAATGGCATGACTATCTCAACGATCCGACACTCGCCGATGCCATTCTCGATCGCATCGTCCACAATGCTTATAAAATCGAACTTAAAGGCGAATCGATGCGGAGGAAAACTGCCACGTAAGCCCTGGCACGGCTAGACACGATCGCCATCCCGCGATCACAATACATCACCCACAGCACCGTACCGGCTTCGCCAGATCGCCGTACCGAGTTTCTTCAGACTGCTGTACCGAATTGATCAGAATCCGCGATCAACCTCTCAGAACGTATCCGAGCGCAGTCATTGCGGAGCAGCCGAGTTACTTCACGCGATTGCCGAAAGGGATGTAATACGTAGTGAGGGCTGCGAATCCCAGCGGGTCGCACGTCCAAATGGAGGGTGAGTGAACACGCTCTTCGCTCGTTAAGAGCCTTGGCAGCTTCTACCGGCTTCTATTGACTTAAGCAGGTTAGATACGTCGCCGCACCCTGATGGCCAGCGTGCCGACGCCTAGGAAAGCGACGCCCATGAGAACGAGCGTGACGGGCCAGCCCAGCGAATTCGCGAAGTGCTTGGCGGTATAAAAGCCGATGAAGCCGAGCATGGCGATAACGGTGGTGAACAATAGCGCTCGGCTTTGCAGCACCACGCAGGCATAGAGCATGGATGCCGTCACGGCGAGATAGAGCAGTTCGAAAGGCTTGTCGTGCACGAGATCGAACAAGCCGGCATAGGCCATGAGGGAGCCGACGAAATAGCCGAGGCCAGCAAGGCGTGAATGCCGTTCCGCTTTCTGCAATCCATAGGCCGTGAAGATCAAGCTGATGCCGATGATGAGGCTTGCCCAGTTGGTAGCGACGAGCTCCGCGATGCGGTCGAACAAACCGATATTTAGCCACACCGTTCCGATCAATAACGCGGGTTCCGCCAGCATGCGATGCGACGTGCTCTCAAGTGCAGTAGCGACCAGGAATAACGACGCACCGAGAAAGATGGCGCTGTAAGCCATCGGGACGTCCAGCAGATCGAGTCCCACCTGCATGAATCCGTAAGCGAAAAACAAGGCAGTAAAGGCCAGCACCGTCAACCGATATTTACCGAATAGCGCGCCTTGCTGCACGGCCATCACGCCGAACACGGCGAGTACGGCAGCCCGCCAGTTATTGCCGTGCGGAAAGGTTTCGTAGATAAGCACGAACCAGCCGCCGGTCATCACGAAGGCCGAAGCCAGCGCAAGAGGCAGGATCAGCCGTGGATACTTGTTCTCGTGCAGGGCGGAAATCAATACGACGAGCAGAATGTAGCCGACGCCCAAGGTAACGATCACCCGCATCGCGCTGCCCATGCTTTCCCAGAACGTTCCGATGTAGGCGCCGATGCCCGCAAGAATGAAAATCGCGCCGAGATAAATAAAGAGCGTTTTGGCGACGTCGCTTTTGCTGCGGCGTGGCGAAGCAGAGTGGGGCGCGGGTGAGTGGAAAGCAGCCTCGACCTCGGCAGGCGTAATGTCGTAGTTGCGCATGAGCCGTGCGATGTTCTCGAGCGCGCTCGCCTTGTCTTTGATGCCGGTTGCGCCAAGGATGCCTGCCATGAACGGCCAGCTCCATGCGCCGCCGCCGAGCAGTACGAATACGACGACGAGGATCAATAGCCACATCATGGCGACACGACCCAACCGACGAAGCGTGCGGAATAGCTGTAATAGTTTCTATCGTCGACATTCGGCAGGCGGATGCTGCGTCCGCCCTTCGTCAGCACCGCTTCGTTGCGGTACCGCGAGGACCTAAACACCTCCGTGAAAATATCGCCCGAATAACGAGTCTCGCCCGCTGCGAATCGGTAACCGTCCGGCGCAATGCTGGAGGAATCGACGGTCAGGCCGGCAACGTCCGGAACTTCGATCGGCGTGATCTTAGGCGCTGCTTCGGCAGCGGCCGCACCTTGTGCAGGCGGCGTGAGACCAGGCGGCAGCGGAATGGCAATCTCTTTCACCGCGCCCGTTTTAGGGTTATATCGCCAGAGGTGCGGTTGCTGATAGCCCTGTGAATTGCCTTGGTAGACAACCTGGATCTTTTTGTTGACCACGGAAATTTGCACGCCGTTTTGTTGATAGCCGTAGTAGTCGGTTACGTACAGCACGTCGAATTGGGGAGGCGCTACCAAAAGAGCGGGGATCCCTGAAATCAACAGGAATACCACCACGAGCAGTAAAGGCAACCCGAGACCGAATGCAATGGTGGGGTTTTCGCGAAGGAATGATTTCATCGAGCCTCTCCTGCCTTAGCTGCGATTTTTTCGACGCACGGCGCACCGTGAATATTTTTGGCCGTTCTTGAGCGATAGGCGCACTCAGCATGCGTTATCCGGGACAAAGCCGCAAGTCAAGCGATGAGACACCCTCTAAATGCATGCTCGATAAGACTTGGTTTAGATTTCCCGTGCCCTTCCGTTCAATAGGAACGAGCGTAATTTTTGCCGATGATGCTTATGAATGTAAATTCTTAACATGTCGCCCAGCGATTGTCGCTCTAAGATGGTAGAAACGAATTGCCCTGGAAATTTAACGTTTGCAATAAAGCTTGCACTCATTACCATCGCGACTTGGCGTGGGATGGTAAGCCCATAGTCGAATTTATTTCGGTCTGGTCTCGGCACTGTCGATGGAGGGAATATCGATGACGATCACGACTCGATACGTAACGATAGCAGTGCTCCTGCTGACGCTCGGTCTCGCGTCGCTGGTATTTGCACAGACCGTCGTCAACAAGCCTGTGCAAGCCGTTCCCAAGACCGCACCGGCGACTTTTTCCAAAGGCGTGCGAGCCGTCGATTCACGCACGCCCACGCCGCCGTTCGCGGCCATCGCATCCGGCCTTTACGCTCGACCTATCGTCGATACGCAATCGCCCAAAGGCGACTATGCAATACGTGTCTGGTCCCTCTCAGTAGGTCCAAAAACCACTACCGCGGAGACGACGTTGCCCGGCGCCGCCATGTTGAGTTTGACGGTAGGTAACGTCGAATTCGTCGCCGGCGATCTCCGCGGAAAATTGCAACCGGGCGATACGGCAGCTATACCGGAAGGCGTGCCATTGCGTCTCATCAACGCCGATGCCGAACGACCAGCCGTGTTGCGCGCCGTCATAGTGTCCGGCCGTTAATCTTTTTATCTAACGTTTAAGCGTGTTTCAGTAATCACTCACCTGGACTTCATGGAGTAGGTATGGATTCCATTCGCTTGCTGCCGGTGATCCTCGGTATCGCGGTGCTCGGCTTGGCCGCGTGTGATAAGAGCGGCAACTCCACGGGTCGCGACTCGAATGGCAAAGACCCGCACGTGGTTCGCAATCCCGGCGATTTCAAGGAGGATCCGAAATTCATTTCGCCGCCGACGCTGGGCCAGCCGATCTACGCATGCTCCACGGCGATCACGGTGCAGAATTTCATTCCCGGCGCCAAGATCGAAGTCTTTGTCGACGGTGCGCCCGCACCGAATCCTTCGTTCACCGGCGTGATTCCAACGCCAGGGCAAACTCACGACACCGGCGTTACGTTCACGGCGGGTCAGGTGGTGTACGTCACGCAATCCATCGGCGGCGCGACCAGTGCGCATTCGAACAGCGTAACCGTTACCTCGCATACGGAGGATTTCCCCGCGGGGCTGCCGAAGCCGAGATTGTTCGCGCATCCGTTATTTCAATGCGGTCATGCTGTGTTGGTGGAAGACGTCGTGCCGGGCGCGACGGTGACCGTGCATGCCGAAGACGATGCTGGTGGCGGCATGTTTAAGCCGGCGGCGGACGTCGGCAGTTTTCAAGCATCCACGTCGTGGGGATTGAATTGGACGGGAGTGAATCCCGAATTCACATTGCACGCGCGCGTGTCCGCCACCGCGAAGCTCTGCACCGACAATAGCCCGCGTTCCGACTATGAGATTACCGAGCCGCCGCCGTCGCCCGTGCCGCCGGGCTCGACCGACAAGCCCATCATCGTCGGTCAGACATTGGTTTCCATTTGGGGAGCAGCAGGGCCGCCCAGTGATCCGCCGCAGCACGGCGCCATCGTAACCGTTCGCGATCCGACGATGACGGTGCGAGGGCAAAGCGCCATTCCAGGCGGCGTGCCGCACACGCTCGGAATTTCTCCGGCGGCCGTGGCAGGCGAAAAGTTGGACGTGACGCAAAAACTTTGTACTGAAAGCGTACCGGGCACGCCGACCACCGTCGACGATTGCGATGCGATGCCCGCGCCGATCATCAAGCCACCGTTGCCCGGCGACACCAAAATTATCGTCATCACGCAAATTCCCGGCGCGGAAATCCTGGTCTTTGCAAGCGGCCAGGAAATCGGTCATTCCTCCGGTTCGGTGATCAACTTGAGTCGCGCGCTCAACAATGGTGAAACGGTGATCGTCGTGCAGCGCCTTGGCAAGTGCACGGGAAAATTTGTCTATCAAATAGTCGTCGAGTGCGCACTCGGCACGGCACCCGGTGCTTGCGCGAGTGACTGGCCGGCATTCCGTCAGAACGGATTGCGCACGGCGCGACAAGTGCAAGCATCGCCGCTCGGCGATCCCTACATGGTTAAGAAATTGGAAGTGAAAGCCAAAACCACGGCGCCGGATGGCGGCACTTTCACGGCATCGCCGGTAATCGCCGATGGCCGCGTGTTCATCGGCAGCAGCGGCGGTCACCTGTACGCCTTCGATGCCAACTTCGCGGACAACGCTGCACCGCTGTGGCAATTCCCGCCGTCAACTCAAAGCCCGTTGACGTCGAGCTTTACGTGCAATCCGTCTTCGGAAGGCATTGCTGCAAGCGTTGCCGTCGCCACCAGCCGCGAACGCGGCACGCTGGTTATTCTCGGCGCGCCCGATCGCGGGAGACCGGACGATCCGGGCGGCAAATTCGGGGGCGGTCTCGGCAGCGGCCGTATTTTCGCGCTCAATCCCGCCACGGGTGCTTTGGTCTGGAAGACCACCGATGAAGTCGCCACGCTTTCGGGGAGTGGTCCGAACGATCTGCACGAACAAATCGGCTATTCAGCGCCGCTGGTGCTCGGTAATCGCATTTATGTCGGCATCGCGGATCACTGCGATAACCCTATTCAAAAAGGTAAGGTGAAGTCGGTGAATCTCGACAGCGGCGCGATCGATGTGGGCTTCAACTATGCATCGGTCAGTGATCCCAATCCGGCGAACAATCGCGGCGGCGGCGTGTGGACCTATGTATCCGGCGGTCTGGGCAATGCATTGGTGACCACGACGGGCAATGTGAAGAGCGGCACGAGTTCGGAACCGTCCGTAAACAATGCGCTGAGCATGGTTCGAATGGATCCCACGATGGGCGCCGTGCAAGGAAAGATCCAACCGGTTCCCTATGTTAATGACGCCGATCCCGATTGGTCGGCCGGCGCCACGTTGATGGCCGCGAGCTGCGGTGAGATTGCGGCGTCGACGATGAAGGACGGTTGGAGCTACGGCGGCAACTTAAGTCCCACGCTGTCGTTCCGCTGGCAGTATCCGAACACGTCCTATCCTTTCCCGATGAAAGATCCTCTCAACCACGGCGACATTCGTTATCACCGTGCCGGCGCGGCGTGGAACGACACGTACATCACGATGAGCGGCGGGCAGCAGTTGCTCGACAACAGCGATCCGTTCCATACCTTCCAGGGCTATCGGAAGTTGCACGCGCTCAATGTCTGCTCAGGTGGCGTGCGTTGGATTGCGCATCTGGACGCGTTTACTGATGCAGTCACTAGCACGCATAGTTGGGCGCTTGGACCACCGACGGTCACCGAGGGAATCATCTACGTTGGCACCAACCAAGGATTTTTATTGGCGATCGCCGATCCGTCTCTCTGGCCGTCGCAAGGCGGTCAATGCACGCTGCCTACGCTGTCGACCGCGGATTGCGTAGCGGCGGGTTATCAAATCGTGCCGAATCCCACCGTGCTTAAAGCGCTGGATCTTGGCGGCGTCATTTTGCGCGGCGAACCGGCACTGGCCAACGGTTCGGTGTACGTCGCCAACTCCAGCGGTCGTCTGTTCCGTATTGCTCCGGGGAAGTAAATCATGAAAGTATTTAATACGTGGAGCTGTGTAGTGTTGGCGTTGGCGGCGGTGCAAATATCGTCCGCGCAACAACAGGAAGCGGGCCGATTCGCGGCGCGCGACGGGTATGATCAAGCGGATTTCGGGACGAAGGCGCTTACGATCAAGACGCGCAGTGGCAGTAAATCGCTGCGAGTATCACTCTCCAAAATACGCGTGGAGTCTCGCAAGACCGCCGCGATAAGTTTGCCGAAGCAGGGGACGGCATTGCTGCAACATGCGGCTGGCACGGCCAATGTTAGCGCTGGCGGCGAACGCTTTGCCCCGTTAGAGGGTGAATGGATGCGATTGACGCTGCCGGCAGAATTGCGCGTCGGCACCGAGGACGATTCGATTCTCATGGACTTGATCGTGGTGGAAGAGGCGGCGGCGAAGTGAAGGTTGCCTCCACGTTTCTTTAAGGCTCTATAGTCGGCCGTTAGCCGCGTCCGTCGCTTGGGTTTTCGGACCGCCGTAAATACGTCCATGTAGGCTGCTGCAAAAACATCCATGTTTTTGAAGCTCCGAAAACCCAAGCGACGGACGCGGCTAACTACGCAGTGCCATGTTTTTACAAGGTTGGTACAAGTAGTCCGTCCAGATGGTCACTATTGATCCGAACAATCTTCAGAACCTTGTTCAGCGGCAGATCTTCTTCGATCCAGGCGATGGTCAGATCAACTTGCGAATCATGCTTGGCCTTGTTCAGATTGCAATGGCTTCAGACCTCGACGATAAGAAGAAATCTGAAGTCTTCGATCTGATCCTTGTTACTGCCCTCAAGCTCACGTCTGTCCACCAGCACAAGGATAGATACAACAAGCTGGAAGATGAGCTTGTTGCCGCAGCCAAAGCAAGGCCAATTGAAGAAGGAAAGAATGAGCCTCAGCGGTATGCGACAGCTCAAAGCCTATATCTAGAACTGGATGGCTTGCTTGCTTGTCCAGTTCAAGAGCACATTAGACCACATGGTTCATATTCTTCACTTCACTTACGAATTGCCATTCGAGGCACTGACAACATTTGGAGACTATGGAAACAAGATCCGCACTCAACTGACTCGTAATGTCGGAGGAAAGAACAAGAAACCGGCGGCACAGTTGGGAGAGTTTATTGAGAAGAATCAAGATTGGCTGAAAGGTGTGATAGACCTCAGAGACAGGATGAATCACTACAAGTCGGGAGGGATCAGCCCTAACAATTTCACTGTGTTCGTTCAGAAGAAAAAAGACGGCTCGGAGATTTTGTACACACCGAAGCTTGTCGAGGATCTTACTGTCAGGGATATGATGGAGTATCAGTATCAGAATCTGGTCGATTTCGTCGAGCACTTCATGGGCATCGCAATGCTTCCGAAGTTATCGAAGTTTGGACTCCATTATAAGACTCATCAGGATAAGAAGCGGACTCGATGGAATTTAGTACCCATTGAACTATTACGATCGTACGAGAAGAACGCAGCTCCTATGTAGTCAGGAAGTACAACTGATATGGCTTTAGGAGCGAACATATTCTCAATACCTGACATACCGATGTCCGGTAACCGGAAAATTAACGGGTGGTGGCAATTGTCGCCTGCTGGCCGGTAGCTGCCGCATCAGCTGGCTTAGCTCTGACTCCTTCTTAGTTCGGAGTTATTCGATGGCGGTTGATTTGGTTGTCGAGTTGGTTGCCGCTTGAAATTCTGGCACTGCGTAGTCCGTCAGGTTTCGGTCTTGAGTTTCAGGAGCTTCAAAAACATGGATGTTTTTGCAGCAGCCTACAGGGATGTATTTACGGCGGTCCAGAAACTCAAGACCGAAACCTGACGGACGGCCAATACAGCACAGACGATTTTTCCCGAACTCCGTCGCGTCTAAAAACCGCCGATAGAAACCAGGTCCGGACTCAATCCCGACCTTTCCCCGACCCTTTCCAAACAACTCGGACGGTTCTGATCCGTACCTTGTCGCCATGGTTTTAGACATTCATCCGAGCTATCCGACGACACGTTCCTACGTCATCAAGCTGCATCGCGACGCGGTGTCGGAACCAGGAGGATGGGATGGCTTAACGAAATCGATCGGTGGCGCAAACGAGTTCGTGTGTGTTGCCGACTTCGAATGCCGAGTGACCGGCGTCCGGAACCACGCGAAAATCTGCTTCGGGCCAGGCAGTGTGCAAGTCCCACGCCGTGCGCATTGGGCAAACGACGTCG
>CAZQYC010000108.1:0-10632 GCA_964597495.1 uncultured Steroidobacteraceae bacterium | reverse complement strand
GGTGACGGTGTAACTGGTGACGGTGTAACTGAAAGCAGCAGTCACGGTGGTTAGCACGGGTTAAGTAGAGTTAGTCTGCCAACAACCGGCTTTACAGCGCGCGTACGGTACCGGGAAACCCTGAACCGACACAAGCAGAAAGCACGCATTCGCGGAAGAAAGTACAGAGGAGAAACCCGCGGAACTACCGTTTTGCTTCGACTCAGTCCAAGTCGCGCAAACAGAACGCTCGTAGACGACTCACCGACGTTGAAGCCCGGAAGCGATCAACAGCCTCAAGCCCCTTCCCGCGTCTCCCGCTATAGGTACTTATAGGGGGAACGAACGGCCTGCGCGACGCTCGCGTGCCTCTTTGATGAGCCGGCGCCACACATCGTAGGCGTCCCAGCCACCCGTTTTTGCAGCCTGCACAGCCGAGGGAGTGCTGTGTGAAGGGTTGAATGAAGCGGCATGTCCGACATGATCGTCATTGGCAGCCGTTACATCGCGGCGGGGCGTACGATCTTGATCGAAAGCGATAGTCATAAAATCAGCAGTGTCCTTCAAAGTCCTAAATCGCGATTCTTAAGTGTTTTTAGTCTTGTTTTGGGAGGGCGCATTCTAGAGAGACTCTGTTAAATTTCCATGTCTCCAATTCACATATTTCAGGACGGAGTTCTAAGTTCCTGAGGTCCCTCAGCTTATAGTTGCCGGATGGACAAGCCACGTCCGTACTAAGGGCAATACCGTTACCGAGACGCGAAATACTGCGCGAGGTAGTCGTCGAAGGCCAGGGTATCTGCCCGTTCGATGGCGGCCTGCTTTTTAAGGCTCTCGTCCGCTTCTCGACGAAATTCCGCAAGCCGCTGTTTGTTCGGCGGATATAAATCCACGAAATAGGCCTTATGAATTTTCGACATATATAAAGCAAATTCGTCGAACGATTCACCGCGTGCCTGTAACTCACGCAGCGTGCGAGCCGCAGGCGTCAGCGATGAGTCGCGAATTTTTGCCGTTTGCACATCAAGGGCCGCTATGTAAGGACGGTCCCGTTCGCCTTCGTCCAGCAATTCGCAGACACCGCGCATTTCGTCGATGAGCTCAAAGGCCCACGACTCGAGGCTGCGCCGCTTACTCCCGGCGGCGAGCATCAATCCCGGTTCGCGCCCGCGATGGGCGACCGTCGCGTGATTGCCGTCCAGAACGTCCTGTTCATCCGCTTCGATAAGCGGGCTGTCTTTCAGGATGCACAGCGCTAGGAACGCTTCGATGAAGCGCAATTTATTTTGATTGACGCCCACCGGATCGAATGCGCTCACATCGAGCGCGCGCACTTCCACGTACTGCACGCCGGCCCGTGCCAAGGCCTGTGTAGGCCGCTCTCCGGAATGAATGACGCGCTTGGGACGAATGAAGCTGTAGTACTCGTTCTCGATCTGCAGAAGATTGGTATTCAGCTGGCGATATTCGGCGCCGTTCGCGCCTTCGACTTTCACGCCGATACGCTCGTACTCCGCGTTCGGAATCGTGACTGCGCGCGACAGATCGCGGATGTACTCATCCAAACTATTGACGGAAATGCTCACGCCGGCCTGGTTCTTGTTTCGATACCCGAGATCGCTCATGCGCAGCGAAGTGGCATAGGGTTCGTACAACGTGCCTGGCGTCAATTGTTTAAGCGTGTGCGCACGTCCGCGCAGAAACGAAGCGCACAGCACCGGCGAGTTGCCGAACAAATAGAGAATGAGCCATCCATAGCGCCGGTAGTTGCGCAGCAAGGCGAAGTAACGATCGGATACGAAGTCGCGTCCCGAATCGCGCCGCTCCAAAAGCTCCGCCAGTACGGGCCAAAACTTGTCGGGAAACGAATAATTAAAATGCACGCCCGAAATCGCTTGCATCATTCGGCCATAGCGATGACCAAGCCCTTCGCGATACACCTCTTTCATGCGCCCGACATTCGAGCGGCCGTAGCGCGCAATCGGAATGCCGGCGTCGCCCGGCAGATAACCCGGCATGCTGGTCGCCCAGAGGAGTTCGTCGCCGATGTGCCGGTAGACGAATTGATGCAGATCGCACAAAAATTGCAGGAGCTCCCACGACTCGCTGAACGTCGGCGTGACCAATTCGATCAATGCCTCCGAGTAGTCGGTGGTGATGATCTCGTTAGTGAGCGCCGAGCCCAATGACGGCGGATGCGGCGTTTGCGCCAATCGCCCCTCGGTCGTCACGCGCAGCGATTCCTTTTCCACGCCTTTAAGACCGCCGCGCAATACGCCGCGCTCGCGGCTGTTCACGAGCCCGGCCAAGCGACGCTCGAAAGTTCGATCGATACCGCTGAATGACATGCGTATTGGAAGCCGTGGAGGACGAAGGGCCTAATTGGATTCGGCAGTGTTGTCGAAGCGCTGCGAACCGTCAAGCAATGCACTTTAATTTAAGACTGCATTAAGAAATTTACATCGATCGTTTTGGAAGACGCGCCCCGCGCTCCGGTAGGATAGCGTCATGGACCTACGTTCCCCCGCACCTCGCGCAATACTGCACGTCGATATGGATGCGTTCTACGCTTCGGTGGAACAGCGAGATCGTGCGGATCTTCGCGGCCAACCGGTCATTGTCGCCGGGACTGGGGCGCGTGGCGTCGTCGCGACGGCGAGCTACGAGGCTCGCCGGTTCGGCGTGCACTCCGCCATGCCGGTGAGCGAGGCGCGGCGCCTCTGCCCGCAGGGCGTCTTCGTTGCCCCGCGCATGACCGTCTATAAGGAAGCTTCAGCGGAAGTATTTGCCATCTTGAAGCGCTATACCCCGTTGGTTCAAGAACTCTCGCTGGACGAAGCGTTCTTAGACGTCACAGGAAGTCAATCGATCTTCGGTCCGGCGCTCAAGATCGCGCGGGAAATCAAGCAAGCCGTGCGTGCTCGGACGTTGCTCACGGCTTCGGTGGGCATTGCGCCGAACAAGCTCGTCGCCAAAATCGCATCGGACTTGCGCAAACCCGACGGACTGGTGGTCGTTACTCAGGAGGACATTCGGCAGACCTTGGATCCATTGCCGATTGCGAAGCTCTTTGGAGTGGGACCCAAGACGCAAGCCAAGTTGCACGCACAAGGAATACATTCGTTCCGCGATCTACGCTCTGCAAGCGATGCGCAGTTGCAACCGATTTTCGGCCGCGATGCGCATCACGTTCGTCAGCGCGCCTCGGGTATCGACGACCGTCCGGTGTTGGCCGAACGAGACGAAAAACAGATCAGCACCGAAACCACCTTCGACGTCGATATCGACAGCGTCAATCTCCTGCGAGCGGAGTTACTACGGCTAGCGGATCGCACATCGAGCCGGCTGCGCGCCAAGCAAATCTCGACGAACGGTATCGCCGTTAAAATCCGCCGCCACGACTTCGCCACGTTTACGCGACAGCGCCATTGCCAGCCCGCAACCAATGACAGCCGCACTATCGCCGACCTGGCACAGCGACTATTGGATGACTGGCTGGCCGAACATCCCGGCGCGGCCGTGCGGTTGCTAGGCGTAGGAGCCTACGATCTCGCCTCAGCCACCCAGCTATCGCTCTTCGATACGCAATTCGCACAAACGAACTCGAGTGTCGCGCGCGCCATGAACGAAAGCGCGCGCTTGGATTCCGCCGTCGACCTCATTCGCGCAAAATTCGGCTCGCATGCGCTGCTACGAGGCAACACGTTACCGACCGGCTAGCTCGAAAGTTCCGAAAGGCCTGTTTTTTTATTTGCTTCCGCGCCGATTGTCGAACTTTGCTTCGCGGAGTAGATTCGAATCATGGCGGCGGCGATTACATGTGCCTGCACGAACAGCATGCCCGCTGCTTCTAAATCGATCCGGACGGCAACGAGCATGGCCACCATCATCAAAGAAATTCTGATCGACGTTTCGCCGGAAAAGGCCTGGGACGCATTGCGAGATTTCGGCGCCGTGCATGAAAAACTCGCCCCTGGATTCGTCACGGCGTGCCGGATGGACGGTGACGCACGAGTCATCACCTTCGGCAACGGAATGACGATCCGCGAATTGCTCGTAGGCAGCGACGATAAAGCACGGCGAGTCGCCTACTCCGCAGTCGGTGTCGCCATTCATCACAACGCATCGGCCCAAATATTCGAAACGGACGATGGCCGGACTCGATTTGTCTGGATCACGGACGTATTGCCCAACGACGCTGCGGCGCGCATTGAGTCGATGATGGATCAAGGCGCGGCGGTCATTCGGAAAACGTTAGCCGCTCGCTGAAAAACGCCGTTCTCGACAAGCAGCTAATCGGGTCTCACTTGGGTCATGGACGACCCGGTGAAATCATGCTCGCCGCCTCTGCCAAACGTAAGCGCGCAGACCGTGACCCCATTCTCTCCCGCTGCATGAAGTGCCGCTTCCAGCCCTCAGCGAAACCCCTAAGAAACGCCCTGCCCAACCAACTATTGCCGATAAATCGGCGACTTAGTACTCAAGCGGCGCTACCAAAAGTCGAAACAGATAGGGACTCATTGCGTTCACCGCGGGCGCAGTGCTCAGCATTATTCCGCTTCGAAGATTTAGGCCTAACGATTTCAGGCCCGAAGATTCGGGCCCTAACGATTCGGGATTGCAAAGAACAAAGTTCATGTGGACCGCCATCAAAAGTTTGTTCGGCAAAGCAGCGCACCTTTTCGGTTGGTCGCCGGCTGAACGGCCGGAATCCATCAACGACAACACCACCCAGGCGCTCCGCAGCGCGCGCATGCAAGCGCATGCGCGCTCACTGCAATTGAAGTCGATTCTCGCCAACCTGGACACTTCCCTCTTCTCCACCATCGCCGTCGGCGGACTCACGATCTGGGCGCTGTGGCCTTATCTTGGTCCAAAGCCGCTCATCGGTTGGTTTGCCGTCGTCACAATATCCGTCGCTGCGCGCCTGTGGCACCGCCGCTATCTGCTGCGTGAAATGGTCGAAGATGCGCGCTGGCTCGGCGAGCAACTCAATTGGATTCGTGTCGGTTGTTTATCGAACGGACTTCTCTGGGGAGTGCTGAGCACCGTGCTCTATCCCGAAAACCAACCGACCGCGCAGGGATTACTCATTTTTCTCGTCACCGGCGTATCTGCCGCGGCCGTGGCCGTATTGGCAGCGGATCGACTCTGTGCGCTGGCAGTCGTACTGCCGGCGGTCGCTCCACTCACGTTGCGCTTGCTCATGCACCCCGAAGACATGGGGCGCGCGATCGGCGTGATTTCGCTCGCCTATTTGATCGTCATCATCGGCGCCGTTCGCCGGGCTCATACCTACATTTATGGCCATATCCAACTCTCGCTGCAGACGATGGAGCGCGAGCAGCGGCTGCGAGACAGCCAGGAGCAACTGACTCGCCAGCATCAACTCAGTATGGCCGTCGCGCGTGCGCAGGATCGATTCATCCGCGATAGCGACCCCCTGGCTGTGTTCGCCGATTTGTTGTCGGATACGCTGGCACTAACGCAGAGCGACTATGGCCTCATCGCGGAATGGAAGGACCACGACAATCATGACGAGGATCTTAAAGCCATTGCCGTGCTCGATCGTTCCTGGGACGACGAGATTCGCAGTAAGTATCGATCGCGAGTCGCCGCCGGATTGCAGCTGAAGGACTCGCGCGTATTGTTCAACAGCGCGCTTTCATCCGGTACGCCGGTCGTGCTGAACAATTTAACGCTGGTCGCAAGCCGCACCGGTTTACCGGGCGGGCAAGCTACGTTGCGTAATTTGGTCGCCGTGCCGCTTTCCATCTCGGGCCAGCGTTTGGGGCTGGTAGTCATCGCCAATCGCAACAACGGCTACGACCAGCAGCTGATGGATTTTCTGCAGCCGCTCTTGGCGACGATCGCGCAGATTTTGCTGGCTGTGCACGGCGATCAACAACGACGGCAAGCGGAGAATACCGTCATCGAAAGCGCCGAACGTACGCGAGCGGTCATCGATAACGTCGTCGACGGAATCATCCTGACCGATGCCGGCGGATTCATCGTCGAATTCAATCGTGCCGCCGAACGCATCTACGGCTACGAAGCCGCGGAAGTCATCGGCCGCACGATACAAGTGCTGATGCCGGCGAAAGACGCCAGCTATGCCGAGGTCATTCAAACTTGCCGGGCAAACCTCGATGCGCATCATCACGCTAGCGTGGTGCGCGAATTGACCGGAGTGCGCAACGGCGGCGAGCAATTTGAATTGGAACTGTCCGTCACGCCGACGCCGCTGAGCGGTCAAATCATGTTCACGGCGGTGGTTCGCGACATCACTCAGCAGAAACGCACGCACCAGGCGCTGGTAGAAGCCTCGGAAGCCGCCGCCGCCGCCAACCGCGCGAAGAGCGAGTTTCTTGCCAACATGAGCCATGAAATTCGAACGCCCATGAACGGCGTGCTCGGCATGACCGAACTGTTGCTGGAAACGTCGCTCGATCAAGTACAGCGCGACTACACCGATACGATTCGCGACAGCGCCAAGAGTCTGCTCACGGTCGTCAACGACATTCTCGACTACTCGAAAGTAGAAGCCGGAAAACTCGAACTGGAAAAAATCGAAATGGATTTGCGCGATGTCGTCGAAGACGTCGGCCGCCTGATCGCGATGCAAGCGCACAGCAAGGGACTCGAAGTGAGCGCGCACGTCGACCCGAGCCTGCCGGATTTAGTGATAGGTGATCCCGGCCGCGTTCGCCAAGTACTCCTTAACCTCGGAAGCAACGCGGTTAAATTCACCGAGCACGGCGAAGTGCGCATCACGCTCTCGGTCATTTCGTCCGACGCGAAGCAGTTCCAGGTGCGTTGCGAAGTGAGCGATACCGGCATCGGCATTCCTCCGCAACGACTCGAAATGCTGTTCAGGCCGTTTACGCAAGTCGACTCCTCGATGACGCGTCGGTTCGGCGGCACCGGCTTGGGATTGTCCATCGTCCGCTCGCTGGTCGAACTCATGGGCGGCCAAGTGGGCGCCAACAGCAAAGTGGGCGAAGGCTCCACCTTTTGGTTTACCGCCCGCTTCGAAGCCGGCGCACGTCACGCAACGCTTTTGGGCAACAAAGGAAAGTTATTCGGCAAGCGAGTGCTGATCGTCGATGACAATCCCACCAATCGTCGCGTACTCGCCTTACAAGTACGTCGCTGCGGACTATTGCCCGTGGAATGCTCCACGTCGCCCGAAGCGCTCAATGCGCTCGAGCGCGCGCACGCAGAGCGGCAGATGTTCGACATCGCATTGATCGACCAGCAGATGCCCGGCTTCGACGGCGCGAAACTAGGCACGATCCTGAACGCCGACCCGCGATACAAGTCGATGCGCCTGGTATTGCTCACCTCGATGGGACGCCGCGGCGATGCGCGCCGTTTCAGCGATCTTGGATTTTCCGCTTATCTGCTCAAGCCCACGACACAACGCGATCTCGAGGATTGCTTCAAACTCATTGCCAATGAAGAGCGCACTCAGGTGCCTGCGCCCATCATCACTCGCCATCAACTGCGAGCCAACCGTGCGCGCGAGCAACGCCACCTGCTGCTGGTGGACGACAATCTCGTCAATCAAAAAGTGGGGAAGGCTTTGTTGGAACGTGCCGGGTATCGCGTAGACCTAGCATGCAATGGCGTCGAAGCCTTGGCGGCGTGGGAGCAAACGCGTTACGACGCGATCCTGATGGATTGCCAAATGCCCGAGATGGACGGCTACCAAGCAACCCGCGAGATTCGCCGTCGCGAGCGCGGGCTGCGCCGAATTCCCATCGTCGCCGTCACGGCTCATGCGATGGCGGGCGCGGAAGAGGAATGCCTCGCCGCAGGCATGGACGCTTATCAATCGAAGCCGCTGGACCGCGAATTGCTCTGCCAATGTCTGCAAAAGCTCTTCGATGAACAAAGCGCTCACAAAGAACAGCCGGAACTCGCCACGCACTCCTTGCCCGAACCCAAAGCTGCGGAGCCGGTCGATTGGCATAAAATCGACGAAGCGACCGGCGGCGATAACGACTTCGCATTGGAACTCGTCAATACCTTCGTCGGCAGCAGCCAGAAATCGCTGGCTCAAATCGAAAGCGCCCTGGCCTCGCAAGACCTAGGCGCTGCCCAGCAAGCTGCTCATAGCTTGAAAGGCGCCGCCGGCAGTCTAGGCGCGACCACGTCCCGCATGCTGGCCGCCAATTTGGAAGCCGCCGCCAAAAACGGCAAAGCATCGGAAGCCATACTGATCTTCGAAGCGCTGCGCCTCGAAGTCGCGCGCGCCAATGAATTCATGCAAGTAAAGCTGGCCGCAGCCTGAACCCTGCTTATTTTTGCGGCTTTTCCCTACACGGCATGAGACGGGAAAGCATTGCGCGTGCCTTCCATCGCTGCGCCAAGCACATGCGTAAGCCATTCGTAAGTTCATCCGGGATGGAACTACGCTAATGGAACTACTCTAACCGCTGTCGTTCAATTGCAAAGGCGCGATTCGGCGCAAATTCTCGCTCGAAAGTGCGGCGGTCATCCATAAGAGCGCACCGAGAAAGGCGCCAGTTTTACTATGACGACGTCGTCTACTTGCCAACGTTCCTTGAGGCGGTGTACAACAAAAAGCTCGCTTGTTCGACATTCGAACGCGCTCCGATCGCGTTTCGATCGATCCGGAGGAAAAATCCAGCCCGAGCTCGTTAGACCATCCCACCAAGACCCATCGAGGAGTCGCAATCATGCCTAGTTCCCCTCGCACACCAGTGCTACGACGCTCAGCGAACGTCATCCCGTCATATGGTCCGCCGTGCAAGAAAGCGCGTTCACGTTCGAGTTCTACCTTCATTATCATGGCGAGCATTGCCTTGGGAGCGGGAACGCAGGCTGTAGCGCAGACCTTCAACCTTACACCGATCGCCGACACCTACACGCAACAAGGCACGCCGACCACCAACTACGGCACGCAGACCACAGTACTGATTCGCAAAGACCCCGCCGATACGCTGACACGAGGCGGCTATTTCGAATTTAATTTGTCGAGCTTACCCGCCGGTACGGTCACTTCCGCCCGTTTGCAACTCTTCGGATCGCAGGATGCGGGCGGTACAGGCGTGAGCATCAAAGCAATCCCAGGCACCGCCACCGCAGCGTGGAGCGAAACGACGCTCGTTTACAACAACGCACTCACGTTAACCGGCGCCAATTTTACCGGGACACCCATCACGACCACTGCGGTCTCTCCACCGCCAGCGACGACTTACAGCTGGGACGTTACCAGCTACATTGCAAGCCGCCGCAACGCGGGCAACGCCATCGCCACCATCGGGTTGGGATATGTCAGCCCCGACACGTATCGCTCTACCTTCAACTCGAAAGAAGCTGCGGCGAACAGACCGCTGCTCGTCGTGACGATAGGGGGGACGTCAAATTGTCCGGTTCAGTCCAGCAATACGACGACCCCGGGCACGCGCACCGTCGCCCTTGTTCACGGCGGACTCACCAGATCGTACATCTTGCATGTGCCCCCGAGTTATCGCAGCGCGACGGCATCGGCACTGGTTATCGACATGCACGGATTCGGATCTACCGCAGGCACGCAACAAAGCGTTTCGGGCTTCAATGCACATTCAGATACGGCCAACTACATCGTAGCGTTCCCGCAAGGCACGTCGACTTCATGGAACGCAGGGGGCTGCTGCGGCACTGGGCAAAGCAGCAACGTCGACGATGTGGGCTTTATTCGTGCCGTGGTCCGCGACATTGCATCGCGCGCTAATATCGATTTGCGCAGGGTGTATGCCACGGGCATTTCGAACGGCGGCATGATGTCGAATCGTCTCGCGTGCCAAGCCGCGGATGTTTTCGCGGCGGTCGGACCGGTTGCCGGGCAACTGTGGCTCACTGGATCGGCGAATGCCCCCATCGATCTATCTTTATGCCGCCCCTCGCGCCCAGTGTCCGTCTTTCACATCAACTCGCGCGATGACGCTGTCGTGCTCTTCAGCAACGGCGTCAAATCGACCACTGCCTGGCGCACGATTAATCAGTGCACGGCCACGTCAACTTACTTCGATCTCGGCGGCGCCACGGAGAACCACTGCGATCATTACAACACTTGCTTAGGCGGCGCTCGAGTAGGGCAGTGTTCGATTCCGGGCGAACACGTGGCGCCTTATCGCCAACCGACGGTGATCAACGTTCCAGCCTATTTATGGACGACTGCTTTTCAGCCGCACACGATTGCGACTAACTGTTCGGGTACCGGTAATCCGCGTTAACTGCTCGATCTTTTTCCGTTCTTCGACTGCGTCGTGGGGGGGGAATTGACCGGCCGACGCGCGTGAACGGGTCGTTGGCCCTGGCGTAGTCATTGAGCGCAACGGCACCGCGGTCCGTGGTCCAGTCATAAGCCCTGAGCCAGTTCTGCCGGACGATGATCGGATCGGCCGGCAATGAGCGGACTTGCTCAATAAACCGGCCGAGATGGAACGCAATCTGCGGATCGGTCGGCCGAAAATCGGCCGTAGCCGGTGCAACGGCCTGGGCCTGACCGAGGTTGTCCACCTGGACCACCCAGGGCACAATGGTTCCGCTCGCCGATTGCCAGACAAGCGCCCCGGCGAATCCGAGCGAGAGGATCAGCGAACCGAACGCCATGTAGCGCCAGTTTCTTGCCTGGACCCGGGC
>CAZQYC010000107.1:0-11017 GCA_964597495.1 uncultured Steroidobacteraceae bacterium | reverse complement strand
CCCGCACTGGGTGGGAGACGGCTTCCCGGTACGCTCACTCTTTTCATACAACAGCGACGCCGAGCAATTCAGCCCGTTCTTGTTGCTCGACTACGCAGGTCCCGCTCAGTTTCCGCCCGGCGCACAACGCCGTGGGGTCGGCGAACATCCGCATCGCGGTTTCGAAACGGTAACCATCGTCTATCAGGGCGAGGTGGAGCATCGCGACTCGACCGGCGCCGGTGGGAAAATCGGACCCGGCGACGTGCAGTGGATGACCGCCGCTCGCGGCATCTTGCACGAAGAATTTCATTCGCAAGCATTTACTCGATCCGGTGGAACGCTGCAGATGGTGCAGCTGTGGGTCAATCTACCGGCCAAGGACAAGATGTCCGAACCCAGCTATCAAACCTTGCTCGATGCGAACATTCCCTCCGTCGAATTACCGGACGGTGCAGGCCGCGTGCGCGTCATCGCGGGCGAGTTCAACGGACACAAGGGCCCTGCCCATACGTTCACGGCAATCGACGTGTGGGACGTGCGCTTATCGAAGGAACGAAAAGTGAAGTTCGACATGCCCGAGGGCAGAACGCTCGCGGTGCTTGTTCTGCATGGGCCGGTGATAATCAATGGCGAGATCGCACGCGACGCGCAGTTGTTATCGCTCGAACGCGACGGAACCGAATTGCATATCGAGGCGAACAACGATGCCACCGTGCTCGTGCTGAGCGGCGAGCCCATCGACGAACCGGTTGTGGGCTACGGTCCTTTCGTGATGAATTCCGCCGCCGAGATCGACACCGCAATGCGTGATTTCAATAGCGGACGTTTTGGCGCTATGTCGCGTGCAATGCCTTAATCGCCACCTTCGGGTTCGCGGCGACCATCTTCAATAGCACGCGAACGACGCCACGAATTCCGATGCTTGCGACGCGAGACGACTGGGTTCTCCGTTTCTTTTCCAAGACCCAACGCCTCAGCCATCAAGCTCTCGTCTAGCTTCTTGGCTATCACCTCCATCTTTCTCATTTTCACGTAAGAAAAATCTTACTTTTTCTTCACGGTTGGAACTTCCTCACGGAAGGCCGGAACTCCGCTTGTCTCGGAAGAGTTTGGAGACGAGCCCTCTAACTCGCAATGGCAGATACCCATCCACGCATCGGCGAAGGAGCTCCTATGTCGCTAACCAGTTCTGCGCGTATCCCCTACAGATCATTTATTGGCATCGTGGCGTTGGTACTAAACGCTGTTTGCATGACGGCTTCATCGGCAACGCTGCCAGCTGGATTCAGTGAAACTCGCGTAGCTACCGGGCTTGCAAGCCCAACTGCCATGGCCTTTGCGCCCGATGGACGTTTGTTCGTAAGCGAACAAGGCGGCCACTTGCGCATCATCAAAAATGACTCGCTCTTGGCGCAGCCGTTTCTCACCGTTAGCGTGGATTCATCGGGAGAGCGAGGTTTGCTTGGAATCGCTTTCGATCCGCAGTTCATCAGCAATGGATTCGTATACGTGTACTACACGACATCCGCCGCGCCTGTTCATAATCGAGTAAGCCGATTCGTCGCGAGCAGCACCAGTCCCGACATCGTCATGAGCGGCAGCGAGGTCGTGATCCTCGAATTACCCGTGCTCGGCCCAGCCACCAACCACAACGGCGGAGCACTGCATTTCGGTCCCGACGGCAAGCTTTATATTGCGGTCGGCGAAAATGCCACTCCTAGCGCTGCGCCATCGCTCAGCATCACCCTGGGAAAAATACTGCGCATCAACTCCGACGGCACGATCCCGACGGACAATCCGTTCATCAATCAAACGACGGGAATCAACCAAGCCATTTGGGCAATCGGCCTACGCAATCCTTTCACCTTTGCGTTCAATCCCGCCAACGGCCGCTTGCACATAAACGATGTCGGCCAAAATGCCTGGGAAGAAGTAAACCTTGGCGTTGCAGGCGCCAACTACGGCTGGCCTGCAACGGAAGGCAACGAACCGCCGGGTGTCGCAGGCGTTCGCTATCCCCTCTACACGTACGGGCATACGACAGGTTGCGCGATCGTCGGCGCGGCTTTTTACAATCCACAAACCGTGGATTTTCCAAGCGGCTATGTGGGTCGATACTTCTTCGGTGATTACTGCAGCGGCTTTATCCGTACATTGAGTCCACCCAACTACGATCAACCCGCCAATTTCGCCACCGGAATCGGTTCGTTGGTGGACATCGCAGTAAGCCAGAATGGCGCGCTTTACTATGCAGCTCGCGTCAACGGCGAAGTATTTCGCGTCCAATCTACGACAACGACGTCGCCGGTCATTACACAGCAACCGGCAAACGCTACGGCCTCGGTCGGGAAGTCGGCATCGTTCACGGTAGCGGCTTCAGGCACGCCGCCATTGACTTACCAATGGCAGCGCAGTGGAGTCGACATCGCGGGCGCAACGGCGGCCACCTACACCATTCCTTCGGTTGCGCTAGCGGACAACGGCGCGACTTTCCGGGCGGTAGTCACCAACGGCGTGGGTTCGGCGACGAGCAACACGGCCACTTTAACCGTCACGGCAAATGCCCCACCGACCGCGACGATCGCGACGCCGGTTAGCGGCACCTTGTATAGCGGTGGCGAAACCTTTGCGTTTTCCGGGAGCGGATCGGACGCGGAAGACGGTCCATTACCGGCAAATGCGTTGACATGGTCGATCGATTTGCACCATGACACCCATGTGCATCCCTTTATGCCGCCGACCACGGGAATTGCGACCGGCTCATTTACGATACCCACTCGCGATGAAACGTCGGCCAACGTCTTCTACCGACTCATCTTAACGGTGAGGGACTCCGGCAATCTCACACAAACGACCTTTGTGGATTTACGTCCGCGAACGTCCACCCTCACGCTAACTAGCAATCCGAGTGGGCTACAACTTACCTTGGATGGCCAACCTATCACTACGCCATTCACAGTAGTCGGCGTTGAAGGCGTCATAAGAACGCTGGGCGCGGTATCGCCGCAAAGCACAGGAGGTACGACCTATCAATTTGCATCCTGGTCGGACGGCGGCTCCGCTACGCATGAAATTGCAACCCCGACCAACGACACCACATACACCGCCGCTTATCAGGCTATAACCAGCAGCATCGTGTTTACGGATGATTTCGAAACCAATAAAGGCTGGTCACTGACTCCGGGAATCAACAACGCTCGCACCGGACCTTGGCAGCGAGGCGCTCCGCAACCCACGAGTTCCGGAGGCATCAATCTGCAACTTGGAACGTGCGGCGGATCGACCAATTGTTTAATCACCGGCCTCAGTGCGGGCAACAACCCCGGAGTAAACGATGTCGATCGAGGGCTGACCTCGATTCAATCGCCGATTATTACCCTGCCTGTCGGCGCGTCGACGTTAACTTTCAGCTACTACTTTGCGCATCTGAATAATTCATCAAGCGCTGACTTCTTCCGCGTTCGGGTCGTCGGCGCGGACGGCGTAGCGACCACTGTATTTCAGGAAGCCGGCTCGGCAAGTAACGATGCCGCTGCATGGACGGTACGATCGGTCGCTCTCGGCAACTACGCCGGGCAAGCCGTTCGCTTACGCTTCGAAGCCGCCGATTTGTCGAATTCCAGTTTAATAGAGGCCGGCGTCGACAACGTGAGCATCACGAAACAATAGCTTTGAGGACGCAGCGATAAAAAACGAGGGCGGTGATTTTATTATCACCGCCCTCGCACGACGAGTTTATCGACAGTCAGGCCGCCAATTGCGACGGCTGCTTTTGTTCGGCCGATTCATGCTCGGCCTCACGTTGAGTGGTTTCGGAAAACGTCTCGGCAGCACTCCTCTCGGGCTCGACAAAAACATTTCTCTGCGGCGCAGCGAACGAGACTGGCAGCATTGATACCGCAGGACTCAGTGAACGCGTCCTTTTTCGTATCCATTCCTGAATGACGAAAAACATGCTCATGGAAAACGGAATGATGCATGTCAATGTCAACCATCCGTACCAAGTGAGACTTTTAATGAGTGCAAGCATGATAGTTCCTCCGAATGACGGCTTCTCCGCGCGAGCGAAGAATCCACAGGCGCTTTTGCATAGCACCATAGGTTTGTAACAGCACGATGACTCTCCAAAAGTTCCAAAAAATCATAAGTGCGGCGGGAATAACGACGTTGAAACGCAATGGAAACCGCACTCAAGTGGCGGAAACTCCACCTGACATTACGGTTTCGCGATCTGCGTATGGCTGTATATATATACAGCCATAGAGCTCGATGCAACCTTAAAATCTAAGTCGTTGATTCGCTCGAGACGCGCACGCAAAGATCAATAACTTACAAACGAAGGATTGAAACGCGCGCGCGAAGCCCGCTAATTTGTCGAGCCATGCGCCTCCGAGCAACGGGATGAACCCGGTATCGCGAGGCAGTAGCTTGGAGTACCGTTGGTCTTTTCTTCCACTCAACGAGAAATTCCCATGCCCGTCGACTCTTCACGTCGAATCGAAAAATTCGCCTATGAAATCTCCGTTAGCGGCCATACGTTGGTTGCCGACGTCCCAGTCCGTTTCGGCGGCGACAATCGAGGCCCCGATCCACACGACTATTTACAAACCGCGCTTGCTGCATGCACGGCCCTCACGCTGCAACTGTACGCACAGCGAAAAGACATTCCGCTTGAATCCGCGGACGTCAAGATCGAGATTGCCGAAGAAGGCGCAGAGAACCGACTCGTTCGGGAGATCCGGCTCGTGGGCAGACTGAGCGACGATCAAAAGCAACGCCTATTGGAGATCGCGGAGAAATGCCCGATCCATCGATTTCTATCCCGCGGCGCGAAAATCGAAACGCTTGCTCGCGACTAGATCGCAGAAGAGAAGATAAGGAGTTCCTTCAGCGATCGAGCGGTTCCGTCTACCAGTCAAATCGATAGCCGTAGTAATTTGCCAGGGCGAGCCCGCCTGCGACGCTGGTAAACGGGTCGTGAGCCGCCACTCTGTCGGGAAACATCGATTCCAATAACGTCTTCACGGCGACGATCAGCGATGAACCGCCGGTGCGAATCACCAAGTCGATATCCGTTCGCTGCAACTTGACTTGCGTCAGCAAGTTGTCGATGAGGTTACGCAAGTTAACAAGCTCGTTAGCTAGGATGTCGTCGAGTTGCGCACGCGTGAACGGAATGTGCAAGTTCAGCTCGGGAATATCGATGACGGTTTCGGTACGCTCGGATAGCTCCGCTTTCGCAACCTTGATCGCTTGAAAGCAATTGTAGCTGTAGTTGTAGGAGATCAAATCCTTCAAACGTTCGAACTTAACCGCCGCCGCTCCGCCGCCTGCCAATGCTTCCATGACGTGGGTCTTGGTGCGACTCTCATTCAACAGATGCGTGATCGGCCAATTGAGAAGTCCGGTTGCGAAGTCGGCGAAGGGAAACGGCGTTTCGATCACACGTCCGTCGATGCGTCGCGAATACCACTCGCCCTCACCCAATAGCGGAAACAACAGGCGTTGATAGATAAGCTGGTCGATGCGATTGCCGCCCAGCGCAATGCCGTCGGTCGCCAGCACTTCGAATGCTGTGCCGGCAAACCTGACGATGCTCAAATCCAATGTGCCGCCGCCGAAATCCACGGTGAGCGCAATGCCGCGTTCAGCCGGCCGCTCGCGCCATAAATAACTCAGCGTCGCCGCCACCGGCTCGGGATAGAAACGAATGCCGCGAAAGCCTGCATGTTCGCTGGCTTCGAACAAACGTCCGGCAGCGATCGAATTCCGAGCGGCATCGCTACCTTCAAAGTTGACGGGTCTACCCAAGTGAATGGATGCCTCGTGCCCGCGCGACGATTCGCGCGTTTCGTTGTCGATAGCCTCGCGCATCCGGAGCAATATCGGAGTGATCAAAGCCACCAGGCGGAAAGGTCGAGCGAATACCGATAAGCGATCGAGTCGCGGGTCGCCGAGCAATCGCTTTAAACCAAGGAACAATCTGCCAGGCAACCCCCGGTCCACCAGCTGTCCGTAAATCTTGGTGCGGGCCATGTCGAGTTGGCTGTTCGATTCGCCCAGCTCACCGCCGCCTAAGCTTGTCGATGCTTCGCCGATCACCTCGGGCACTAGCTCCACCAAGCGGCCGCGATTTTCGTCGACGTATTGGTCGACCGCCTTCGAACCGGTGATGGCCGCATAGTTACGATCCAAATGAATGGCCGTCGGCAACACCGGGCTTGCCCCTTCCAGCGCCACATAGCGAAGTGTCTTGCCGTCAAACCAGGCAGCCGCCGAATTCGACGTGCCGAAATCCAAACCCACACCCACCATCAACAGAACCCCAACCGCCAAAGCGGCCGGCATCTTACGGCATCGGCGTGAATATAGTGATAGCCAGAGCGACTCAAGCCCATCGAAAAACGGGGAGGGCAAAAACTCTCTACCAGTACCTCACGACGAGCGTGAGCTGTAACTGGTCGAAGCTCGGCGTGCCGCTCGCTCTCGGCAAGTTTTGCCATTGCTTCTGATACTCGAACCGAAGGCCGTACGTGTCATTGAATGCCCATCGCGCACCCACACCGATTTGATAGGTGAAGGCATCGGTCTTTCTGGTTTCATCGAACCCCGCACAAACGTATCCCCACCATGGGTCCCACCAGCAGCCAACAGCGACGTTCCCAGTGGGAATGTTCGTGTCGATGAACGACCAACCGACGCCGGCGGAAACGAACGGCGTAAGCGGACGATCGAGGACGTTGTAGTTGACTTTCACGAAGGGCGTAAACGTCTCGTAATCGCCGACAATTTGCTGAGTGAGCCCCGGGGTCGTTGCAGATTGGCGCGTCAGGCGGTAACCGATGCTTGCCGACTCGAACCCAGCAATCAAATCGAGTTTCGGCGAGAAGCGATAACCTATTGCGCCGACCACGCCCAAGTCGTCATCCGATTCCAGCAATGAACCGCCGGTGAAACGGATAGTCTCCTCATCCCGGTACAGCACTCCGATCGAAGCCTCCCAGCCACGTGGCTGCGACGACGAAGTGGATGATTGCGAGAAAGCGGAGTGGACGAACGGCAGTGCAGCAAGCAACAGGCCCCATTGAGAACGCTTCATGGTCTTCCCCTTGCGATAAATTGGGCAATAATTGGGTAATAATTAGTCGCTTCCTTTCATTTAACCTCCAAAAAGGAAAACGGTTCCCCTTCTAATTGCACATTCGATCGCTTGATTAAGGGGCTGTGATTTATTTCCTTCGGTCCAACAGGTGAAGCCATGAACAACGTTCCGTGGTGGCTGCAAGTCCCGATAGGGATTCTCTTCATCGCTTGCTGGATCGGCGGTACGGTTGCCGTGTTCAAGGCGACCAGCCATCACAAGCCGTGGCCAAAGTTCGTGTGGCGCGCCGCTAGCGCCTTCTTTCCGATTACCGCCTTCATCCTATTCGCAACGCAAGATCGAATTCGACGCCGTGTGCCGACCAGCGCAGAAACGCCCGCCTTGAAGTGGATCATTGCTCATGTCCTCTTAATTGCGCTTTCGATTCCGGCGTATGTGATCGTAAGACACAGCGAAATCGTTCAGGTCGCAGAGCGTCATGCACCCGACCACAGCCAGGAATGGTGGAACATCCATAACGCCGGCCGACCGCCCCTGCTCTGTGTAGCCATGTCGGGCGGCGGCATTCGTTCTGCGGCGTTCAATATCGGCGTACTGCGCGCATTGAACGAGCACGGGCTGCTTGCCAAAACGGACGTGATGTCCGCCGTGTCGGGAGGATCGTACGCGTTATCGTGGTATCTGCTGCAACACTATTACGCACGACAACCCAACCCCAACGGACCTCGCTTGCCCGCCGACAGGTTGCCGAACGCCCTATTCGATTGGGACGGCATTTATCAGCGGCATCTCGCCACCAACGCGCGTCAATTCAGAGCGACCGGAAGCGCAAGCTACTACCTCAATGCAGTGTACTCGGCCGTGTACGATCTCTCGGCCTTCAACGTGCTTCGCCTTCTCAGCGCCATAGGCAACGAAAATCTGCGCAACGTATCGGCTGCGAAGCGCAGCTATCGCGAATCGCTGCAAGCGACATTTCATCTTGTCACGCAGGATGCGCCGCGCATCGTTTACAACGAATTCAACGTGGCCCGGGAGGGGGGAACGCTCGCGAGAGCGCAGCGGCTTTCCACCAGGGCCGCAGAGCACGTGGATCTCAGCATTGCCGACGAAGTGACCTTTACCGACCTGGCCAAAATCGCTCGACAATACACTCTGCCCTTCCCCATCTTCGTCACTACCGTGGATGTCGACGCGAAAGATCAGCCAGGGTCGGACGACGTACATCCGGATCGATTGTGGCCGAGTATCTTCGAGATCAACGGGTGGGGACTCGGGTCCGACTCGTACGGCTACCTATCGTGGGACAAGATCAACCATACAGACCCGCGTTTTGCAGGCGTTCGGTTAGTCAACGTTACGCCTGCCATTTCGGGTGCGGCAATCAGTCCGGCAGCAGGAGGGTTAAGCATACGAACGCAGCGGCTGTTGTCCGTAGCGAACGTAGATCTGGGATATACCGTACCGCGATTTGCCGACGAGGAAGGATCGTTGTACTTAAGCGATGGAGGTCACGCGGAGAACCTTGGGCTGTACCCGCTGATCCGCCGCGATTGCCGGCACATTATTGCGATCGATGCAGAGTATGAAGCGGAGCCCACGTACCAATTCAAGTCGTACTTCAAAGCAAAGAAAGCATTACTCAACGATTTGAAACGCACGCTGCAGATAAAAACCATCGACACGCATGCCTTCAAATCCACTGCCCCCGTCATGAGCGGCGAAGTGGTTCCCGCTGGCGACGGCGCACCATCTGAGACGAAGATCTACTACGTGAAGCTTACCAAGGATCCAAATCGAAACTACGGCGACCCGATAAACAATGCAGCTCTCGGCCCGCACTTCCCACAGGATCCGACGTCGAATCAAAATTTCAACGATTTGCAATTCAGGGCGTATCGCGAACTTGGATACGTAACCGCGATCGAATCTACGTATCTTAAAGATCTTGCGGCGCAGGTGATCAAGCCCTAGTCGCCAACGCCCGATGCCGATGCTTCCGGCTCCCTCTCCCTAACCCTCTCCCGCGAGGGGAGAGGGAACAAGAAAGGCCGCAAAAACAAGCTTAGCTAAACGCCTTTCAACCATGAATTGGACGATAGTAGGCTTTCTATCGCAATCAAGAGCTCACAGCGATGGGGAAAGCAGGAAGAGATCGTGCTGACTGGCTACTCCTTACTTACGCGATTTCACTCGCGCACCGTCGACGATGGCATTGCTCGGAAAGACAATCACTTCATCGCTTTCGGCGAGGCCAGAGGTGATCGCGCGATAACGGCTGTCCGCTTCGGCAGCGACGACTTCGGTCAGTGCTGCACGGCCGTCGACAATTTTATAGACCGCCCATCCCTCGCCCTTTCGAAACAGCGCACCCAGCGGCGCACGCACGGCATGCTTCGCTTCGCCGACTACCACGCGCACGTCCACTCTAAAATCGTGAGCTTGCGGTTTGTTCGTCGCCTCGGGCGCGAACTGCAAGATCACGTTGGTGCGCTGCTCCTCGACGCCGAGCGCGGACACTTTGGTCCGCGCAATCGGTTCGACGCGATCGACGCTCGCGGGCAAAGGCGGCCCTCCCCAATTTTCTATTTGCGCGGCCGCACCCGGCTTCATCTTCACCGCATCCTGCGACAAAAATTCCGCAACGATTTCCACATGCGAAGGATCGCCTACTTCGACAATCGGTGTACCGGCAGTTACCACAGCTTCGCTTTCCTGAGGAACGCGCAACACGCGACCGGCGCTTGGACTCTTCACATCGACGGATCCACCCTCGGTGCGGCTCGCATCGAGCACTGCACTGCGAGCGCGAACGACTTCCGCGCTGGCTGCATCGCGCGCGGCACGCGCGGCATCGAGCCGCGCCTCGCTTTGGTCAGCAACGGCTTTGGCGATCAAATTCGATTGCAGGAGTTCCAAATTACGCCGATGCTCGCGTTCGGCGAGCGCCAAATCGGCGGCGGCGGATCGTTGTTGCGCTTCGGCAGCCGCCACGGCAGCGCGCGCCTGCAAATCGCTGCGCGCATCCAAAAAGCCGGCAGCGGCTCGCGACATGCGCGCCACCACGGCGCCGGCGGCGACCTCGTCACCGGGCTCCACCGTCACACGTAACACGCGGCCGGTAATGGGCGCGCTGATGACGTACACATCGTGCATGCGAGTGCGTCCTTCATCGACCACTTCGACACGAACGTCGCCTTTATCGATTCGGGCGAAATCAGCCTCGAGCGACTGGGGCAGCATCGAAATGACGATAGCGACGGCAACTACGACGGCGGCGACGCTCCAGAAGATGCGCACACGGCGTGAACGACGCTCTAATTCAGGGTTATCCATCTACTCTCCATCACTGCTGCGGTCAAAGCACGAGAAAATCGCGCCGCTACTCTCTTGATTTCAGCACGCTCACCAGATCCAACCGATCGACGCCGCGCCGAACGGCCAACACCGCTCCGATCACGGCGCAAGCAACGAACAACTCGGAACGCCCGTAGGCCGACGACTCGGTGACGTACGGAAAAATAAACAAGTCGGTTTCAAATTGCGACATGAGCCAGCGCGATAGGATAGCTCCGAAAATCGCCCCGGCGGGGAGCGCAACCAACAGCAGCGCGCCTATCTCCGCCAACAACACATACGAGACCTCGCGCCGCCCGAATCCCAGTACGCGCAGCGTGGCCAAATCGCGCTCCTGCTCGGCGAACGTGACGCGAGCCGCCGAGTAAGCCACCCCGCCGGCCATGAGACATGAAAAGGCGACGAACATGTACGCGAAGAAACCGCTGCCCTCGTTGAACATCTTGCGCATCGACGCCGACGCGTTGTCCAGGAACGAAACTCCCGCAATCATGGGAATCTTCTTCACTTCGCGACTCAGCTCGTCGCGAGCGCTTCGATCCATCAGTATGTAAGCGGCGTTCACCCTGCCCGGTT
>CAZQYC010000106.1:0-11102 GCA_964597495.1 uncultured Steroidobacteraceae bacterium | reverse complement strand
TGCGCTACCAGGTTCACGGCTTCGGTCGTGCCGCGAACGAAGATGATTTCCTTGGAGCTCTTCGCGTTGATGAACGTGCGCACGGTCTCGCGCGCGCCTTCATACGCGTCGGTCGCGCGCTGACTTAAGGTATGCACCCCGCGATGCACGTTGGCATGGTCGTGCTCGTAGTAGCGGCTGATCGCGTCGATCACTTGCTTAGGACGTTGGCTGGAGGCGCCGTTGTCGAGATACACGAGCGGTTTGCCGTGGATCTCTTGATCGAGGATCGGAAAATCGCGGCGGATGGCCGCGACGTCGAAGTGAGTGGCTTGTCGTGCGGCGTTCATGGCACTACGCTCGCTTCGGATTTCAGCCGGTGTTTCAATTGAGACAGCACGCGTTCTCGAACCGAAGGGACCGGCACGCGATCGATCACTTCGATGGCGAAGGCTTGCGTCAGCAAGGAACGAGCCTCATCGTGCTGGAGGCCGCGCGACCGCAAATAAAAGAGTGAGTTCGCATCCAATTGGCCGACCGTCGCGCCATGCGCGCATTTGACGTCGTTGGCATAGATCTCAAGCTCGGGCCGGGTATCGATCTCTGCCTGCGGGGAAAGCAGCAAATTGCGGCTCGACTGCGCCGCATCGATCCGTTGCGCGTCTTTTGCGACGACGACTTTACCGTTGAAGACCACGCGACCGCGCTGGTCGGCAATGCCGCGATAGTCTTCGCGGCTTTGCGTGTTCGGAGCCTGGTGATCGATGCAAGTCCGAACGTCCAAATGCTGGGTCTGCTTCGCGAACAACAGCCCATGAAGCTCCGTGCGAGCCTCAACGCCTTTGAGTTCGACGTAGAGATCGGCGCGTGAAAGCCCTCCGCCCAGCGCATAGTGATGGCTAACGTAATTGCCGCCGCTTGCTACCGCCGCCCGAATCGTTCCGATGTTGAAATTTCCGGACGCGTCTTCTTGTAGTCGGACATGCTCAAGCGAGGCGTTCGCGCCGGCGTCGATATCGACCACCGAATTGACCAGGTTGAGTTCCGTGCCGTCACCGACATAGTGCTCGATCAAGGTTGCTTTTGCGTTGTTGCCAAGCGAAAGCGCTACATGCGGATGCGCCATCAGGGATTTTGCCGACGAAGTCCAGACATGCGCGACATAGATGGGCACGTCGATCGTTGAATTCGCGGCGACTTTAAGCGTAAGCGGATCGGACCCGAGCGCCGCATTCAATAGCTCGAACGCTTCGTTGCGGACGACGTTGCTCGGAACTTGCGTCAGCGTCACGCCTGACGGCGGCAGTGTCGAGAGCGATTGCGCGAATCTTCCGTCGACGAAGACCAGCCGGAACGCGTCCGGCAAGGAGAGTAACGATGTCTTTACGCTCTCTTCCGCGAATGGCTGGTTTGCAGGGGCGATACGAAAGTCGCGCATCGCGAGGCGACGCAGGTCGGTGTACTTCCACGCGTCGTTTTTCGCGGTCGGCAAGCCGCGAGCGAGGAAATTTGCGAATGCCAGCCGCTTGCGTTCGTCGCTCGCCGGCTGCGCATCGAACGCGGCCTGCCAGGATTTCAGGGCAGGGGAGAGAGAAGTGCTCATGCGACGCGCGTTTCCTGCAGCACCCAGTCGTACCCGCGGCGCTCCAATTCCAGCGCAAGCGATTTGTCGCCGCTCTTGACGATCTTGCCGCCGGAGAGCACGTGAACGAAGTCTGGTTCGATGTAGTCGAGCAGGCGTTGATAGTGCGTCACCAACACGATGGCGCGCTCGGTGCTCCGTAAGCTATTGACGCCTTCGGCAACGATGCGCAACGCATCGATGTCGAGTCCCGAATCGGTCTCGTCGAGCAGCGCGAGCTTCGGTTCGAGCACCGCCATCTGCAGAATCTCGTTGCGCTTTTTCTCGCCGCCCGAAAAACCGGCATTGACCGAGCGATTCAAGAAGCTCTCGTCCATCTGCATGAGCTTCATCTTGTCGCGCACCAGCGCCAAGAATTCGAACGCATCGACTTCCGTAAGGCCGCGATGCTTGCGCAAGGCATTGAGCGCTGCTTTTAATAAGTAGGCATTGTTCACGCCGGGAATTTCCACGGGATATTGAAATGCGAGGAACACGCCTTCGCGCGCGCGCGCTTCCGGTTCCATGGCGAGCAGGTCTTTGCCTTGGTAAACCACCTTGCCCGAGACGATCTCATAGCCTTCGCGGCCTGCGAGGACTTGCGCGAGCGTGCTCTTGCCGGAACCATTCGGTCCCATGATGGCGTGCACTTCACCGGCTTTCACGTCGAGCGAAAGCCCTTTGAGGATTTCCTTGCCGCCGGCGCGGACGTGTAGATTCTGAATGCTTAACACTACATAGCTCCACATTTTCTTGCCGTCATTCCGGCGAAAGCCGGAATCCATGCGTTTTTTGAAGATGGACCCCGGCCTTCGCCGGGGTGACGAATGAAAAATAAACATCCGTGCGACGCAACGAATACCGCACTCACCCCACTGATCCTTCCAAACTGACGGACAACAAATTCTGCGCTTCCACCGCGAACTCCATCGGCAACTCCTTGAAGACGGCCTTGCAGAAGCCGTTGACGATCATGCTGACCGCATCTTCGGGCGCAATGCCGCGGCTGACGCAATAGAACAATTGATCCTCGCCGATCTTCGACGTCGTGGCTTCGTGCTCGACGCTTGCAGAAGGATTCTTTACCTCGACGTACGGAAACGTATGCGCGCCACATTGATCGCCCATCAGGAGTGAGTCGCACTGCGTGTAGTTGCGCGCGCCTTCCGCACTTGCAAGCACTTTGACCAGGCCGCGGTAGGAATTCTGGCCGTGGCCGGCGGAGATGCCTTTCGAAATGATCGTGCTCTTCGTGTTGCGGCCGATGTGAATCATCTTGGTGCCGGTGTCGGCTTGCTGGTAGTTGTTCGTGACAGCCACGGAATAAAATTCTCCGACGGAGTTATCGCCGCGCAGCACGCAACTCGGATACTTCCAGGTGATCGCCGAGCCCGTCTCGACTTGCGTCCAGCTGATCTTGGAATTCGCTCCACGACAATCGCCGCGTTTCGTGACGAAGTTGTAGATTCCGCCGACGCCGTTCTCGTCGCCCGGATACCAGTTCTGTACCGTCGAGTACTTGATCTGGGCGTTATTGAGCGCGACCAACTCCACGACTGCGGCATGCAGTTGGTTTTCGTCGCGCATCGGGGCGGTGCAGCCTTCTAGGTAGCTCACGTGCGAATCGTCGTCGGCAATGATGAGCGTACGTTCGAATTGGCCTGTCTTCGCGGCGTTGATGCGGAAGTAAGTCGACAATTCCATCGGGCAACGGACGCCTTTGGGTATATAGACGAACGACCCGTCGGTGAATACGGCGGAGTTCAACGCGGCGAAGTAGTTGTCACCGGTGGGAACCACCGAGCCTAAATATTTCTCGACGAGCTCCGGATGGTGTTGCACGGCTTCCGAGAATGAACAAAAGATGACTCCGGCCTTCGAGAGACGGTCTTTGAAAGTCGTCGCCACCGACACGCTGTCGAACACCGCATCGACGGCGACGCCGGCAAGCCGTGCGCGTTCATGCAGCGGCACGCCGAGCTTGTCGTAGGTCGCGAGCAGTTTTGGGTCGACTTCGTCCAAGCTCTTGGGCGCGTTCGCGTTGGCCTTCGGAGCGGAGTAATACGAGATCGCCTGGTAGTCGATCGGCGCGATCTTCAAATGCGCCCAATCCGGAGGCGTCATCGTCAGCCAGTGCCGATAGGCATTGAGCCGCCATTCGGTGAGGAAAGCAGGCTCGTTTTTCTTACGCGAGATAAGACGGATGACATCCTCGTTGAGCCCGGGCGGCACGGTATCGGATTCGATGTCCGTGACGAAGCCATGGCGATAGGTCTGGCCGACGAGCGCATTCACGTCTTGTTGCGGAGTGGACATGGCTACTCCTGCGTCGGCCGCGGCATGCGCACGAGCGGCACTTCGGTCGCGCGGGAGTTCAAAGTGGGCGAGCGCATTGAAACTCGCTCCAAGCCGGCCAGTTGCGAGAGCGAGATCTCTTCGAGCGAACGGCGAATGGCCAGGTTCACGTGTTGCCAGGCGTGTCCGACGCGGCACGTGCTCTCGATTCCGCAGTGACTGTGTGGCGCGCTGCACTCCGTCAGCGCCAATTTGCCTTCCAGTGCATCGAGAATGTCCGCTGCCGTGATGTGCGTCGCGGCTCGCGCGAGCCTATAGCCGCCGCAGCTTCCCCGTGTCGAGGTAACGAGCGCTCCACGTTGGAGCATTTTAAGTAGCTTGCTCACCGTGGGTAAGCCGAGGCGCGTGCGTTGCGCGACGTCGGACGCGGTGACTCGCTGGTTCTCCGGCACGTTGGCGAGCGCCGCGAGAATCACGGTTCCATAGTCGGTGAGTTTGCTGATTCGAAGCATGAGTTGGGTGTTTTAGCGGTGCTAAATATGGGACCATTTTAGTCCTATTCAATCACCGCTGTCATCCAGAACGCTGCGATCACCGTGTTTTGTTATCCTACGCGCCCTTTTTCAGCCGCCCGAGTGCAACCTCGCGGTCGGCATCGAGTCTCACGGCAAATGTCCCACGGCAAACAGGTTATGACGAACTTGAGGATAGCAATATGAACCGCAGCGATTTAGAGCGCGTCGCCCGCGCAATGGTGGCGAAAGGCAAGGGCATCTTGGCGGCCGACGAGTCGAGCGGCACGATCAAGAAGCGGTTCGACAGCATTAACCTCGAATCCACCGAGCCGAATCGCCAAACCTATCGCGAGATGCTGTTTACCGCGCCGAACGCGAGCCAGTACATCAGCGGGGTCATTCTTTACGATGAAACGCTGCGCCAGAGCACCAAGAGCGGCGTTCGCTTTGCGGACTACTTGAATCAGAACGGCATGATCCCCGGCATCAAAGTCGACGCAGGTGCGAAGCCGCTGCCGGGTTTTCCGGGAGAGACAATTACCGAAGGGCTTGATGGCCTGCGTGAGCGCCTGGCCGAGTACTACAAGCTCGGCGCCCGTTTCGCCAAGTGGCGTGCGGTCATCGACATCGGTTCGGGAATTCCGACTCAGTTCTGCATCGATGCCAATGCGCATGCGCTCGCTCGTTATGCGGCGCTTTGCCAGGAAGCGAACATCGTGCCGATCGTCGAACCGGAAATTCTGATGGACGGTGCGCACACCCTTGAGCGCTGCGAAGAAGTCACCGACATCACGTTGGAATCCGTGTTCGATCAGCTCTTCGCGCATCGGGTTTACCTCGAAGGCATGGTGTTGAAGCCGAACATGGTGATCTCGGGCAAGAAGTGCCCGACGCGTGCGAACGCGCAGCAGGTGGCCGAAGCCACCGTGCGTTGTTTGAAGCGCCACGTGCCGTCGGCGGTTCCTGGCATCGCCTTCTTGTCCGGCGGTCAGTCGTCGGAGGAAGCCACGGAACATTTAAGCCTGATGAACAAGCTAGGTCCTCTACCGTGGGCGTTGACCTTTTCGTACGGTCGCGCATTGCAGGACACGGCGCTCAAAACTTGGGGTGGCAAGAGCGAAGGTTTTGCGGCGGGTCAAAAGGCATTCGCCAAACGGGCGAAGTTAAACGGATTGGCCGCGACCGGCGCGTATGCGTCGTCCATGGAAAAGGACGCGGCTTAGCGCCTTGCGGCATGACGGACGCGGATCGCAACACGGGAAGGCCATCGAACAACCCTTCGGACAACATCGTCGAGATCCGCGACGTTCATTATTCCGTTAACGGACGCGCTGTTTTTGCGGGATTGAATCTCTCTATCCAGCGCGGCCGCATTACCGCGATCATGGGTCCGAGCGGCACCGGTAAGACGACGCTGTTGCGTTTGATTACCGGGCAAATCAATCCTGACAAAGGTCAGGTCATGGTCGATGGGAAAGACGTCGCCGCTTTGAGCCGTGCGGAGTTGTTCGCCATGCGCCAGCGCATGGGAATGCTGTTTCAGAACGGGGCACTGCTCACGGACATGAGTGTCTTTGACAACGTGGCGTTTCCGCTTCGCGAGCACACGAATCTTCCCGAGCCGCTGATTGCACACATCGTACTGGCCAAATTACAGGCGGTAGGCTTACGCGGCGCGGCTGAGCTCATGCCTACTGAGTTGTCCGGCGGCATGGCGCGGCGTGTTGCACTTGCGAGGTCGATCGCCAACGATCCCGCCATGCTGATCTACGACGAACCCTTCGCCGGCCTCGACCCGATTTCGATGGGCGTGATCTTGCGGCTGATTCGCCAAATGAACGACGCCTTGTCGCTCACGAGTTTGGTGGTTTCGCACGATGTCGACGAAATCGCGTTGCTGGCCGACGTGAGCTACATTCTTTCGCAGGGGAAGGTCGTAGCCTCGGGTGAAACCAAGTCGCTCAAGGAGTCCGACGATAAGCTCGTCCATCAATTCATGAACGGCATCGCCGACGGTCCGGTGCCGTTTCACTATCCGGCGCCCGATTTCAAGCAACAACTACTGGACGCGACGCGATGACGGCACTGGCGACATTGCTCGGAGACTTCGCCGCGAATCTGCGCACCTTCGTCGCCAACATAGGCGCGGCCGCCTTGTTCTTTTTCCGAATTCTCGGGCAAGTGCCGGCGGCGTTGTTGCGGCCTCGGCTGATTATTCGGCAGGTTCATAACGCCGGCGGGCTGTCGCTGGTGATCATCATGACGAGCGCTCTCGTCGTCGGCATGGCCATGGGCCTGCAGCTGTACGACGTTCTGGCGCGATTCGGATCGTCGGAGTCGCTGGGAACCGGTGCCGGCCTCGCGCTGTTGAAGGAATTGGGTCCGGTGCTGACGGCGCTGTTGTTTTCCGGCCGCGCGGGAACCGCACTGGCCTCCGAAATCGGATTGATGAAAGCCACCGATCAATTGGCGGCGATGGAAATGATGGCGGTGGACTCCGTGCGTTATGTCATCGCGCCGCGTTTTTTGGGCGGCGTGATTGCGATGCCGTTACTCACTGCCATTTTCATCATGATCGGTTTATTCGGCGTTCAGCTGATTGGTGTACAACAGCTCGGCGTGGATCAAGGAACCTTCTGGTCGCAATTACGCGGGAGCGTCGATTGGGAAGACGTGCGCGAAGGCGTGGTCAAAGGATTCGTGTTCGGCGTCGCCTGCAGCTTGATTGCCGTCAATGAAGGTTTCCGTGCTGAACCGACGGCCGAAGGCGTGGGTCGAGCGACCACGCGGGCGGTGGTGAATTCGGCTGTCTTGGTTTTGATTTTGGATTACATGTTGACGGCGGTGATGTTGTAGTTCGTTGTTGGGTTGTCGGTGGCTTATCGCGGACGGTTAGGCTGCTTTCAGCACCGCCGTGAATACGTCCATGTAGGCTCGCGCAAAAACGTCCTTGTTTTTGAGCGTGCTGAAAGCAGCCTAACCGTCCGCGATAAGCTGACGCGCTTGTGGAACGCACTCGCATTTTCTGCAGCGCCTGAAGCGCGGACGAATGAATCGGATCAAGCTTCTGCATCCGAATGGGGAGTGGAAGGTGTTACGGGAGGAGCGTTCAGAGAAGGAGAGATCTGTTTTCAGCATCCTCAAAAACATGGATGTTTTTGCGGAAGTCTACAAGGATGTATTTACGACGGTGCTGAAAACAGATCTCTCCTTCTCTGAACGCGGTGATTATTGTGAGGGGTTTGTATGCGTCAATCGCGAGCCGTTGATATCTCGGCGGGCATGTTCGTGCTGCTCGGCTTTGCCGCGCTTTGGTTTTTGGTAACGCAAATTACCAATCGGGAAGCGAGCGTGGGAAAGAACGCCTACGAGATCGTGGCGAAGTACGAAAATATTGGCAGTCTCAAGGTAGGTGCGCCGGTGTCGATGGCCGGTGTTACCATCGGCCGCGTCGATTCGATCGCTTTCGATCAAAACATTTACAAAGCGGTCGTCAAGATGCGCATCAATCCAGAGTTCAACAAACTGCCGGACGACAGCGATGCCAGCATCATGACGGCGGGTTTATTGGGCGGGCAGTATGTCGGCATTACTGCCGGGGGTTCCGATACCTATATGAAGAACGGCGATCAGTTCAACCTCGTACAGGACGCGTTTGTGCTGGAGAAGCTCATCAATCAGTTGGTGGCGACCTTCATGGGCAACAAGAACAATTCGAGCGACGAAACGAAAAAATAACCGGAGATATTTATGACGACGTTTCAAGCAGCGGGCAAAACGACTGGAATCCAATTTAGCCACCGGTGGGGGCTCGCTCTCGCTTGTTTAGCGTTGCCCTTGATAGCAAGTATGGCCGGCGCGCAAACCGCGAAGTCGGGAGACCCGAAGCCATCGACTTCCGCTCCATCAACCTCGACGCAATCGGTGCCGGCTCCGTCGACACCGGCTCAAGCGACTGCGGCGCAACCCGGTCCGGCGGAGCTTATCGAGATTGTTGTCCGGCAAGTCCTCAAAGAACTCGATGCGCATCGAGAGGACATGCACCAACAACCGCAAAAAATTCGCAAGCTCGTCGACGACTTGATGCTGCCGCACTTCGATACGGAATATGCCGCGCGACAGGTGCTTGGCCAGCATTGGCGCGCGGCGACACCCGAGCAGCGCAAGCGATTCATAGCGGCGTTTTATCAGTCGTTGCTACAGAGTTACGGCGAGGCATTGCTCGATTTCACGCCGGATCGTTTGACGGTGTTGCCGTATAAGGAAGACCCGAACGACAAGGAGCGCGCGACGGTGCGCACCGAAATCCGCCGCGATAATGGCGCGCGCGTGCCCGTGCACTTTAAATTTCGCAAGACGGAGGCTGGCTGGAAAGCATGGGACGTGGTGATCGAAGGCATTTCCTACGTAGTCTCGTTCCGCACCGATTTTTCGAAAGAAATTAATTCCAAAGGGTTGGATGCCCTCATTGCCCGCATGGAAAAGTTGCCGACAGTGGAACTGCCGGAAACGAAGCCCGCAGCGAGCAACAAGCCTGAGTCCGGTGCGAAGCCGGAGTCGAGCAAGCAGAAGTAGCTGCACGGAACATTCATGGTCGCGAACGCCACTTTTACCCGCGAGTCCGACGGCAGTTACCGCGTCGCGGGACATTTGGGATTTACGAGCGTGCACGACGTGCTGCGAGCCAGTGCGTCGATGCTGGATTCGCAAGGGCAGCAATCGTCGGCCAAAATCGATCTGTCGGGCATTCAAAGCGCAGACAGCGCGGGCTTGGCGCTGCTGATCGAATGGTATTGCAGGGCGCAAAGAGCTAACCGCTCCGTTCGCTTTATTAACGCACCGAAGCAGCTGCGTGCGCTCGCGAAGATCAGCGATCTAGAAGGGATATTGCCGTTCGACCAGCAGGGATGATTATTAGCGAAACGGATTACTAGTCAGAGGAACGGGCGGGCGGCGGCTCGTCATCTTGGTATTCTTCGAATTCTTCTTCCGGGGGATTGCCGTCGAATACCTCATATTCGCGGCGCTGTACCCAAGCGTCGCGGAGCACGCCGTATTTGTCGTAGGCGCCTTCCAGCGTAGCTTCGGCGGATAGGAGCTGGGCGCGTTGATCGACGGCTTCGAACCCGCGTACGCCCCATTTCACTTCGCTGGATACATCGGCGTTACGGTAGGCACCAAGGAAATAGTCCACCACGCGTCCGGGGGCGTCACGCGCCGACGAAGGGCCGAAAAGCGGCAGCATTAGGTAAGGGCCCGACGGTACGCCCCAGCGAGCCAGCGTTTGACCGAAATCCTCATCGTGTGCGGGCAATCCCACCTTGTCGGCGACGTCGAATAGTCCGCCGATTCCGAATACGGTATTGGTGACTAAGCGGCACGTGTCCTCGACGAATAATTTCGGTTTCGCTTGCAGCAGCTGATTGACGACGGTGATCGGATAACCGAGATTGGCGAAGAATCGTCCGACTCCCATGCGCAGCCATTGCGGCGTAACCTTTTTATAGCCTTTCGCAACCGGTTTGAGTACCGCGCGGTCGACGCCGTCGTTGAACTTATAGATGCCGCGATTGAGTCCCTGCCAAGGATCTTCGTGCGTCGTGCGTCCGGGCGTCGTGGCGCAACCGCTCAATACGCAGCCGGCCAGTGCGCAACAAACGAACACCAGAGCAAGCGGCGCGCGCCGCGCTTTTGAATGAAGGATCGCAGACATTGAGTAAGGGTTGGAGTCTTGCTTGACGCGTCATTGTAGCGTCAGCGTCGGCCGCTGCGCTCGTCTGTTTGCGGCTGCCTGATCAATCTGCGCGGCATTGCGGCGCGAATTTCATCGAGGCGCGCGCGAAATCGGGCGCGCTGAACGTTGGAAAGATTGGGCGCCGTCAGCGCGAGTTGCAGCTGATTCATCGCCAGCGGCAAATCCCCCCCCATCAAGTGATATTCCGCCATGTAGTAATAAGCGTCCGCTACGTCGCCGGCTGCATTGGCAGCCAATGCGATCTGGCGCGCTTGTTCCGGAGTCGGCGGCACGGTATTGAACAAATCGAGCAGGATTTCATGGGCTTTTTTCGCTTGGTTCAGGCGCACCAGCGCTTCGGCGTATCGGACAGTGACCGCCACGTTGCGTGGAAACAATTGTCGTGCCTGTTCGAACGTCTTGATCGCCGCGTCGCTGTCTCCAGACAGCAATTGCGCTTGCCCCAGGGCAGTGTGGTATTGCACCGTCGTTTGGTCGAGCTTGCGTAAATTTGCCAAGATGGGCACGGCTTGTTTTGCGTGCTCCTCGTCGAGCAATGCAATGGCCTTGCCGTAAAGCTGAGCGCGCGTCGCTTGGGAATCGTTTTTGATTGCCGACTCGTAATAGCGGCTGGCGTTTTCGCCGGGCGGGGTCGTCAATACTCGCAATCGTTCGCGAGTGAGCGAATAACCCGTGCTGTCTGCAATGAGTCGCGCCGGATATTGCGCCGCGCGATTTTTGGACTCGGCAATACGTTCGGTGGTGATCGGGTGCGAGCGAACGATGGCCGGCATTTGGCTTTCGTTCGCGCCGGCGTGCCGCGCCAACGTATCGAAGAAGTCCGGCATGCCGTTCGGATCGAAACCGGCGCCGGCAAGCGTGCCCATGCCGACGCGATCGGCTTCGATTTCATTGGCGCGCGAAAAAGTCATTTGCTGTTGCAGCGAGAGCGTTTGCG
>CAZQYC010000105.1:0-11400 GCA_964597495.1 uncultured Steroidobacteraceae bacterium | reverse complement strand
TCGCGTCGGTGACGTTGTAGAAGAAGGCGCCGAATGCCGCGTCCACCAGCTGAGTGCCGGCGTCGGTAACGATTTGCACCAGCTTGTCGAGATCGAGTTCGGCGGCCAGCGCGGCCCCGGTGCGATTCAGCACTTCGAGCATCCGCGTTTCTTCGTGCAGTGCGATTGCGGCGGCCGTCGACGTCGCACCGTGCGCAAGTTCTGCACGCAGCACGGCGTTTTCCGCCTCGAGCGCCGCAATGCGTCGCTGCAGATCGTCTACGCTCGGTTGATTCTTTGCAGACTCCATCCAAGTCTCTGCCGTTAGTGCGGTCAACTCACAAAAGACCCTATAAACCCGGGCAATCCTAACATCTGCGGATAGGCAGGCAATAAATGGAGTTGGCGGAAGCAGGCTCCTCAAGTAAGAATGAGTTCAAGCAAGCGGGCGAGTAAATCGAGAGCATCAGCGGACTCTTCCATAATGCGTTGACAATGTATTGGGGAGTTGGCGAGGAGGATCGGCGGCCTAAGAGGCCTTGGCGATTCTCGACCCATACATGTTTTTCCTTAGTTGTGCGTCAGGGTTGGCTCCATCAAATCCGAGAATGCATGATGCCACGATAGCCGAAGTCATACGTCGGCCGCCCGCCCGTTGGGTATCGGTCGATCCTCCAAATTCCGGTTATCGCACTGGAGCGCTTCATGGAATCTAGCGGTTGGAATTTGAATCTGTTCTCAAGGCGCGTGTTCGTATCGTGCAGCATCGGATGGCAATTGCTGGTGTGCCCGTCGCTCGCAATGGCGAATGCCGCCGATGCGGCGGCATCCACCGACCTTAAGAAACTGAGTCTCGACCAACTTTTGGACGTGGAGGTGACGTCGGTGTCGCGGCGCCCCGAGAAACTCGGACAGGCGGCTTCCGCGATTCAAGTCATTTCCGGCGAAGATATTTATCGCTCCGGCGCCACGAGCATTCCCGAAGCGCTTAGGTTGGCGCCCAATCTGCAAGTGGCCCGCGTCAATTCCAGCCAATGGGCCATTAGCGCTCGCGGCTTCAACAATGTTCTCGCCAACAAATTACTGGTGATGATCGACGGTCGCACCGTTTACACGCCGCTGTATGCCGGTGTCTTTTGGGATGCGCAAAGAACATTGCTGCGCGATATCGAACAAATCGAAGTCGTCAGCGGACCCGGCGGCACGCTATGGGGCGCCAATGCCGTCAACGGCGTCATCAATATCACCACCAAGAACGCGCGTGATACGCAAGGTTTGTATGTCGCCGGTGCCGCGGGCAACGAGCTGCGCAGCCGTGGCGAACTTCGATACGGCGGTCAGCTCACGGAGAATTCCTACTATCGCGCCTATGCCGAAGCCATTGGCATGGACGACACGCTGCTTTTTAACGGCGCCGATGCGCGCGATGCCTGGCGCATGCGCCAGGGCGGTTTCCGACTTGATTGGGTGGAAGCGCAAGATTCCGCCACGGTGCAATCCGATTTCTATAAGAGCAATCCCAATCCGGACGGCGCGGTGCCGACGAGCGTGACCGGAGGCAACGTCCTCGGCCGTTGGCGGCGCGCGATGGGAGAAGAGGCCGGTTTGCAATTGCAGTTTTATGCCGATCGCACGCGCCGTAATTTCGGCAACGGGTTCATGGAGAATCTGAGTACCTACGATTTCGACGGACAGCATCGTTTCCGTTTCGGTCGGTCACAAGAGGTGGTCTGGGGTGTCGGTGTCCGCTTCATGGATCACACCGTCGACAACTTGCCGCTATTCGCTTTCCTGCCCGCGGAAGCGACACTGCATTTGTACAGCGCGTTCTTGCAGGATGAAATTCGGATGGCCGATGAGCGACTGCGCCTCACACTGGGCACGAAAATCGAACGCAACGACTACACCGGCGTCGAATTCCAACCCAATGCGCGGCTTGCTTGGATGCCTGAGGAACAACAAACGATTTGGGCGGCAATCTCGCGCGCTGTGCGCACTCCCTCCCGTATCGATCGGGATTTCTATTTGTCGGCGACTCCGACGCTACGTGTCATTGCCGGTGACGGATTCGTGTCGGAACAGTTGTTGGCTTACGAGCTCGGTTGGCGCTCGCAGCCGCTCAACGAACTATCGCTGTCGGTGGCGACGTTCTTCAACGACTATGACGATTTGCGCAGCGCCGTGCCGGGGCCGCCGCCTTTCAATCTTCCGATTACGTTCCAGAATGGCGTGCGTGGAGAGAGTTACGGCGTGGAATTGGCGGCCATGTACGGCGTGAGCGAGGATTGGCGGCTGCACGCGGGGTATACCTTCTTGAAGAAACATCTCGCGGTGAAACCTGGCAATGTAGATCTTAATGGCGCGTCAGCGGAAAGTAACGACGCCGAACAGCAAGTCGTCCTGCAATCGCTGTTAACGTTACCGTATCGATTGCAAGTCGACGCGGTCGTCCGCTACGTCGACGCTCTCCCGCGACCGAGCGTCGCGAGTCATGTCGATGTCGATTTGCGAATCGCCTGGCTAGTCACCGATCAGGTCGAGCTTTCGGTCGTCGGCCAAAATCTAACTCAGGCCCGACATCGTGAATTCATCCCATCGTCACCTTCGCCGCGCGAAATCGAGCGCAGCTACTACGGTTCCGTCGCCTTCCGGTACTGACGACTGGCACAAGGGCTTCCTGTGAAGGAATTAAGACTGCGATAGTCTTTTTTCATCGAACCCGCGAAAAAAGCGGTTCGACGAACCCCTTTCTACAAACTAATAACGCGTGCATCGCCGTTTCCGGCTTTGCTTCGGCGGCGAATAATGCCAAACTTTTAAACCAAGCTTTCGAGATCGACTCCTTCATGGAAGAAGAGTCCCTCTAATGACTACACGTTTCTCCATAGGACCAACATGACTTTGTTTTCCCGCGTGTTTTCGCCGCCGTCCGCCCCGGCGAAGACGCTTGCCGAAAAGATAGCGGATCTGCAAACGCAGTCCGCCGAGTTCATTGCAGGTACAGCCCTGAGTGACGATGAGCCGGCCCTGCGCATCGCCGCGATCGAAAAGCTCGGCGTTGGCGAAGCACTGTTCAAGCTTGTGGCTGCGGACGGCGTAAAAGAGACGGCAGTCCGGCAAGCGGCTCTGCAACGCATTGCGCAACTCATCGATGGGCGTGCGCTCGATTTTTCGGAGTGCAGTCGCCGTATTTCCCATGCCGAAACGGCGCTGGCGGTGGCCGCCCTCTGCAGTGAAGTTACATACCTGCGACAGGCCATTGCTTCGATTAACGATGACGCGCTGCTACGTAAGCTGGCTGTCGACGGCGTATCGACAAGAATGCGGCAAGCGGCAGCCGAGGCCATGAGCGATCCCGCACAACTCAAACAGCTTCTTAGGGAAGCGCGCGGCAAGGACAAGAATGTTTACAAGATCGCCAAAGGAAAATGTGACCAGCTCCTTGCGCAGGAAAAGGCCGCGGCGGATAAGCAGGCAAATATCGTTGCGCTCTGTACGGCGTTGGAACGCCATCGTCACCAACCTTTCGATGCTTTGTTCGTCCCTACGCTTGAGCATCACGAAGCGCAGTGGCTCTTGGTCGCATCGCAAGCGGAACCCGACATCAAGGTGCGCATCGAGCAAGCGATCGACCAGTGTCGCCATGTCGTGGCCAAGCATGTGCAGGAAACGGCAAGCCAGGCGGCGCGCGAGTCGGCGGTAGCCAATGCGGATGCCCAGCGACAAAGCATGCTGGGCGAGTTGCGAGCGCTCTTGACGGCAATTTATGCGAGCGAGTCCGCGGTCGATGTCGAGCGATCGCTAGCCGATCTTCGCGCGCGGTGGGCGGTGCTCGTGGAATACAAAAAGGCGAGTAAGGCGGATGAAACGCAATTCGCCCGGTTGACGAGCGTGATCGCGGAACTCGTTTTACTTATCGCTCGGCACGGAACGGTATTGCAGCAGGCTGAGCGCTTCGACAACGTACTGTCCGACGCCGATCTCTCCGCAGAGGCGCAAGCGCTCAGGAAAACGCTGGCCGCTACCTCGCTGTTGGGTGACGCGGTGCCTGTCGCTGCGTCAGAGGCGGCCGCTGCGCTGCAAGGCTTCGAGCAGTCGCGCCACGACAAGCGAGCCGCCGAGGAAAATGCGGTGCGCCAGGTAGCCGGCTTGATTCGTAAAGCTCAAGGTGCGCTAAACGGCGGCAAGATAGGGCCGACAGTGGGCATGCGCCGCTCCATTGAGCAAAAACTACAGGCGTTGCCGGTCGTGCCGACGCACGTGACGAAGCAACTGCAGCAGCTCGACGAGAAACTGAACTTGCTGCAGGACTGGCGCAGCTATGCCGTGGCGCCCAAGCGCATCGAACTGATCGAGCAAATGGAGGCGTTGATCGGTTCAGACGAGCACCCTCAAGGGTTAGCCGACACCATCAAGCGCCTGCAAGACGAGTGGAAGTCAATTAGTAAAGGCGCGGGCAAAGGCGGGACCGACGATACCGATGCCGAATGGCAGCGCTTTCATCAAGCGTCGCAAACGGCTTATCAACCGTGTCGCGAATACTTCGCCGCGCAGGCGAAAGTACGCGACGACAACCTGAGCAAACGCCAGGCCCTGTTAGACCGGCTGGCCGCGTTCGTCGCCGCACAAGAGTGGGAGCGCGCCGATTGGCGTGAAGTGGCCAGAGCGCTGCGCGAATCCAAGCAGCAGTGGCGTACTCATCAACCCGTGGAACGCGCGGCCAACAAGCCATTGCAGGAACGTTTCGAGACGTTGACGGCCGATCTGCAATCCAGGCTGGACGCGGAGTTCGCGAAGAACGTCGACGAAAAAAAATCCTTGATCGCGCGCGCCAAGCGCTTGCTGGGCAGCGACGACAGCCGTCAAGCGATCGACGAGATCAAGCGCTTGCAACTCGATTGGAAGAACGTAGGTCTCGTCGCTCGCGACGACGATCAAAAACTGTGGGTCGAGTTTCGCGAGCACTGCGATGCCGTATTTGCCAAGCGGCAGCAGGCGCATACTGAATATGTCGGCGCGCTTGAGGAAAGCAAACGCAAGGCGATTGCGCTCTGCGACGAAGCGGAGCAGTTATCGGCGCTGACTGGCGCCGACTTGCTTGAAGGCGCAAAGAAGCTGTCGGCGCTCGGCGAATTATTCGAAGCGGTCGGTGAGCTGCCGAAAGCGCAAGCGCGCGATCTCAAGGCGCGGTTTGAACGTGCGCTCGACCAGTGCGAGAGGCGCGTAGCCGAGCAGCGGGCGCGCGATAAGGAGCAAGCCTGGAACCATGTGCTCGAGGCCGGCGGAAAACTTCGTGAGTATCGATTCGCCGTGTCGGCCAATGCGCCGGCCGATGAATGCGAGGCGCTTAAACAAGCGGTTCAAGCCTTTATCGACGGCGTGCCGGCCTGGCCGAAAGGCGGCCTGCAGGCAATTAAGAGCGAACTCGCGAAGACGGCTGCTTCCGATGTCGCCGGCAATGAGACTGCGCTGCGAACCCTTTGCATCCGTGCCGAAATTCTGACCGACAAGCCGACGCCGCCCTCCGATCAAGCGTTCCGCCGAAACTATCAATTGCAGCGCTTGATGCAATCCATGCATCACTCACGGGGATCCGTTCAAGACGAATTGGATGCAATGGTGCTTGAATGGATCGGCGTAGGCGCTACCACGACTGCCGTGTACACGGAGCTGCTGGAGCGGTTCAAGAGTTGCCGGTCCAAGAGATAAGTCCCGAAAATGGATTCTTCCTTGGAAGTAACAAGTTCTTTGCTTTTTTCGCGCCTATTTCGTAACGGCGTTCGGGCGAGAGGCATGCATCAAAAGCGTTCGGTACCCACCGTTCATATTTTCAACGCCCCGACGGAGCAGATACCGAACGCGCGCTCTGAATTCGCTGTCCGGGCTCAAGAGAACTTCCGATTGGCTCGATCTATTTTATCGATGACCTACCAGTTTCCATTGTCGACCGGCGCGCGCTTTCCTGCCTTTTCGTTTTGTATCCGCTCATAAACTTCCTCTCGATGAACAGCCACCGTTTTGGGCGCATCGATTCCCACCCGAACTTGATTACCTTTGACACCCAGCACCGTCACCCGGATGTCTTCGTTGATCATGATGGTCTCGCCGACTCGTCGTGTCAGTATTAACATCGTTAGCGCCTTTGATGGATTTTATAGTTGGGCGTCGAAGAGTTTGATTCCCTTCATTCGCTACGTTTGTAAATTCGATGATACAGGAACGGGCGTCCCTCAACGTTTGGGTAAACAAGCCAGTATTAAAAAGGAGCTCACACCAGGATCAAGCATTTTGGTGGAAGGACGGCTGACCTATGTTTAAGAACGATGCGACACGCCCCTTTTGACCACAGTGGAGTCCTGTTGAATTCGGAACGTCTGCGCTGCAAAAGGAAGTAGTTCGGGCGCCCGCAGATAGATACTGGCCGGCTATTCCCCCAACTACGCAATCCATCCGACCATTGCTAGGCGGATACCCTGACCCGGTCCGAGTGATTTTTCAAACGCTTCTACGCGTTAGCTACTGTAAATGTTGAAGAACCTAAGCCACCAGATGTAACGACACGGTTAATGATCGCTCAACGGCTTCGTTCGAAGTGAGGGCCCTTAAGCATTTCAGCAAGGCGCTCTTCATCGATTGACAGGGCGCTCACGCCGTCCTCCGCAAATAACTCCGCGCTATTGTGCCTCGGCCTGTTGGTCACTGACCAGCACGGCGGGTAGTCACTTTATTAATTCCACGTGGAGGTTCTATGCGTACGGTGTTTTTTTCTTCGATGGCGGCTGCAATTTCCATCCTCTCCTTCAACCCCATCCCGGTGCCGGCTCAACCAACGGACCCCGGTGAGCCTACCAATACGGCACCGCAGGTCCGAGTGGTGGATTCCGGTGATCTTGTGGACGGGCCACCACAGATTCGGGTGGTGGACTCCGGCGATCTTGTGGACGGGCCACCGCAGATCCGAGTGGCGGATTCCGGCGATCTTGTAGACGGGCCACCACAGATTCGAATAGTGGATTCGGCACGATGGTCTTGATAATAGTCACAATAAAAGCGATTTGGAGAATACAACGATGAAGACATTCGCATTTTTAGGTTTAAGCGCCACGGCGCTGATCGTCGGCGCCGCCGCGTTGTTGGCATTTCAATCCGTTACTCCTGCTCAGCCTGAACTCAATGCAGCGATCGAAGTGATTCTGAAGGACAAGGCATTCACCACCCCGAAGAAATAAATAGGATGGAAGAGATGGACATGGCCCCGCTTTGAACTACGCATTGGGGGAACAGACCTCACCGCCACGGAGGGCGGTGAGGTCTGACACAAGAAACCGTGTGACGGACCTCCATCCTGAGGGTCGATTCACGTCGGCTTTTTACAGAACCGGCAGGGATCTTATAAATTTCCGCCGTGATTTTTATTTTCGTGAGCCACTTCCGACCCGATTTTCGCTTGTATAGGAATGAAAGCGTACTTTTATTAGCGCGAAGGGTGGGTGGAGAGATCATGACGGAATCGGAGCGGCGCGGGACGAAAGCGCAACGGTTGGAGTTACTCGCCAATAAGGCGAAGAGCGGTGACCCCGCAGCCAACCGGGAAATGGAGATTTTTATTTATCGGGAATTGTATCGACTCGCTTCCACTTATATGCAACGGGAGCGCCCGAACCATACGTTAGCCATCACCGGCCTTGTCCATGAAACCGTGACGCGCATCGTGGGCTCCGAGAAGTTCGCCGACCAACACCACTTTTATGCCACCGCCGCGCGCATCATGCGCAATGTGCTGGTTGATCACGCCAAGGCTCGGCGTGCGGCGAAGCGGGGCGGGGGCACGCCCGACGCGCCGATTTTGTCGGACGATGTCTTCAGTCTGGGGACGGACGGGGGGATCGACGTCGTGGAAATCGACGAACTGCTCGAACGGTTGACCGAGCATAGCCCGGAGAACGCCCAGGCGTTCGAGCTCCATTACTTCGCGGGGCTCAGTTTGGCGGACACCGCCGAGTTGTTGGGCCGCTCTATCTCCACCGTCAAACGGCAACTTCACTTTGCGAAAGCCTGGCTCATGACCCAGGTGGACTACAAACCTTCCCGGCGGCGTGAGGGGCGCGCCCCGAACCGATCATGAACACAGACGACCACCATTTGGCGAGGCTGAACCGGCTGTTCATGGACGTCGTGGATTTGGACGCCGACGCGCGCGAGCGCCTGTTGGAAAAAGAGGCCGTCAGCGATCCGGCGCTCGTGGCCGAGGTGCGAACGCTCCTTGCCGTGGACTGCACGGAGGATTTTGGGCGCATTACCCGGGCCATCGCCGAGGCTAAATTCGGTGAGGCGCGTGGACCGTACGACGAACTGGTCGGGACGACGCTGAGTCACTACAAGTTGATCTCGGTGCTGGGCCGTGGCGGCGCCGGGACGGTGTATCTGGGTACCCGCGCCGGCCGTCAGTATGCCGCGCACGTTGCCGTCAAAGTCGTCGGCACGCCGGTCACCAATGAGGCGCTGCTGCAACGATTCAACTCGGAGCACGAAATACTCGCAAGTCTCGATCATCCCAACATCGCGCGGTTACTCGATGCCGGCGAAAGTGAGGGAGGGTATCCGTATCTCGTCATGGAGTACGTGCATGGAATGCCCATTGATCGATTCTGCGACGAGCACCGATTGTCCATCGAATCGCGCCTCCGGCTCTTTTTGCGTGTATGCACCGCCGTGCACTACGCCCATGCGAATCTCATCGTGCATCGGGATTTGAAGCCGGGAAATATTTTGGTGACAGACGCCGGCGAACCCAAGTTGCTTGACTTCGGTATTGCCAAACTGCTCGCGTCTACCACGCCGAGTCCAGCACTCACGCGGCTCAACGACCGCGCACTCACGCCGGCGTATGCGAGTCCCGAGCAGATCTCCGGCCGCCCGATCACAACCGTCAGCGACGTGTATTCGCTCGGCGTGATCTTGTACGAACTCCTCAGCGGTGTTCCTCCTTATTCCGTATTCAATACCAGCCAACTGGAATTGGAGCGACTCATTTGCATTGTCGATCCACCGAAGCCCAGTGCCGCCGTCGCACGAGCCGTGAACATACCGACTGCCACCCAACGGCACGTGGTACTCACGGCGGCGGGCAATCGAGAAGTGAGCCCGAACCGGTTCCACGCGGCGCTGCGAGGCGACATCGATGCCATCGTCATGCGAGCGCTTCGAAAAGAACCGGAAAAACGCTACAGCTCCGTCGAAGCACTGATGGCCGACATTCAGCGTTGTCTCGACGTCAAGCCGGTCCACGCGAATGACGGTAATTGGGCGTATTACGCAGGACGCTTTCTAAAACGCCATACCGTTCCCGTTACGGCGGTGAGTGTGGCTGTCCTCGCTCTTATCGTGTTTTCCATCACGACCGCGGTGTTGTATCACCGCGCCGGCATCGATCGTGATCACGCCGAGAGCGTGTCGGATTTCATGAGTGCCGTGTTTCGCGATGCCAATCTCGATGCAACCCAGGGACATGAAGTCACGGCCCTTGAATTGTTGGACGCGGCCAGCGACCGGCTTGATGATCTTCACGATCGTGAGGTTCGATTACGATTGCTCAATCAGATGGGCGCGGCCTATATCAATGCCGGGCAGTATGCAAAGGCAGTGGAACAACTGAAAAAAGCGGTAGCGATCGAGCGTCAATTTTCTCCCATCAACAAAATAAGGTTGGCCTCGACACTCATGCGACTCGCTAGAGCGGAACGCGGGGTGGGAAAGCTCAATGAGGCGGGGGCCACCTTTGACGAGACCAAGACGCTGTTGGATTCCCAGCACGTTGAGGAATCTCAAGAATACGCGGATCTATTGCAATCGATGGCGCTGATGGAAATGATGCGCGGCGAATTCAAATCGGCGGAGCAGCGTTTTCTCGATAGCATCGATATCAGTCGCCGTTTGAAAGGCGATTCGATGCAGGTGGCGGTGACCAAGCGGGACCTCGCGTCACTCTACATTTGGATGAATCGGTTGGTTGACGCGGAACGGATAGCGCGTGATGCGGTCACTCTTTCCGAGAGAGTATTGTCAGAGCGCCATCCGGATCGGTTGCGCGCTCAGTTGGTCTTCGGCGATGTCTTGTTTCAGCGCGGCAAACTGGAGGAAGCGGCTACCATGGTGGAGCACGCGGTCGCCGTGCAACGCTCGGTCTATCGCAATACTGGACCGCATCTGGCGCAAAGTCTGGAGCGATTGGGGGTGATTAAAGAAGCCCAGGGGAGAGGCGACGATGCCGAGACCTTGTTCCGCGAGAGTTTAACGGTGGCGCTGCGGACGCATGGAGATAATCATTATCGAAGCGGTTACTACCACACGTCGCTGGGGAAATTCTTAGTGGGAGTACACCGCTATGCCGAAGCAAGCGAGCATTTGCGCGCAGCGCTAACTATTTACGGTCAGACACTTCCGAAAGAACATCAATACGTTGCCTCCGCTCAGTATTGGTTGGGCGAAGCTTTCCTCGGCATGCGGCACCCTGCAGACGCCATCGCGGTGCTTAAAGCCGCCTTGACGATTGGTCAACAGTCCAATGCGTCAGCGTGGTTGTTAGCACGAACAGAAAATGCACTCGGTCAAGCGCTCGCGGATACGGGCGAGCGAACACAAGCGAAACAATATTTATCATCGTCTTACGATGTTTTAAAAAAAGAACGTGGAGACAGTGATGAAGCGACACGCACGGCGCTCGCTCGACTGCAAGCATTCAATGCGAAATAGAACGATGTGTCGCTACGCTTCATCATCCTGTGCAGAGAATGTTGAAATTGTTATTGACAGAATTTTTCGAATGCGCGATCTTGCGCCGCGCGAAGAAAGATTCGACGATAACGAGAGAAAAAAATCGGAGTTAGGTAAGGAGCCAAGGAATTAGTTAGGGATCAAAACGAAAGCAAAGCGTTAGTTCAGGACGTAACGACTTCCGCGTTCTAATCAACGTACTTCCACTACATCGCCAGTGGCATTCCGATGCTTCATTGAGCGAAGAGGGATTGCTTTGCCTTTGATTTGATCGACGGTCGGTTGTTCAGCGAATTGAACTAGAAAGTACGAATTAGAAATATGAGTGTCTGGGGAACCAGCACTTGAAGGATGGAACATGGATCATCGGCAAAGCATCGTTGCACTCACTGCAGAGACGGCGCGTCCACGACGGCCATATCGATGGCAGAGCACATTGGTTCGGCATCGCTGGCTTGGGGTGGCGCTGCTCTTCCTCGTCGGCCAGATGATGAGCCAGACGGCGTCGGCGGCTATCACGTATAAGCAGAGCAATTGGAACACGCAGATTCCGCCGCAGAGCATGATTCGCGTTTATTTTCCCGGCGCGCAGACGGCGGGGAACCTGAACGTGGTGATCGTGGGATGGGCCGATCCCAACGTGAGCAT